>CAZOWJ010000023.1:0-48393 GCA_964583415.1 uncultured Desulfocapsaceae bacterium
GGCGGCCAGAATGTAAACAAGGTATCAACAGCAATACATCTCAGGTTTGATATTACATCATCTTCGCTGCCCGATTACTGTAAACAGAAACTGCTGGTGGCACGTGACCATCGAATATCCAATGACGGCTGTATCATCATCAAGGCACAACAGTACCGTAGCCTGGAAAAAAACAGAGAGGAGGCCCTGTTGCGCCTGACAGCCCTGATCAGGTCGACACTGAAAAGAGCAAAACCCCGCAAACCGACGAAACCAACCCACTCATCACGCCAGAAGCGGCTGGATAAAAAAAATCGACAGGGAAATCAGAAAAAACTCCGTAAAAAGATATCCCGATATGAGTGATGGACTACATGACGAGCACCCAAACAACATGTTAACGGCCACCTTCTGTCATATCCCCGGAATTGGGCATGCAACTGAACAAAATCTCTGGAGACAGGGGCTGACTTCGTGGGAACAATTAATCCAGAATCCCGATAGTGTAGCCAGAGTAAGTGCGCACGATATATCGCGGTTCCTTTATGATTCTGTGCTGGCGCTGGAGTCGGATCCTCGCTTCTTTACTCGACATCTCAAAACTGCTGATGTCTGGCGGATTTTCCCGCATTTCCGTGACTCAAGCGTATACCTTGATATTGAGACGACCGGTCTTGGCGAGGACGCCGAAATTACAACAATCGCGCTCTATGACGGCAGCGAGATTTCAACCTACGTCAACGGCCGAAATCTGGATGATTTCATTATAGATATTCAGCGATTCAAGGTAATCATAACCTATAATGGCATCTCTTTTGATATACCGTTCATTGAACGGTTTTTCAGAACAAAACTCGACCATGCACAAATTGATCTGCGTTATATTCTTGCCAGGCTGGGCTGCAAAGGAGGACTCAAAGGATGCGAGAAACAGATGGGAATAAATAGAGGTACACTCGACGGTATTGATGGATCATTCGCCGTTATCCTCTGGCGAGAATATGAACGACAGAATAATCAGGCAGCCCTCGAGACGTTATTGGCCTACAACATTGAAGACACCGTAAACCTGGAAAGACTGATGGTGGAGGCCTACAATCGCAATATCGCCGCCACTCCCTTTGCTGAAGAGTTAGCGCTGCCGTACCCCGCCCCGCCGCAGCTTCTCTTTCAACCCGACAGAGACGTCGTAGCGGCAATTAAGCAATTCGTCTATTGACAGATCATTCACTCGGACAAATCTATTTCCATATTTTCACGGGCAAAAAATATTTCTGTATCACCAAATTTCCCTGGCGCGCAATAGATCTCTGACAACTCGTCTAGCTGCTCATCGGTACGATCGGGGTCATGATGAAAAAGCGCAAGTTTCTTGACCCCGGCGCGGGTTGCCGAGGCAACAGCATGATCGATTGAAGAGTGGCCCCAGCCAAATTTATCGCGGTATTCCCTCTCGGTATACTGACTGTCATGAATCAACAGGTCTGCACCACTGAAGAACTGCTCGAGCATTTCATTCTGCTCATCTGCAACCAGACCACCTTCAAAGGCCATTGCCTCGTCATATTCAGGATGCTGCGGATCAGTTATAAACAGGTTCCGATACGGTTCACAATCATAGCAGGTACAGAATACTTTGCCGTTATACTCAAAACGATAACCGAGTACCGTAATGGAGTGATTCAGCATCTTGGTCTTCAGGGTTAATCCACCGCCAAGATCAATAGATGGAGCCTCTGTCAATCGGATATAGTCGATTTCAGATGTCAATTCGCCCAAATTTACCGGAAAATATCGATACTTCATCTGTCCACCAACCACGTCTGACAGCGGATCATCCTCAAACGTCACCGGGCCATACACTTTCATCCTTGTTTCGGGAATATATATCGGGGTAAAGAAAGGAAATCCCATAATATGATCCCAGTGGGTGTGTGTAAGAAACAACATTATATCCAGTGGACCGTTGGCTAAATCGTTCTCTATCAGATTGTTGCCCAGGTCGCGTATACCTGATCCCGCATCGATTACGACAATTCTGTTTGAAGACCCCACGCGCAACTCGATGCACGCACTGTTTCCTCCATATTTTGCTGTACTTGACCCAGGACAGGGCACGGTTCCCCTGACTCCCCAGAACTTCACTTTCATTATCCGTATCCTTTTGGAAAATAGCTGCTGAACTAGATTTGCAGAAAAATCTGGGCTTTTTGAATCTCAATATCTATATCGTCTCTGATATTGGCGAACTCGTGCCAGGTGAGATCTGTCAAATCAAGAAGTTTCTCTATTTCGCTCTCTGATGGATACATATCACCAGCAAAACCGATATCATAAATAGCTGAATAGAGGTTGCCAAGAGCAACGAAAGCTGCCTGCCGCTGATACTCCTCGTCGAGCTTATCGAGATCATGGTGGTTGCCGATACAGCCTGATATCGCTTTATTCAACTTCCACTTTTCAGCGATCATCAGGCCGACTTCCTGATGATCGATTCCCATCAGTTCACGCTCTGCCTCTATGAGCGGAATCTGCTCCCGCTTCGCCTTACTCAGCACGTGAATATAATCATCATCAAATGGAACCTTGCCAAGATCATGAAGCAGCCCCGAGATAAAGTACTCCTCTCTTTCCATGAGCGGTATATCCTTTGCCCCGGCCAGGAGCTTTGCACTCACCCCAACACTGATCGAGTGAGCCCAGAATTTTTTGGTTGGTAGGATTTTTGATTTTTTTGCACCTGACACGGTCCTGATAATTGCGGTTGACAGGGCCATATTCTTGACCGTGTTCAGGCCGAGCATGGTTATTGCCCTGGTTAGTGAGGTGACCTTGTTTACCAGAGAATAATAGGCAGAATTAATCAACTTGAGTACCTGTCCAGTGAGAACAGGATCGAGGGCAATAACCTTATTCAGTTCATTTGGAGACGCCTCGGCCTTACTGCAGATCTCCAGAACTTTACCCACAGTTGTTGATAAACTTGGTATTCTCCGAATAAACTTTTCAACCTGCTTGCGTTGAGCATCCTGATCAATGTGCATATACAAATTCCCAAAAATGTATGAACAATCTTTGAAGATCAAATACTTATAACGTTCACTGAATTATTGTATCGAACTATTAAGAACAGGTCAAGCATGGCAGGCCCGTTTTTCATCCCGGTAAGACAGTTATGGCATAATAGAGAAAAAAGGAAGAAAAGGGGGATCAAATGGCGTCAGGAGCCATTAACATCCATATTTAACGAGATAGTCATTCACCATTTCCTTCATGATGTCGGTGCGTTCCCGCCCTGTATCGTTAACCAGCAGCCAGGAGCAGCGCTGCCAGGCTCTGGCCAGTTCTTCGGGAACAAAAATTTTCAGCTCTGTGAGATTGTCACCGTTACTGGAATTCTCTGCCGATGCAGAAGGGAGAGCCTGCTTAGCCATTATACCCTCCGTATCGGTGGTGATAGGCTACCGCATCCCTGTAAGTGATGAGACTGCCGCCGAAGATATCAAGCGCGCTGCCGATGGTCGCATCCAGTTTACCTCGTCCGCTTGTTCTGATAAGGTCAAGATCAGAAATATCCCTGATACCGCCGGCATATGTTGTCGGTATCGTCACCCATCTACCCAGTTTAGTGACGAGTTCCACTTCGACGCCTTCGCATTTACCTTCTACATCAGCACCATGAACCAGGAATTCATCACAATAGCCAGCCAGCTCTTTGAGGGTTGCTTCATCAATTATCTCCTGGGTAAAGTTCTGCCAGCGGTCAGTGACAATATAATACGCATCTCCGCGATGGCGACAGCTGAGATCAAGAACCAGCTTCTCGCGGCCTGTTTCCCGCGTTAGCTCCCTCAGCCGCTGTTCATTTATTCTGCCATCGCGAAAGACCCATGAAGTAACAATAACATGCGATGCACCGCGATGGAGCCACAGGGCTGCATTTTCTGAGGTAATACCGCCGCCGACCTGCATGCCCTGCGGCCAGGTGCCCAGCGCTTCAGATGCGGCACCCTCGTTACCCGGGCCGAGCATGATTATATGCCCGCCGGTCAAACCATCTTTTCGATATAATTCAGCAAACCATGAGGGTGGCTGAGATGCCGTGAAATTGGTTTTCAGGTTGTCGGGATCTTCATCGACCAATGTGGATCCGACAATCTGTTTTACCTTGCCATTATGAAGATCAATGCAGGGACGAAATTTCATAGTAACTCACTAAAAAAAAAGCGGGCGCCCCTTCAAGGGTCTGCCCGCTTCATAATCAATTTCCACGCTATCAGCGGGTGGTGCTTGTCGATCCTGTCAAGACTTTTTAATCAACATTGAAGAAGGATCGAGCATCAGGGTCGTACCCGGTTCCACTTCACAATAGGCACACTTGAGAATATCCAGTTTCATCATTTTATCATCAGGGTTAATGAGCAGAACCACATCAAAGAGATCATCAATGGCATGGCAGGGCGCCGGCACACCATCGGCACTTACCCTGTCATCGTTACGATGGCTGACAGCAGAAAACCAGATCACTGAAATGCCAAGATCAGCCATGAGCTGTTTAAGTTCCTCCATTGCCTGACGACCATTGCCATCAAAATCATATCCGTCAATAATCAAACAGTGGGGCTTGAATATGTCCTGGTGAATCAGGTCTTGTAAACGCTCTTCCAGTACTGCACGGCTGAAGACGTTTTCCCTGAAAGTCATAATCATTCGTTTTTGACCGACCTCAGCCAGATCTTCAACCGAATGATCTTTCAATGTGAGTGCCAGTATATCATCATATCGATCACGGGTTTTCTCTATAGACTCCCCGGTTGAAACATGCAGCACCCTATTGCCGCGTATCATTGAGTCGAGTGCAATCTGGACAAGAATTGCTGTTTTACCAAGCCCCGCTCTGGCCATAACCAGCCCCAGACTCTGCTTTCCTTCCTCTGCCTTTCTGTCAAGCCCCAGAACACGCAGGGGGTTGCTTGCAATCAGATCTTCTTTTCCCATGGCAGTTAACCTCTTTCTATCCTATTGTTTAGCTGTCTATGCAGCTGGAAATAATCAGTATGAACCGACCATTTCCTTTCTCTATTTTCGCCTGACAAGAAATCAGTCGTTTTACTTTTCATCCTGGAATTTTTTAATAAGCTCCTCGCTGACGCTCTTCGGTACCTGCTTGAACGTCGCAAATTCCATGGTAAATTCAGCCTTACCCTGGGTCAGTGAACGCAAAGTCGTGGAGTAGCCGAACATTTCGGAGAGCGGAACTTCCGCTTCGACCACAGTATAGTTACCCTCCTCCACGGTACCGATGATCATACCGCGCCGCTGGTTGAGGCTACCCATGACCGCTCCCTGGAATTCTGAAGGGCCCTCAACTGCAACTTTCATGATGGGCTCCATAATGACCGGTTTGGCTTTCATGTACCCTTCTTTGAAGGCTCCAACTGATGCCAGCTGAAAAGCGACATCTGATGAATCCACAGAGTGAGCCGAACCATCATTTATGACACACCGTATTCCGGTAATTGCTGCACCGCAAAGAGACCCCTTTACGAGGCTTTTCTTAAACCCTTTATCACAGGAGGTAATGAATTCACGGGGAATAGCACCGCCAACGATATTATCGACAAATTCATATTCCCCCTCTTCAAGCGGCTCAAGATATCCAGCCACCCGACCAAACTGACCTGATCCACCAGTCTGTTTTTTATGGGTATAATTAAAGTCAGCCCGATTGGTAATAGTCTCACGATAGGCAACCTGCGGGGCTCCCACCTCAACTGACGCCTGGTATTCGCGCTTCATTCGCTCGATGTAAACATCGAGGTGAAGCTCACCCATACCGGAAATGATTGTCTCACCTGTTTCGTGATCGACATAGGTTCTAAAGGTTGGATCTTCTTTGGTAAATCGATTCAGGGCCTTGGACATATTGGTCTGGGCCTGGTTATCGACCGGCAGAACTGCAAGAGAGATAACCGGCTCAGGGATATGCATGGAACTCATTGACACAGACATATTGCCCGCTGTAAAGGTGTCACCTGAGGCACAATCAACGCCAAACAATGCGACGATATCGCCAGGACCGCATGAGTCGATCTCCTCCATCTCGTCAGAGTGCATTCGTACCAGGCGCCCGATTTTTACTTTTTTCCCGGTTCGGCTGTTATAAACAGTATCACCTTTCTGCAGAAGCCCCTGATATGTCCTGACATAGGTCAACTGGCCGTACCGTCCGTCTTCCAGTTTAAAGGCGAGCATGATGCTTGGATCATCAGCACTGTTTGACACCGGGAATTCCTCTTCATTGTTCTTGAGATCAAGCGCAATATTAACCACGTCCGTGGGACAGGGCAGATAGGCTGAAACAGCATCCAGCAAGGTTTGTATTCCTTTATTTTTATAGGCCGAGCCAAGAAATACCGGCGTAAATTCCAGGGCCAGCGTTCCTTTGCGAACCGCCTCGTAGACCAGATCGCTATCAATCTCACCACCTTCCAGAACTGCTTCCATCAGCTCTTCTGAGAACATGGAAATCTCTTCCATCAATAGCTCACGCTGCTCCTTGGCGTCTGCAAGCATCGCTTCAGGAATATCTTCTTTCCGAATAACTTCGCCATTCTCACCATCAAAATAAATGGCTTTCATGGTCACCAGATCGACAAGACCTTCAAGATCGCTTTCCAATCCGATCGGCAGTTGCATCATATGTGCATTGAGGCCGAGCTTTTCACGTAGCTGCCTGGTCACCCGTGCAGGGTTGGCGCCGGTCCGATCACATTTGTTGATAAAGGCGATACGCGGGACCTTATAACGGGTCATCTGGCGATTTACGGTAATTGACTGAGACTGCACGCCGCCGACCGAACAGAGAATAAGCACTGCTCCGTCAAGAACACGCAATGCGCGTTCGACCTCAATAGTAAAATCAACATGCCCTGGGGTATCAATGATGTTGATGTCAATATTCTTCCAGGAGCAATAGGTGGCCGCCGACTGGATGGTAATACCACGCTCTTTTTCCAGTTCCATCGAGTCCATTTTTGCCCCGACACCATCTTTGCCACGCACTTCATGAATTGCATGAATTCTGTCAGTGTAGAACAGAATACGCTCAGTCAGGGTCGTTTTTCCTGAATCAATGTGGGCACTGATACCGATGTTACGTACTTTCGTTAAATCTTTATTCATGGCTTATATCCTCTACCATTATCTACAAACCGGCTCTTGAACCGGTCCCCAATTGCGCACATGCATAGGGAAAAATAAAAAAAGTAAGGAGTTACAGGATTCTGTAACTCCTTACTTAACTGATATATGAACCCGGTCAGCTATCCTCAATGGTTTATCATAACCGGTAAACATCAGAAATCATTTACTTCAACCGCCCTGATAACGCATTTTGACGATCGAATCTGAAAAACAAGCAGAATCTAACAACCATTTTCCGTTTTGTAAATATTTTTCTGACGTTATTCTAATGAAACCCTTCAGGGTCCCATTGAACAAGTGATTCTGAAGTGAATTTGAAATGTCTTGTTACTACCAGAAGATTGCCATTTCCGGTGCTCCCGCCCAGCTCTTGCCGGACGGGAGCACTTTCAGAATGTCTACGAGGTCTCCTGAACAGGATCAATAGGCAGGTACTGGGTGAGCGGGCAATTTCCGCAGCCCCCTTCCGGCAGATCGGAGTCGTTGTGAATAATATCAATAATTGCTGCCGTTGCGGCACGGCTGTCAGCATAAATATGTTCAGCACCAATCTCATCCCAGAGTCCGGTTCGCTCCATGACGCTGATAACCTGACCTTTCACCCCGCACATGGCAAAGCCAAGCCCTCCGCTTCGAACGCGCTTAACCAGCATGGCCAGCGCTTCCTCACCGGATGCATCCATATCATTAATTCCTCTGGCATCAAGGATGATATAGCGCAGATCAGGCATATCGGTACGGAACTTGAGGACCTGCTCATCGAGATAACTGGCATTGGCAAAGAACAGTGCACCGTCAAATCGCACAATAGAGATATGCCTGCAGCCTTTCAGCCGGTAATACTCTGAGCTTTTCAAGACTTTTTCTTCATTCATTGAAAGTTTGGCAACAACGGGCCTCATCGATTTGTAAAGGAAAATTGTCATGGAAAGGGCAACACCGACCATGATTCCCTTGTCGAGATGAGGAGCAAAATAGAGCGTCACCAGAAAACTGAATATCGATATTGCCCCATCATACCATTGAGCCTTCCAGGCATGAACAAATCCATGGGTATTTACCAGCCCGATAACAGCCATCATGATAACTGCAGCCAGAACTGCCTGTGGCAGATGGTAGAGCAATGGGGTAAAGAAGAGCAGGGTTATGATCACCACAACTGATGTGATGACAGACGATACCCCCGAGACTGCTCCAGCCTGCAGGTTTACTGCCGAACGGGAAAAAGAACCTGAAACGGCATAACTGGAGCCGATTGACCCAAGAATATTAGCGAGCCCCTGGCCAATCAGCTCCTGGTTGGGATCAAGTTTCTGACCAGTCTGGGCTGCCATAGCCTTGGCAATGGCGATAGCTTCCATGAACCCGAGCAGCGAGATAATAATTGCAGTCGGCAACAGCTTAAGGAATGTTTTCATAGTCAAATCAGGCATCTGCAGCGTCGGCAAACCTTCCGGAATCTTACCGACAATAGCACCACCACCGGTAATTTTCAGCTTGGTTGCATCAAGAACACTGTTGCCAATCGACAGCCGCCAGGTGCCGCCTTCAATATCAGTCCCTGCCGGAGCAGCTCCCTTCTCGTAGAAGGTAAACCCGTCCCCTTCCTTCACCGCATTAAATTTCATATAGCGGAATTCTGTTCTGATATCACTGGAGTATTGTTTTGCCTCATTGAGCTGAAGAGTCAGCATATCCACCTGACTATTCAGTTTAATCAGCTCAATTGAGCCACCGCCATGTCCTGCTTCTTTTTGATGGGCGATTTCTTCATCGATAACCGGGCCAAGATTTGCACGCTCAGTTCCAATCCTCTCGATTTCATCTACAGAATGGTTGAATTCAGTTATTTTTTCTTCAAAACCACCCACCTTCACCGCTGACACGTCAACATATGCATCCTTGTTGAAACCGCTGAAAAAGGAAATAACGGTTGTAATGGCGACGGCGATTAATACGTTGGGTATACGAGGGTTAATCTTTCTCAGGGTGACCATGATCGCCACCGCCGCCACACCGTAAATCATGGTGGGAAAGTGGGTATAGTCAAAAGCAGCCTGCCCGACCCTGATCAATGTTTCATAGTGGTGTTCAGCCTTATCGACGTAGACGCCAAAAAACTTTGAAAACTGTGATGAAGCAATAATTATAGCTGCGGCATTGGTAAATCCATTTACAACGGGATGGGAAAGAAAATTTACAACAAGCCCAAGCCGTAAAACACCCAGCGAAAACTGAAAGATACCAACGACTAACGCCAGGACAATCGAATAGGCAATAAACTCGGCAGAGCCGGCGGTGGCCAATGGCTGCAGAGAAGCTGCTGACATAAGCGAGACAACAGCTACCGGTCCGGTTGCCAGCTGACGGCTTGAACCAAAAAGGGCCGCCACCATGGGAGGCAGAAATGCCGCATACAACCCGTAATAGGCTGGAAGCCCGGCGAGCTGAGCGTATGCCATTGACTGGGGAATAAGAACAAGTGCAACGGTAATTCCAGCCAGCAGGTCAACTCTGAATTTTCCAAAACCGTAATCTTTGAACCATTCGAGAAATGGCAGTACCTTATAAATCATTACATATCCCTTTGTTAGATCTGTTTATCTTATGCTGCCTAGTGTCCTGTCAAACAATAAATAACGCATCTTAATCTCTATTTTCGCTTCCTGGCGTCGTTGCTCTTTCAGTGACATAGCGCTGCTATGATATTTCATTCGCGCCTTTCAGGAAACGAAAATAGCCACGTAATTTTACGCCATTTATAACTTGACATGACACTAGAGGATTGACACTTCACCACTGTGTAGATCGTAATATGCCGGCACGACCCTGGTCTTTCCATGCTCAACAAAATCGGCAATTATCGGTTCTGAATTTGCTATCTTGTCAGCCATCTGCCTGGCAAGTTCTCCGGCGGTATTATTGACCAGGTCACCTTCGTCATCTTTGACATTTTTAATAGCAGCCTGGATGGCAGGGACAAACGTTGACATGTGGCCATCCAGTTTTACCTCGCTGGCAACTGCTTCAACTGCGCCGCAGAAAGAGTGACCAAGGACAAGAACAAGGGGAGTATGAAGGTAGGAAACAGCATATTCAATACTTCCCAGCGTATGGTCCCCGATAATGTTTCCCGCCACACGAACAACAAAAATATCTCCGAGTCCCTGGTCAAAGATATCAACCGGTGGTACCCGGGAATCAGCACAGGTCAAAATAGTGGCGATAGGTTCCTGTCCCGCAGCCACCCCCTGTCGGCCTTCCTCACAATGATTAGGGTGCTGCAACTTCCCCGAAACAAATCTCCTGTTTCCCTCCAGAAGGGTGCTCAATACTTCTTCGGCCGAGGGGCGCTGTTTAATGATTTCTCCCATAAATCAGTCTCCTCTCATCAAAAAACAATAGATTTTACAATAGCTTTAAAATACTCCTTATATAAACTTTGATCACGTCAAAAAGTGAATACTCATTCATTTTATAGAAATGCAATAATCAACGATTTTTCAAGCAGAAAGTCAAGATTAAAGTGACATTGAACAAACATCCAACGGCAACTTCTGGAGAGAATCAGCAGCATGACCCTCGACAAAATCGGCCAATGTCCTTATTACTTGTGCTGAAAGCTCATAAATAAAGAGGATGAACATGAACCAATTTTTCTACTCCAGATCAATGCTCGTAATTCTGGCGATTTTATTGATGATAGCGTTCTTTCTCCCTGATTATATTGGCCCGATCCCCTCACTTATCATCGGTTCAATGATCATAGGATTCTCTTTTTTCGTCTACAATAAATGGAGCCAGCTTCCAGGCGGGGAGATAAAGGATGATGATGTAGATCAGGATCAATAACTTAATAAACAGCAAACGCTTACCCGATTCAATAACAGCCACCAACATGACTAAGGAAATACCAATGATTAATCTCCTACGTACCAGAAGATCGATCCGTCAATTTGATAAAAAACCGGTGGAGAAGGAAAAGATAGATACCCTCATTGAGGCAATGCTGCGGTCACCTTCTTCAAGAAGCTTGAATCCGTGGCACTTCGTTGTTGTTAGCAATCAGGATGTAATCGAAAAGCTCTCCCAGTCAAAAGCACATGGTTCTAAATTTATGAAAAGTGCGCCGCTTGCCATTGCCGTGTGCGCCAATCCTGAAAAATCAGATGTATGGGTCGAGGACACCTCAATTGCAGCATTGATAGTGCACCTGACAGCTACCGATCTCAATCTCGGCAGTTGCTGGATACAGATACGGCTCAGGGATCATGCCGACAGCAGCAGCTCAGAACGCTACGTCAAGACACTGCTCGGTCTCGAGGATACCATGGTCGTTGAAGCCATTATTGCAATAGGCTACCCCGCGGAAAAGAAACCGGGACACGACATGTCGACACTGCTTTTCGACCGGGTATCTTACAACCGTTACGGTCAGAAAGAATAACAGCTCAGGAAAATTTGTCTCCGCGCTGCATTTCAGAAATTATTTCAGAGACATCTTTTTTCTTTCGCTGGAAAATACGGGCAAGTTCATCGGCTACTGGCGGTAACTCCCCCTCATTATGTTGTATCTCCAGCAGCTCATTAAAGTATTTATAAAAGAACAGGAAGAGATCCTGACTGCACTCCTCCGTGAACTGATTGGTTAACATTTTTTTCAACGTTCCATCTTTATCCATGACCATTTTGGTGATCTGGTAGGGTTCGATTGCTCTCTGGTAAAGCTTGGTTATATGCTCCACATCATGGGTCCCTTGAAGGTCAAAAAATTCTTCCTGAAATATCGAGATTGTGGAGTAAGCAAACCGGGTGATTTTGTTTTGATCAAATACCTTCTCAGCCTTGCTCAGGGCGCTCTCAAAAAACCCTCTGGCAGTCGTACTCTCTCTGGTAATCTGTTCTCTTAGCTCAGAGATACGTTTATTGACAATTTTTTCAATACTCTGCTCACGCTCTCTGAGGTCAGCTTCTTTCTTTTCAAGCTCCCTCAGTTGTTTCAACAGGGATAGATTAAAATTTTTGAAGGCCAGCTTCATGATGGTATTATTGAAATATTGCTCAAGCTCGCTGTTGATCCTGGCTATCTCCTCGATCTCAGTTACCTGGTCAACCTCAAGCTCGCGAATAAATTCACCATCGAGGTGATCTGCGACATCCGAAACTCTCTCGCGATCTTTAGCCAACGCCTGAGCAGCCTGTTTTGCAGCCGCAGTTACGTTAGATGCAAGCATGCCGATGATTTTTTTTAATCTATCATTATCTGCACCAAGATATTTACTGACAGTATTGGCACCTGGTAATATTCTAAGAGAATCCATAACCCTCTGATCTTTCCTTGACAGCACGTTTATCTCACCTGCAAAGCCCGGGATCAAGCAGGAACAAAACTTCCATTCACTCATTCAAATAACTTCTCCCTTCAAGAATTGATTATACACCATCAATTATTGCTCTGTAAAAGAAATCATAAAAACAGCTGGCCAGACAATTTATTTACGCCTAGTCCCTGCGGCAGGATCATCAGTATAAATCCAGTTTTTTCCCCCTAAGCATTCAGAAAGTCCAATGCTGCAGTGCTGATAACCGAAATCATTCGACTGAGACGAGCATTCAAAGAGTTGATATGTTACTATATCAGGGTCTCAGATATGAGAAGCAGCAGGAAGAGATCTGTTTGATAGAAGGCGGGCATCATCGAAGCAGACTTCATGATGCATCATGAAAACATTGTTTCCAGAGGATTTCATGACACGAGAAGACCCAAAATCCAGAGCCAGCAAGCACCTCAGGGTACGAGACCCGTATCTAGACCGTCGCAGAGGTGAAGACAGAAGAGAGAAGTACTCTCTTTACTATTTTTCTGAGGGTGGTGTTGAAAGACGTATTTCCAAGGAGCGCCGCATTAATTTTGAGCGAAGAAAAGGATTTACCCGGGTCAGCACATGGGCATCTGCCTGTCTCACGCCTCCAGTCCGTCAAGAGGCTTAATTTGACAAAGGAGTTGCCTTCTCGCTGCCGTATATCAATTATTTCCCCCTGATAGATCCCAGCAAGCCAGGCTGAAGAACATGCAGCGCCCCTTCAAATCCACCAAATTAACTTTTCTTATAAATGTGATTTTTACTATATTGTTGACAGAATAACGATGTTGTGAGAAAAACAGAGAGGTATTCGTCAGTTGCTTGGATCCTCTGGCATTCATTACAGTATCTCGCTATGGATGCCACCCGGAATTAAGCACACAAACCATTTTTTGAAGGAGGGAGTGTTATATGACTGCAGAACTTATCAGTGGAACCGAAATCAGCAAAGCAATTCTGGAAGAAATTACTAAAGAAGTAGCTGAGATGAAAGCAGCGACAGGAAAAGTCCCAGGCCTTGTAACCATTCTGGTCGGTGAGAGCCCTGCATCCATCAGCTATGTTACCCTCAAGGTAAAGACTGCCCTGAAACTTGGTTTCAAAGAGGTTCAGGACAACCAGCCCGATGATATTCCAGAAGAAGATTTGCTCGCCCTGATCGACAAGTACAATAACGATCCGGAAATTCATGGTATTCTTGTGCAGCTGCCATTACCGAAGCATATCGATGATAAAAAAGTCTTGAATGCTATCGATCCCGATAAAGATGTAGACGCCTTTCACCCTGTTAACGTAGGTCGGCTGATGATCGGCGGCGATGTTGTACGTTTTCTGCCCTGTACCCCCGCCGGTATCCAGGAGTTGATCGTTCGGTCCGGTACTGAAACCTCAGGTGCCGAAGTTGTGGTGGTGGGCCGATCAAATATTGTCGGTAAACCTATTGCAATGATGATGGCACAAAAAGGTGTTGGTGCCAACAGTACGGTGACTATTGTCCACACCCGCACAAAAGATCTGGCAGCACATTGTAAACGGGCTGACATACTGGTTGTTGCAGCAGGCGTTCCGGATCTGGTGAAGCCGGAGTGGATCAAGCCAGGCTCAACAGTCATTGACGTTGGTGTTAATCGTGTCGGTAAGAATGAAAAGACAGGGAAAGCTATTCTCAAAGGCGATGTCGACTTTGAGAAGGCAAAAGAGATTGCCGGAAAAATAACTCCGGTACCAGGTGGCGTTGGACCGATGACCATCTGCATGCTCATGAAAAATACCCTGCGCTCAGCGCAAGAGAGCATCTAAGATCAGTTTCCTGAATAACCCCGCAGGATGATGCCCGGACTAAATCCGGGCATCATCTGTTTAAACCACCACCGTTCCAGAGCAAAGAGTCACGCCGATCCTAAAAGTAAGGGTCCACTCTGATTTCCAGTTCCTTCAGGTTTTCAATATTTTTCACGGTATCTTCAATTCGAATTGTAATTGCCGCTGCCTGATCCTCAGGCGCCTTGACATTGATGTGGGCTCTACCGTCACTGGCACTCACCCCTGCCGTGGGAAAATCAAAAAGTGCTGCTCTGATTTCGGCCGCCAGGGCAAGATCATGTATTTTTCTCCTGGTCTCCTCGGTTGGCTGAAAACATTTCTGCCTGGATGCTTGAGTAATGAGGTTAACCGCTTCATCTACCCCCATTGAACTCAGGTTTATAACCATATCGTACAGACCTGGGTCAACAATATCGATACCGTACAAAACCATCGCCCATTTTTGCCGTTCTTCATCATCGTTTTTCAATTGCGCTCGTGCCTGGTCATGAGAGATATTCTCACGTTCTGCTTCAGCACGCACCCGATCATCAAAATCAGCAACAATTCTGACCTTTAGCAGGTGGTTTATGTCATAAAAGAAAAATTGACCGGCTATGCCGTGATAGACATGATTGTCCTTCTTTAAATGACGGAGGATAGATGAAGAGATATAGTTTATATATCGCTCCCTGCCAAACGAGTACCGTTCGAGAATCTGTGTGGAATGTCGAATATTTCTCATCAATTTCAGCTCCGGGAAATCAAACTCCTCACTTGCAGCAAGCAGGGAATCTCTTGAAACACAATGATAACCTAGATCTTCGGCAACTCTCTCGGCCACATCCCGCCCCCTGAAATAACTGCCCCGTGAAATACAGATGATTGACATTTCGATCACTCCTTTTCGCCACGTAATGAAGAGGACGTGGCCTGGTAAGCTGTTTTACTTTGAGTTAAACGGTATATCAGATCGACCTCATCGGATGAGAGGGCAATCTCAAAGTGTATGAGGTATTAACAAAGCACTCCTTCTTTCTAATTCCTATTACATTTTTTCCTGTCATTCCGAAGGAAGGTGCCTATAATAATAAGAACTTATTCTAAATCGGCAATGATTTAACACCATCTGGAAGATATGGGAACATGCAAAAATCACCCGAATAGGGAAACGAGTTATGTCTGTTTAAAACACAATTATTATCTTTGTAGTGAGTGTTTGCACTGTAAGGATCCGGAAATATACTGTAAATTCCGGACATCATGTGTTATTTTTTTTCTTAGCGAAAAAGGTGGGAGCGTTATTGACCATAATGATGCCGCCCAAACTCAACAACCGTAGCGAGGAGAATAGTGATGAGCGACCAGCATTGTCCCGGATTTGAGAGTAATAAGTCATTAACTGAAGTGAAAATTAAATGTTCCGATTGTGGAAAAGAGTTTGAAATCTTCTCAGACGAGGCGGGCAAAAAGGTAAAATGCCCTGGCTGCGGCACAGCGCTTGACCCTCAAGCATGCAAGACTGATTAGCTCAGGATAACAGATGAGAATGGGTGATAAATATCACCCATACCCGCTGGCCAGTCTTAGTCAATTGTCTCCATATCTCGACCACAGCAAAGTGGTACGGGATCGCCGGCTTTAACATTCATGTACTTATTACAGATATCACAATAGTAAGTGCAGTCCTCGGCAGCATTATGATCTGTCGAGTATGCTGTCACACCACCCTGAACACCTTCAATATGAAAGCGAGCGAGGCTATCGTGACCGGGGACAAACTGACCCATTGGCACTATCTTTTTATTATTTCCGTTACAGTCAATAACAACTTTCCACAACAGATCAAGAGATGCAGTTTCCTGCTCGTTTTCAGGCGTTACTTCCAGGACATTCTTATCAACTGAGATTCTCATCTGGTTACTCCTTTTCTTGTTGGAAGAAGAATAAATCGAGTCACACTGGATAACAATTCAGAGTGCTCAATAATTTAAAGGCTTTGCGCCTCTGTTAATCATGATGGTGGTGATGATGGTCGGCTGCTTCTTTTGGTCCACCGCAATCTGCCAGAATGTCAGCTAAAATATGGGTCACCTTATCCATTTGCAAAATGGCATCACCCATGGAGGCTGCAATTTTCCCCTTGCCATCCTCTTTCATGGTCCCCTGCCATTTTTCAAATTCAGCAACATGCCCTGCATTATGCTCAATCCAGTGCTGCAAAATGACTCTTAATTTTTCTGTATTATCCATTAGATATCCTAATCCTGCTTCTAAGCTAAATGAGTTCGTCCAGCTCTGTCAAGCAGTCTTTTTGAGTAACACTTTGCCCGCCATGAAGTCAATGGAATCAATTACCGCATCGGCGACTTCTCTCGGCCCATCAAAGAGGGTCGATACCTTGACCCCGGTTGTTTCAACACTGAGGCTGGTTACATCTTCAAGCAGCAACGCCTCCACACCTTCGTTCTCTACATAAACACTGATCTGACACATGATTTACTCACTTTTTATTCTTAATAAAACAACAATAACAATTCGTTACGAAGATTTCAGAACTGCCTTTAACACTTCTCTCATGATTTCTTGTTTTTTATAATAGGTTTTCAGGAATAAGGCACTAAATACAGCGCTATTGATTGTCCATGCCCGCCGGCTGATTCCCGGCCTCATTCAAAATATCTGGAATCCTAACGTATACCTGTCAGCCAGACAACTCTTTTCTACGATTTCAGCCATGGAAGTGATTGTTGACCCCGTTCATCAATGTCATCCGAATCACCGTTGTTATTATCACAATCGTTTATCAGGTCATTACCAAACCGGCAAGAAATCTGCTCTGCCTTCCGAAATCATTTCAGTACCAAAGTTCAAACAATAGTTTTTCAATAATTCTTATCTAATATATCAAGGAAATGCGTTCGAATTTCAGACAAAACATGATTGAAAAGAATAGTCAAAAAGGGTATTTTTAGAAATTGTTCTATTTGAATTTTACATGATTTTTCAACGCCTAACAAAGCATCAGCCCATTATTGTTTGTGCCGGTAATGGTGCCAGAGCCGTCAATCGCAATGGGGCTGCTTTTTAATTGATGAATTTTGAGAGCCTGGAGGTAACATGTTTAAAATTGTCAGACGCGAAGAAATGGCAGCAGGAACGGTAATCCTCAATGAAATTGAGGCTCCTCTCATCGCCAAGAAAGCCCGGCCCGGTCAGTTTGTTATCCTGAAAGCAGACGAGAATGGTGAACGGATTCCCCTTACCATGGCATATACTGATGGAGAGAAAGGGACGATTACCATCATCTATATGGTGGTTGGAAAATCGACCGCCCTGTTCAGAGATCTGAAGGTCGGCGATGGTTTTCAGGACATCATCGGCCCCCTGGGCAAAGCAACCCATCTTGAAAAACTCGGAAAAGTTATCTGCGTTGGTGGTGGAACCGGTGTGGCCGTTCTTCATCCCATTACCCGTGCCATGAAGGAGATCGGTAACGATGTTACCTGTATTATCGGCGCCCGGAATAGGGAGCTGCTGATCCTCGAGGATCAGATGAAGGAGGCTTCCCACGATCTTCGGGTATGCACGGATGACGGATCTTATGGGCATCATGGGTTCGTTACGGAGGTGATGAGAGATATCCTTGAACAGGAAGATATCAAGCAGGTTGTGGCCATCGGGCCCGTTCCGATGATGAAAGCTGTCTGTGGTATAACCAAAGAATTCAATGTTCAGACACTTGTCAGTCTGAATCCAATCATGGTTGACGGCACCGGTATGTGCGGCGGCTGCCGGGTAACCGTTGGGGGCGAGACCAAGTTCGCCTGTGTTGATGGACCGGAATTCGATGGGCATAAGGTAGATTACGACGAATTGATGCTCAGACTTCAGGCCTACATGGAAGACGAAAAAAAATGTCACCAGGATTATTGCACAATCCGTGACGCGAAATAGATCGCTTTCAGCTGTAAGTCAGCACACATGTCCATCGATAGTACTGACACTTTGAGATCAGTTTTATATTTACGGAGGCAATAATGGCGGAAAAAGTAGCAACCAAGAAAAACCCCAGAGTACCAATGCCCGAGCAGGAGGCAAAAATCAGAGCCAGAAATTTTCTGGAGGTACCGACCGGTTACACCCCCAAAATGGCCCAGGAGGAAGCTGCACGCTGTCTGCAATGCAAAAAGCCAGGCTGTGTTGCCGGCTGCCCCGTCGGAGTAGATATTCCTGGTTTCATTGACTTGCTGGCCCAGGGAGACATGACCGGAGCGATTCGTAACCTGTGGAGCCAAAACGCACTTCCCGCTGTGTGCGGACGCGTCTGCCCCCAGGAGATCCAATGTGAGGGGAAATGCATTGTTGGCAGGAAGGGAGAACCGGTAGCCATTGGCAACCTGGAACGATTCTGTGCCGATTACGAACGGCAATATGGTACTGGAGAGCTCCCTCCAAAAGCTGCTCCTACCGGCAAAAAAGTTGCCGTTGTCGGTTCCGGCCCATCCGGGCTGACCGTAGCTGGAGACCTGATTCAGAAAGGGCATGAGGTAACTATTTTTGAAGCATTTCACAAGCCCGGGGGAGTTCTGGTTTATGGTATCCCTGAATTTAGGCTGCCAAAAGATATCGTTGCTCAGGAGGTACATTTTCTTGAGAGGCTCGGTGTTGCAGTCCAGTGTAATGCAGTGGTCGGCCGTACGGTTTCACTGGATGAATTACTGGAACAGGGTTTCGAGGCCATTTATGTCGGGGTTGGGGCCGGACTTCCTCGCTTTATGAACCTGCCGGGGGAAAACCTGGTGGGTATTTTGTCAGCCAATGAATATCTGACCCGAGCCAACCTGATGAAAGCATATAAATTCCCTGAGGTAGATACACCGATTCCGATGGGCAAAAACGTGGTTGTACTCGGAGCAGGCAATGTGGCAATGGATTCGGCTCGAACGGCCATGCGCCTCGGTGCAGAGAATGTAAAAATTGTTTACCGAAGATCCCGCCAGGAGATGCCTGCCCGCCAGGCTGAAATCCATCATGCTGAAGAAGAGGGTATCGAGATGTTTCTGTTAACCAATCCGACTCAATATATTGGTAACGACAAGGGACGCCTTAGCGGAATGGAATGTTTGCGGATGGAACTGGGGAAACCTGATGACTCAGGCAGGAGGCGCCCGGTCGCAATTGAAGGATCAGAGTTTCATATGGACTGCGACCTCTGTATCGTTGCCGTCGGCTCCGGCGCAAATCCGCTGTTGACCAGTGAGACCCCGGACATGAAACTCAACGACTGGGGATATGTCATGACTGATGAAAAAACAGGTAAAACCACCAAGAAAAGTGTATGGGCAGGTGGTGATATCGTCACGGGTGCAGCTACCGTTATTTTGGCCATGGGTGCGGGCAGGCAGGCCGCCGACTCCATCCATGATTATCTGACCCTTGGCTGGTAGAATTTTTGTTTCAGAGTAGCAAACGTTATTAAGACCTATAAATAGAAGGAGGACGTCACGATGGAAGAACGTTTGAGTGCAGTACTCGAGCCCTTCATGGGTAAAAACAACGCACTTATTCCAATACTGCAGGCGGTGCAGGAAGAGCTTGGTTACCTGCCGGAAGATGCCATGATGGCTGTTGCGAAGTCAACAGGCATCCCGGAGAGCCAGGTATACGGGGTTGCCACATTTTATGCCCAGTTCTATTTTTCCCGAAGGGGAAAAAATCAGACAAAAGTCTGCTCCGGTACTGCTTGTCATGTCAAAGGCGCAGCGCGGGTTCTCGACGCATTTGAACGTGAACTGGGTCTCTCCTGCGGTTCCACATCTGAAGATTACGAGCATAGCCTTGAGAACGTAGCCTGTGTCGGCTCCTGTGCTCTCGCTCCTGTAGTGGTCATAAATGAAGAGGTCCACGGACAGGTCGAAACCAGCAAGTTAGACAAGATTCTAGCAACTTACAAGGAGTAAGGGAGGCTAATATAATATGTTACGAATAAACTCACCATCCGAGATGGTAAAAATGAGAGAATATTGCCAGGCAGCCTTTGCCAGGCAAAAGACTCGTTTTCTCGTGTGCGCTGGAACCGGTTGTATCGCCGGTGGTTCGATGAAAGTCTATGAAGAATTGAAACGAATCATTGGTGAAAGGGGTATCGATGTGGGTGTCGAACTGCTCTTTGAAGGCAAGGAAAGCGATGCCGGAGTAGCACACAGCGGCTGTCACGGTTTTTGCCAGATGGGTCCGCTGCTGCGTGTTGAACCCCAGGGAACCTTCTATACCAAGGTTAAGGCCTCAGATGTTCCTGAGATAGTAACGGCAACATTTGACGAGAATACGGTCGTCGAGCGGTTGCTGTTCAAGACTGCAGATGGAGGTCATGCGGTAACAGAGCATGATGTACCCTTCTATAATCGTCAGCAGCGCATCGTGCTCGGGGGGTGCGGCACAATCGACCCGGAAGATATCCGTAACTACTTTGCGGTAGATGGATACAAGGCCCTGGCACATATCCTCGGAAATCTCAGCCAGGAAGAAGTAATAGACATTGTCACCAAGTCAGGTCTGCGGGGACGAGGTGGTGCCGGCTTTCCTACGGGCAGAAAATGGCTTGGCTGCCTCCAGGCTGAAGCAACACCCAAATACATCGTCTGTAACGGTGATGAAGGAGATCCGGGTGCATTCATGGATCGTTCTGTCCTTGAGGGTAATCCTCAGGCGGTAATTGAGGGCATGGCAATCGCTGGTTATAGTGTTGGTGCCCAGTACGGATACATTTATGTCAGGGCTGAATATCCGCTTGCCGTCGTCAGGTTGCAGAAAGCGATCGTACAGGCAAAGGAATATGGAGTTCTCGGCAAAAACATCATGGGTACAGATTTTGATTTTGAACTGGAAATCTTCCAGGGAGCCGGGGCTTTTGTCTGTGGAGAATCGACCGCTCTCACGCTCTCAATCGAAGGAAATCGCGGAATGCCGCGTGTTGCGCCACGCCCCCGGACAACGGAAGTCGGCCTGTTTGACAAACCCACAATTCTCAACAATGTAAAAACATTTGCCTATGTAACGGATATTATAAATAAGGGTGCGGACTGGTTCAAATCAATCGGTACCGAAAGTAGCTCAGGCACTGCGGTTTTTGCCCTTACCGGCAACATCGTTAACAGTGGTCTGATCGAAGTTCCAATGGGTACCAACCTCCGTGAAATTATCTATGACATCGGCGGCGGCATTCCAAAAGGCCATAAATTCAAAGCAGTTCAGACCGGAGGGCCCTCCGGTGGCTGCCTGCCCGCATCGATGCTTGACCTGCCCGTTGACTATGATTCCCTTGATCAAGCTGGAACAATCATGGGGTCCGGCGGCATGGTCATCATGGATGAGCATGCCTGCATGGTGGATGTCGCCCGTTATTTCCTGCAGTTCACCGAGGAAGAATCATGTGGACAATGCGTCCCCTGCCGACTTGGAACAAAGCAGATCCTGGAAATCCTGATTGATATCTCCAAAGGCAAGGGGAAGAAGGAAGATCTCGAATTGCTTGAAGAGCTGAGCCACTCAGTTCATGGCGGTTCCGTATGCGGTCTCGGACAGACAGCGGCAAATCCGGTATTGACAACCCTTCGTTATTTCAAAGAAGAATTTGAGGCGCATATCCTTGAGAAGCGTTGTCCGGCAGGTGTCTGTAAGGAGCTCATTTCTTTTAAAATTGATGAAGAAAGATGCAAGGGTTGTACCCTTTGCGCCAGAGCATGCCCGGTAGATGCCATATCAGGCGAGAAAAAAGAGGTTCACGTAATCGATCAGGCACTCTGTATACAATGCGGTGTCTGTCGAGACAAGTGTCCAAAGAAGTTCAGCGCTGTCGACTGCCTATCACCAAAGATACCAGTCACACCTAAAGAAAAAATGGAGGTGTCTTAAATGAGTGAAGTCACCATCACAATAGATGGACTGCAGATTAGTGCGCAGGAAGGTATGACAGTCCTGCAGGCCGCCCAGGCAAACGGGTTGTACATTCCTAATCTCTGCAACCATCCGGACCTACACCCGGCAGGCCTCTGCAGGGTGTGTGTTGTCAAAATGGACGACTGGAAGGTAGTAATATCGTGTAAGCAGCCGGTTAAAGATGGAATGGTCATCAGCACCGAAGATCCGGAAGTTCAGCAGATAAGAAAAAATTCGGTTGAGTTGATCGTTGCCTATCACCCAATGACCTGCCTGACCTGCTCAGCTGACTCGAAGTGTGAGCTGCAGCGCGTAGCTCATTATGTCGGTGTCACACCCGAGGGTCTTAAACGATACAGGAGGTCTGTCCGCAGGCTCCCAATCGACACATCAAACCCGTTCTTTGATATCGACCACAGTAAATGTATCTTGTGCGGCATATGTGTACGTACCTGTGATGAACTACAAAACATTAACGCTATCGATTACGCCCAGCGCGGAGTTAACAGCCTGATATCAACACTGGGCAACAAACCGATTGCTGACTCCAGATGTGAATCGTGCGGAGAATGTGTGGTCAGGTGTCCGGTAGCGGCACTGTCGCCAAAAGATACACTTGAACCGATGCGTGAAGTTAAAAGTGTCTGCACCTATTGCGGCGTTGGCTGTGGAATACAACTCGGCGTACGAGGCGATAAGGTTGTCAGTGTTGAGGGCGACAGGGAAAACCCTGTCAATAAGGGAAGTCTCTGCGTCAAGGGACGATATGGGTACAAGTTCATAAACCACCCTGAGAGATTGACAACACCACTGGTTAAGAAGAATGGCAAACTTGTTGAGTCCACCTGGGACGAGGCACTGGATAAAATTGCAGAAAAATTCTCCCAACATAAGGGCGATCAGTTTGCAGCACTTGCATCAGCCCGCATCACTAATGAAGACAATTATCTGATTCAGAAGTTTACCAGGGCGGTGATGGGGACAAACAACATTGATCACTGCGCCCGTCTCTGACACTCTCCAACCGTGGCCGGTCTGGCCACTGCTCTTGGAAGCGGCGCAATGACCAACTCTATCAATGAAATAAGCGGTGCAAAGACCATCCTGGCAATCGGCACCAACACCACCCAGGCTCATCCGGTTATCGCCCTTCAGGTAAAAAAAGCGGCCCGAAACGGAGCCAACCTGATTGTTGCCAACCCAAAAGAAATTGATCTCTGCCGCCATGCAACGCTCCATATCCAGCAGAGACCAGGAACAGATGTAGCTCTGGTCATGGGTATGATTCGCGTCATCATTGATGAAGGGCTTGCAGATCTGGAATTTGTGAAGAAGCATTGCGAGGATTACGATGAGTTCGCTGCCTCGCTTTCTGCATTTGATCTGGACAGTGTTGAAAAAATAACCACCGTGCCCAAGGAACAGATAGCCGAAGCTGCCAGAATGTACGCCAGCAATGGTCCGGCAGCTATTCTCTACTGCATGGGCATCACCCAGCACTGTCATGGAACCGACAATGTCTGGTCAATCAGTAACCTGGCACTGGTCACCGGTAACCTGGGTAAAGAGTCAGCTGGAGTCAACCCGTTGAGGGGACAGAATAATGTTCAGGGCTCATGTGACATGGGTGCCCTGCCTGATGTCTATCCTGGTTATCAAAAAGTTGACAGACCCGAGTATCAAAAGAAATTTGAACAGGCCTGGGGCGTCAGCCTATCGCCAAACCCGGGGTTGACACATTCAGAAATTTTTGATGGCGCTTATGACGGCACCATTAAGTCGCTCTACCTGATCGGTGAGAACCCGGTTCTCAGTGAAGCCAATGCCAGTCACGCTATAGCAGCGATGGAAAAAATGGACTTTCTTGTGGTCCAGGATATTTTCCTGACAGAAACGGCTCAGCTCGCCGATGTTGTACTGCCAGCTGCCACTTTTGCCGAAAAAAACGGTACCTTCTCCAATACAGAGCGTCGTGTTCAGAGAGTTCGGCAGGCAATTGCACCGGTTGGAGATGCAAAACCTGACTGGGAAATTGTTTGTGCGATGGCTCAGAAACTTGGTGCCTCGGGATTTGAGTACTCAAGTCCACAGGAGATCTTCGAAGAAATCTCCTCACTTACACCTAGTTACGGAGGTATAACCTATGAAAGGCTGGAGGAAGGCGGCATTCAGTGGCCGTGTCCGGATCAAAACCATCCGGGAACCCCTATTCTCCATACCGAAAAATTCGGTACCCCCAGTGGAAAGGCCAAGCTCATTCCTCTGTCGTTCAGAGATGCTGCTGAACTTCCAGATGACGAATATCCATTAATACTCACCACAGACAGGAGTCTGTTCCATTATCACACCGGAAGTATGACTCGCAGGGTCGGTGGCCTGGATCAGCTGGCCAGTGAAGAATTCCTGAAAATCAACCCTCAGGACGCGGCAGAGCTTGGTCTCAGCGATAGCGAAATGGTACAGATATCCTCTCGTCGGGGGCAGACCCAGGTAAAAACCAAACTTACCACAATCTGTCCGCCAGGACTGGTTTCAATGACATTTCACTTTGCTGAAACCCCGACCAACGTCTTGACAAGCGCTGCTCTTGACCCGATAGCCAAGATACCTGAAACAAAGGTATGTGCAGTCAAAGTGGAGAAAATCAGCGCCTAGATGGAAGTGTGAGAACAGACAAAGGGGGCTTGCACAGCCCCCTTTGTCTGACAACCGGAATTACCCAAATCTGGTAATCGGTATCAGCAAAAACTGATTTAACCACCAAAAGACTAAATCTTACAGGTCATGTCCTGTCCACAGCACAAGGCTGATTTAATCTTGCCGTGTCCGTTCGGACACTTGGAAATCTGCATTCATCAAGCGCAAAAAAAAAGGCCAGGTTACCTTGAGTAACCTGGCCTTGATGTGCAGAGCGATTTAATTTCGTTAAATCATCTTTTAATTAACCTCCGGACGCGGATAAAGTCCTGAGCGCTCAACTATCTCAGGAACCTTCTCTTCCCACTCGATTGCCATTATATGGAATCCGGCAACACCCTCTACTTCTTTAAGCCGCTGGATGGTCTCCACAGCAATAGTGATACCTTCTTCGGATTGCTTCTTTTTATCAACCCCTTTCAGACGCTCGATTACTTCATCGGGTACATCCATACCGGGAACATTTTTGGAGAGATATCTGGCCATACCCACTGATCGCATCGGGGTAATTCCTGCCATTATATAAACTTTCTCGTGCAGGCCGCGCTCACACACTCCTTCCATCCATTTCTCAAATTTATCGATATTGTAGATACACTGAGTCTGGATAAATTCGGCACCACAGGCAACCTTCTTGGCAAGACGGGGAACCCTGATTTTAAAAGGATCACCAAACGGATTGGCTGCCGCTCCGACAAACATGCTGGGAGGAACCTTTATTTCATCACCACTGAGAAATTTTCCTTCATCTCTCATATGTCTTACGGTCTGAACCAGCTGCATTGAATCAAGATCAAAAACATTCTGGGCCTGGGGGCTATCACCAAAGCTCTGATGATCGCCAGACAAACAGAGAATATTGTGAATACCGAACGATGCCGCTCCAAGAATATCGCTCTGCAGGGCAATCCTGTTGCGATCTCTTACCACCATCTGGAGAACAGGATCAATCCCCTGCTGCTTCAGGTGGACACATGCTGCAAGACTGCATAATCTGGTAACTGACGTCTGGTTATCTGTAATATTGACTGAATCAACATGATTCTTAATCAGGTTGCCCTTCTCGATGATATGGGCAGGATCGCTTGATCGTGGAGGACCACATTCACTGGTAACCGCCTGCTGCCCACTTTTCAGTACCTTCTCAAGCTTGCTCTCAGTAATTGTCTCTACAGCCATTAGAAATCCTCCAGTTTAAATGAACGAGGTCCACCAGCCCTGTCCTTAGACCAGTCTTTCAATGGCTGAACTTTCTCGTAATCATCCATCTTGCCCATTGCTTCAAGGCGATCAACAACGAGCTGCCAGGCGCAGTCCAGTTCTTTTGAAATTTCACACTTACCATTTGACGACCCTCCACAGGGGCCGTTAAACAAACGCTTGCAGCAACGACTTACCGGACAGACTCCCCCTGTAACACCAAGCACACAGTCACCACACGCCTGACATTTCTCGGTGAAATAGCCACTTTCAATGACATCACCCAGGAATGTAGTGTTAAGCGCTGGATATACAGGCATTTTTTCATATTTTGAGGCCAAAAACTGCACACCGATTCCACAGGCCAGACTGAGGACCGCCTCTGATCCCTGAATCAACTCTTCAGTCTTCTCAAAAAACTCGTGTTCACATTGACGCTCGATGCCGCTATCGACTATCTCAATGTCAACATCATCCTGACTGGCGCGCATTTTCAATTGTGATGCCAGGATTCCAGCTTCTTTATTTCCCCCCTGGTGGCATACTGCGACACAGGTATTGCAGCCGAAGACGGTAAGCTGTTTGTGGTCCTTGATCATCTCCCAGATTTCTTCAAACGGTTTTTGTTCCCCTACTATCATAATTCATTAACTCCTTCTTCAATAACTAGGTGGTTCAGTCGAAACACACACTATCAGGCAGCCTGCGTGTCACGGTGGTCAGCACCTTTCTTTTTAAGTGCCAGCCAGATGGGCGAAGGCCCCAGCTCAGTTATTTTTTCGGTAAACTCAGTACAGATCTCAGCCCACCTGGGCCCTTGGGCTGCAGAGAGGTTATAAAAGTGTACCCGTTCCGGGTCGACCGCGACAGTTGTCAGTAATTTTTTTACCTGCTGAACCCGCTTTGTGGCATTGGTATTTCCTTCCAGGAAATGACATTGTCCCTGGAGTCAGCCCGCCACAAAAACACCGTCTATCCCCCGCTCAAAAGCGCGCATCAAATAAACCTGATCCAGCTTCCCGGTGCAGGGAAGCCTGATCACTTTGACATTGGGTGGATAGGTGAGTCTCATTACACCTGCAAGGTCAGCCGCGGCAAATGCGCAGTAATGACAGGCAAAGGCAATAATATTTGCCTTCCAGCCGGCAGGTACATTCTCGGGTTTAATTTCCGGACTCACCTGTTCTTTCTTCAATTCTTCACCAGGTGCCATACCATTCGTTCCTCTTGAGTTTATGGTCAATCGATCTCGGTAACAGAGTCGATCATTGCCTTAATCTGGTCATCCCTGAAGTAATTAACCTGAAATGCCTTTGCCGGACAGACACCTGCACAGATACCGCAACCGGTGCACTTAACCTCGTTATGACTCACCATTCCATCCTCGTCAATAAATGGAGAACCAAACGGACAGGCTCTGAAACAGGCCAGGCAGGACATGCATAGATCTCGGTTATGTTTGGAAATGACACCTGAAACGGTCAGGCGTTCATGGGATAATAACGCTCCTGCACGCCCGGCTGCAGCAAGTGACTGACTGATGGTTTCCTCCAGATTTTTCGGGGCATGACTGAGTCCTGCCAGGAAAAATCCTTCACTTGGAAAATCAACCGGACGAAGCTTGACATGGGCCTCCATGAAATAATCATCAATATTACAGGTCAATTTATATTTTTTCGCAAATTCATTGGAATCGGGCTGTGCCCTGAGTCCTGTCGACAACACCACATAATCTGCATCGATCAGGATCTCCTTGCCAAGAACTTTTCCTGGAAGACTTACGCGACATCCTTTCTCAGCCGGAGTCACCTCAGGCTTCTGGTCCGGAGTAAAGAGAAAGAACAGGACTCCGAGGTCACGCGCCCTCTTATAGTAATCTTCTTTCAGGCCATAAGCACGCATGTCCCGATACAAGATTACAACCTGCGTTTCAGGTGATTTTTCCTTAATTGCAATACTGTTCTTAAGGGCATCCTGACAGCAGATTCGCGAACAATAATTGGTCGGTTCCTCTCTTGATCCGACACACTGGATCATCACGTAGGTCTCTTCAGTTGAGGGGCTTCGTTCTGCAAGCAGGTCCTCTAGCTGACGCTGGGTGATAACAGCATCAGACGAACCATAGCCGTACTCGGTCGGTTCATACTCCGTGCCCCCTGTGGTGATCACAATGGCACCATGGTCGACAGTTTCTCCACTGGCAAGCGTGGTGTTGAAATTACCAACGAATCCGTCGGTATTGTCAACAACTGTGTTTTTATGAATGGTAATAGATGGATCTTTTTCCACTTGATCAATAACAGTGCTCAAATAGGCCTGAACATCATCGCCTTCAAGGTTTCTCCGAACCTTCTGAATCAATCCGCCAAGAACAGCTTCACGTTCCACCAGATGAACGCCGTATCCCTGCCCTGATAGAGAAAGAGAGGCGGTCATGCCAGCGATACCGCCACCGACAACCAGTGCCGTATGATCAACCCCGACGGAGTTCTGGCTGACCGGCTCCAGAAGTCTTGTTTTTGCCACATTCATATTGGTTATCTGGATGGCCTTTTCAGTCGCCAATTCCTTATCATCCTTGTGGCACCAGGAACACTGTTCCCGAATGTCAGCAAGCTCAAAAAGGAATTTATTCAGTCCGACCTCCCGGATTGTATCCTGGAACAACGGTGAGTGGGTTCGTGGAGTACAGGAGGCGACTACCACGCGGTTCAAGCCCTTTTCTGTGATAAGATCACGAATCTTCTGCTGGCCATCGGGGGCACAGGCATAGATAATCGTCTCTGCATGTGCCACACCCGCTTGTTCGGCAGCTGCCTCTGCAACTTTCTTGACATCAACGGTTCCTGCAATATTGACTCCGCAGTGACAGACAATGACGCCGATCCTAGGTTCCTCACCGGTGATATCCCGCTCAGGTGGCAGGACCACCTCTTCAATTTCCTGACCGCGACTCTCTCCAAGAAGTGACATGGCTCGTGCAGATGCGCCGCTAGCCTGGGTCACTGTTTCGGGTATATCTTTTGGTCCGGAATATATTCCAGCCACATAGACGCCCGGTCGACTGGTTTCAACGGGTGCAAGCTTTGAGGTCTTTGCAAAACCATACTCATCAGTTTCTATATCGAATATCTGAGAGAATTCCTTGGAATCTTCACGAGGTTCAAAGCCTATCGACAGAATCGCCATATCAAATTCTTCGTTTATCCGATTCCCTTCTTCGTCTATATAGTGAATAGTCAGGTTTTTAGTCTCGGGATCCTCGATGATTTCCGAGACCATGGCCCTTCTATAGATTACGCCGTCATTTTTGGCCTTATCGACATACTTGTCAAAATCCTTTCCAAAAGCACGCATTTCCATGTAGAAGATGGTTGCTTCAACTTCTGGATCATGTTCCTTGGCAATGATAGACTGTTTTGCGGCATACATGCAGCATACCGATGAGCACCAGGCATTGCCGTTATGGGAATTCCGGGAGCCAACGCACTGAATCCAGGCCAGACGTCTTGGGTGCCCTTTGTCAGTCGGGCGCTCGACCGTCCCTCCGCAAGGCCCCGAAGCTGAGAGCATCCGTTCAAACTGGAGGGCGGTAACGACATTTTCATGCCTGCCGTAACCGAATTCCTGCCGAATGGCCGGGTCATATGTTTTCAGGCCCGGAGTAAGTATGACTGAACCGACCTTGAGTTCATACTGCTTGTCAGTATCCTCAAAGTTAATGGCAATGGCGTCACAGACCTTCTCACATTTGCGGCAGACATTTTTGGTGAGATAAAGGCAGTGGTCAGGATCAATTGCTCGGGTATTCGGCACTGCCTGAGGGAAAAGAGCATATATCGCCCGTCGCTTATCGAGTCCCTGATTAAATTCGTTCGGAACCCGGCTTGGACATTTTTCCTCACACGCACCACAACCGGTACAACGATCAGGATCTACATATCGGGCTTTCTGCTCCACCTTGACAGAAAAATTTCCCTCCTCGCCCTCAACAGAGAGGACACGGGTCATGGTGTGCATTTTTATATTGGCATGTCGACTGCTCTCAACCATGCGTGGAGAGATCATACACATGGCACAGTCGCCAGTTGGAAATGTTTTGTCCAGACGGGACATTGTCCCGCCAATTGACGGTTCGTCATTGATCATGTGAACAAGGAGACCACTGTTGGCGAGATCCAGTGCAGCCTGCATCCCCCCTATACCAGAGCCAACAACCAATACCGATCCTGTTCTTTCCTGTCCGGGGGCACTTCTTGTCAAAACAACCTCCTTCAGATCAGTCCCTGACTGCTTGTACAAGCGGCTACTCACACATTACCAGCCACAAAGCCTGGGTACCGATCAGGTTAATTCGAGTAGTCAATACTATGGCCTGCATACAACAAACCGTACCATTATCATGGAAATTGAGAGGTATGACAATCTCTTTTTTAATTATTCAGCGGATAAGCCTGATATTTTTCTTCAAGTGGCTAAATATATTTACCTTTTAACCGTACATAATTTACAGATAGGATGGAGTTATGTTCAGGATAAATCAGAGAAGCGTTGTCAGTTGTCCAATAGCAGACAGAAGGAAAGACAAGAATGGTGAGGAGCTGGGGCGTAGATGAACAGTTGTAATAGAAGAGAGGGGAAAACGGAAGGTACTGAGGAAGAGAAAGGCAGCAGCAACCTGACGTTGCTGCTGCCTTTTACACTGCTATAGTTTTACAACATTCTGAGCTGCTGGTCCTTTCTGACCGTCTACTACTTCAAAGCTGACGCGTTCCCCTTCTGAAAGAGATTTGAAGCCGTCTGCCTGAATAGCGGAGTGATGCACAAATACATCTTTACCCTCATCTTGCTCGATAAAGCCAAATCCTTTTGCATCATTAAACCACTTTACTGTTCCCTCTGCCATTTCTGATACTCCTGTCTTATATGAGGCCAATTAAGCCCCTTTTTTCAATAGCCTGAAAAAAATTTCAGGCAATAAACACGGTTTGCGGACCAACCACAAACCCAGCTCAACAATGTTGCTGAACCAAAACTAATTTTTTTATTAAAGGTCTAAACCGCCAAAGTTCTTCTACCTCTTGGAACCTGGCATCAACCACGGCTAACAGATACATAGTTCTCGTGGGTTGCTGTTCCAATTGCACTATGAAAACGGTCAAAACCTTCGCCGTCAAAATGTCTCAAAGGTAAATAAACAGGAACTCTCTGTGCATCTACCGCTGGAGCCTGATCTGCAACAATCTTTATCGGCAACGTAGATGCAGGAAAACTGCAAAAGAAGTGACGAAAAACACTATGCTTGATCTATTTTGCGTTAGGCATTGGCCTACAATACAGCAGACATTCCAGAAAGACAAGGGTTTATCCGTTAATAAAAGTCAATTTATTTCTTCACTATGGAATCCACCATCAATACTGATGGTAAAACCACCAACCCCTCATCCGCAAAGCTGCCTCTTTATTCAGTGCAATAATGACTTTTTTACGGTAAAAACTTCTTTTAAAAAATCACCTGATCCCAGCAACCTGTATACCCAGATAAGCCGCCATGATCCGCAACTACCCGGAACACCGTTATCAATTCAACAACTGCAGGGTCCAGCTGTTCAAACATGGTGAAATTAGATATACAAAAGCCAGCTACCCTGTTCGAACCGGCATCTACTCTGAATTAGAGACCACTGATTTCACCTATCATTTTAACCTTAACGCTGAAATTATCAGAATAATAGGCAAAACTGCCGACTGGCCCCATCCGCACGAATGGCTCAAACGTACAGCAGGAAATGACTGGATTTACTATTCTACAGGTGGATATACTGGTGTTTTTGAAACAACAGGTGAATACTATCTTCCAAATCTGCCCTACTCCACCAACAATGCTCTCGGCGGAACGCCATTTACTAATGGCCATATAAAATCAGCGACAAGAAACTGGCATCAGAATCTCATAACGGTAAGAGACACGCTTCAGTCTCGCGACAGGCAGGTATCACTGTTTCTGGACTCAGCGATCACCAAAACACCGGGATATCTGAGGCGAAAAGCAAAAGATTTCACACTCTGCCACGGAGGCCCTATAACAGTATTACCACCAGACACCAGGCATGTCGACTACAACGTTATTCCGCTGTCTCTTTCAGAAGGATGTCTCTACAAATGTCGTTTCTGCAAAGTTAAAAACAACAAATTATTTTCGGTTAAAAGTGATTCACAAATCCTCGAGCAGGTCAACCAGCTCCAGCAGTCCTACTCAGATGACCTGTACAATTACAATAGTGTGTTTGTCGGAGAACATGACGGTTTAAATGGTGGTCCCCAAAAGTTACTGTTTACCATCCGTGAAGCAGTCGACAAGCTCAGCCTTGAGGAATCCTGGTGCAGTGGTTCCAATATCTTCCTCTTCGGCTCAGTTTTTTCACTACTTAACACTCCAACCTCACTCTTTGATGAGCTGGCCACCATCGCTCCAGATATTTATATCAATGTTGGGCTCGAGTCTGCAGACCAGGACACCCTCGACATGCTGGGAAAACCACTGACGGGTAAACTGGTAACTGAGGCGTTCGACCTCATTCAGGATATCAATGATCGGTATGGAAATATTGAAATAACATCAAATTTTGTCACCGATGACTCCCTCAACGCCAACCATTACCATACACTGATTTCACTCATCCGGGATCGAGTTCCAAGGAAGAAGAGCAAAGGGTGTATCTACCTTTCACCACTGCAATTTGGTTCACCCTCCCGCGCCCAACTCTTCAAGTTCTACCGCCTTAAAGTACAGAGCAGGCTGCCGCTGTTTCTCTACACAATCCAGAAATTATAAAGGAAGATGACCATGAATACTGCCCTGCAATTAAGAAAAGAAATCCTTTCAAAGCGCAATCGATTGACGCTTCAGCAGATTGCATCAATGAGTGGGCGAATTGAACTCAGTCTGTTAGACCGTTCAGAAATTAAGACAGCAGAGACAGTATTTACCTATGTGAATTTCAGAAGTGAGGTGAGCACCAGGGAAATCATCAACCAACTTCTCCATCAGGGAAAGCAGGTGGCTGTGCCGATTACCAGGGTGAAGGAAAAACGGCTGGATATCGTCACCATTTCAGACCCCGAAAATGATCTCGTCCCTGGTTATTGGGGGATCCCGGAGCCCAGAGAGGAGCTTGTCGACGAGAGACTCATCGCCCCTGGTGACATCGATGTTATAATTTTACCGGGATCCGTTTTTGATAAGCGATGCGGCCGATTTGGATATGGAGGAGGCTACTATGATCGTTTACTGTCCCAAATCCCGGCTGCGAAAAGAATCGCCCTGGCTTTTGATCTTCAGGTCGTTAATGAAATTCCGTTGAAAGACCATGATGAAATTCTGGATTTCGTTATTACCGAGGAACAGACGATCAGCAACCCATTTCGCAAACGCTGAGAGCAGCAGTTATCTGGGAAGAAAAATACATAACCCCCGGTTATCATGATGACTACTCATTTGCTGTACAAAAAAACGAGAGAAATTTCTGATATGACCCGTTGAACTCATACCAAGATAATTGACTTTTACGAGTTCCACCTGTACAGTCGACTCTATTCTGTCAGTGCAAATTATGGTGTCCATGGTTCCGGTTCTTGTGAGTCAGATCCAGGATTTTATAAAACCTAAAAGTTGCAGGATTCCTTTGAAAGCAAGATCTGGCAAGAACCTTCAAGTAGACAATAATTCCTGTTCAGGAATGGTGGCTATTTGTGCGCGCTCAAATCAGCAATCCTATACAGGCAAAGTCGGAAGCAAGAGCGATCATTATTGCTGCCCGTTCTCCAGACCTGAACAATGAATATCCCCAAACAAAAATAACGTAACAGGTGAAAATCAATGGTGAATTAAAAATCAGGCAAAAGACGATCATCCCATAATTTCCGGGATAGATTCAAGATGGACTGTTCTGGCTGGCACTCAGCCTTTGAGAAGAACACGAGCATTGGTATAAATTTGATTATGAAAATATTTTTTGGCATTGCGATCATTGTCTTTCTGGTTGGTTTTTTTCTAAGGTTAAATGAATGGTTTTCCAAAGGGATTCGTCATCCTGGAAATGAGTTATCTGTTTCTGACCGTATCGCTTCAGCAGTTAAAGGTTTATTCAGCACACTGTTGAGCGGTAAACTCGTCCAGGTCATCTCCACATTTTTCACAGACGTCTTGTTTCAAAAAAGGCTGCTGGCCAAAAACATCATGAGGTGGGTAGCCCATACGCTTATCTTCACCGGATTCATTTTTCTGCTCTTTATGCATGGACTCGGGACTGGAGTCAGTGAATTCTTCTTCAGCGATTATTATTCTACATTGCAGCCGTACCTTTCGCTAAGAAACCTTTTCGCCCTGATGGTACTGATCGGTATCTGTATTGCTGTTTACCGGAGGGTGACGGACAAACCCCGTCGGGTCAAAAGTCTCACCAGTGACTGGGCTGCGCTTCTTTTTGTCGGTGCAATCATCATTACCGGCATGCTCCTGGAAAGTTCAAAAATTTCTTCCTACTCCTACTTTCAAGGCATGGTTGAAGAATATGGTGATGTTGCCGATGAAGAAGAGGCCCTGGCTCTTGAAACATATTGGGCTGCAGAGCATGGACTCGTTTCGGCCAATGTAACCAAACCTTTTGACAGTGCTGTCGTTGAACAGGGGCGTGAAATCAGCGGCAACAGCTGTATCGAGTGCCATGCCCCAACGAGTGGAGCTTTTGTCAGCTACTCGCTCGCCAAAATGATTGGGCCGGTCATTTCCGGAGGAGTCACACTTTTTTTCTACCTGCACCTGCTGACCTGTTTTGCTTTCCTCGCCTGGCTCCCCTTCAGTAAGATGTTCCACATCATCGCGGTACCGATCTCACTATTGATTAACGGTGTAATGGGGTTCAAGGAGCCAGCAGAAAGTGGCGCCAATGTTCTGAATAGACAGATGATTGGTCTTTCGGCCTGTACCCATTGCGGCTCATGTAGTGAACTCTGTTCCTCATTGATGTTTTATGAATCTTTTCAAAATAACTTTATTCTCCCCTCCGAAAAGGTACAGTTTCTTAAGAAGATTGCGGCAGGTGAGGAGGTCGATGCGGCTACACTGAAACAGCTCCAGAAAGGGCTCTACATCTGTACCAGCTGTGACCGATGTTCTACGGTGTGTCCGTCCGGAATTAACCTCAGGGAACTTTTCACCACATCCCGTTATCATCTCCTTGCTAAAGGTATTCCTGAACCTTCAATCCTCAGCCATTTCTCATTCCCGCTGGCACTTGCACAAAACTTTGTTGATGACCATCTGAAAGCTCTGAAGAAGGTCGAGCAACTTTTTAAGGAATCGTTCAAAAAGCTTTCCGACATGACAACTTTGACGCTCGCCAGGCCGGCGGAAGTCGGGAATACCAGTTATCAGAGCTGCTATTCATGTCAACGCTGCACGAACATCTGCCCTGTTGTGCGTCTCTATGATAACCCAGAAGAAGAACTTGATATGCTGCCGCATCAGATTATTTTCAGTCTGGGAGTCGGCAACAAGGAGATTGCCACCGGTGCCAATATGATCTGGAGCTGTTCCACCTGCTATCTCTGCCAGGAGCACTGCCCCAACGGTGTAGAACTGACAGACATTTTCTATAATCTTAAAAATGCTGCAATCAATAAAATAGAGACAGGGGGGAACGCATGAAACTGGCCTTCTTTCAAGGATGTAATATTCCCATTCGCATAGAACAATATGCTCTTTCAGCTCAGGCAGTTATGCAGAAATTTGGCGTTGAGCTCGTCGAAATACCCGAGTTTACCTGCTGCGGATACCCGGTGCGCAATGTTGACGAGAAAGCCTATATTCTTCCATCGGTCAGAAACATGGCTATCGCTGAAAAAAAGGGGCTCGATATAATGGTCATCTGCAACTGCTGTTTTGCCAGTCTGCAGAAGGCCAGAAACGTTCTGGGTAAAAATCCTGAGCTGAAAACTGAAATCAACGAGTTACTGGCCAAGGAAAATCTGCACTACCAGGGAACAGTGACAATAAAGCATTTCCTCACCGTTCTTCATGAAGATATTGGTATTGACACGATCAAAAAACAACTGGCCCACCGATACACCGAACTCAAGCTATCGGTTATCCAGGGATGTCATGTACTGCGCCCACGTGAGGTAACCAATTTTGACGATTCCTTCGTCCCGAAAATCACCGAGGCGCTTGTTGAAACAACCGGTGCCACCAGTCTTGACTGGCAGGGGAAACTTGAATGCTGCGGTGCAGCCCTGGCAGGGATTAATAACGATCTGGCGAGTACACTGCTCAATGAGAAAGTGGACGGCGCGCTGAACGCTGGTGCCGACTTTATTACCCCGATCTGTTCCTACTGCCACCTCCAGTTTGACACCGCTCAGCCCAACACGCGTACAAATAACTCACAGATATTACCGGTTCTCCTGTACCCGCAGCTTCTCGGCCTGGTCCTTGGCATAGACGAGAAGCAACTCGGTATTGATCAGAATTCAACGATCAGCAGTGAACATATCAGCAGTCTCAAATCGCTCCTGGGACCACCTGTCGAGGAAAAGAAGAAGAGACGAAAAAAACCTGCTGCAGCCAAAGCCTGATATAGTCGGGAAAAGAGCCAGTCATAAGAAGCAGACCGCCTTTTGATTATTTTTGGTGTCTGCTTCTTTTTTTTTTCACATAAATGCTTATCGTAGCTGGCGGAAACAAGAAACCTGAAACCTTCACTTATATAAGAAATAGATGAGTAAAATAATTGCTTTTGCAGGAAAAGGAGGCGTTGGTAAAACGACGGTAGCCTCTCTGGTTATTCGTCACCTGTCGCTCCACGGTAAAACTCCGATCCTCGCCGTGGATGCAGACCCGAACAGCAACCTTGGTGAGACCATGGGCTTGGATGTACCTACAACCGTAGGAGATATCCGGGAAAATTTCATGAGGGACCCGCAGGGTGTGCCGTCAGGTATGGATAAAGCAAATTACCTTGAAACACTGGTGGAACAGGCGCTCATTGAGAAGCCTGCATTTGATCTGCTGGTGATGGGCCGCCAGGAAGGCCAGGGTTGCTATTGTATGGTCAATAACATCCTCAATAAATTCACTGATCGGTTGATGAACAACTATAAATATATGGTCGTTGATAACGAAGCGGGAATGGAACACCTCAGCCGTCGTACCAGTGGCCGGGTAGATATGCTGTATCTCGTCACTGATTATTCGCTGCGCGGTCTCAGAGCGTTAGGGCGAATCCACCAGATGATGCAAGGTCTTAAGCTCAAGGTTGAAGCATCAGGCATTGTTGTCACCCGGGCACCTGAAAAACTGGGCGACGCATTTATGAGCGAAGTGAATGAAATTGGCCTTCCGATTGTCGGGATTATTCCCGATGATCCGGCATTGCTCGACTTCGACATGGAAAAGCGTTCGCTTCTCGAACTGCCGGATTCATCTCCGTCAGTCCTGGCAGCAGATACCCTGATGGAAGCAACCTGCCCGGCCTGATACGAATTAATCAATTTGACGTTCAGCTACCAGGAGTTGCTGATGAGTCACGACGTTGCTGTCTTTAAACCATACCCGTTCAGGGTTGGTCAGAAAATACGGATAGAAGAATCAAGGAGAGCAGGTGATTGGGAAATCGTTGGAGTTTCCGAACACAAAGTTACCCTTCGTTGTCCCATTTCTCACAAGGAGTTCGAGTGGGCCAAATTCTGCTATGTCGTCGATGAAGAGACAGACAGTATATGGCCCCGGGATTAAGCAGCTGACATCTAGCCGATTTCCTTCAAATCGGCCAGTGTTTTCTGGGGTTCCGGTCTGACCGTATAATCAGGGTCGAAATCGGCAGCAACAATAATTCCATCCTGTTTCACAACATATCGCGCCGGCATTGGCAAGGTCATGAGGGCTCACCATTGATGCGGGGAAGATCAATCGGAAATTTCATATACGCTTCCTGCAAATAGTCATCTCTATCAGACTTTTACTGAGTTGATAGTAATGCTGATCCGGTGGCAGTCAACACCCGGACAGGGACACCCGTGAACATGCATCCACTGCAAGAGCGTACACCGTATCAAGAGCCAGGTTTCCGGATATTGATTTATCAAACAGCAGTTTCGCTTCTGGAGGAAACTCATCATCACCGATCCAGTAAAGCAGGGCAATGGAAATATGCGGGACTGGGTTAAAGACATAGGCAGCATCTGCCATACTGAGGGGACGCCCGTTGAGGCGCTCACAGCTCCTGGCAAATTCACCCAGGTCATTGTTGAATTGCGAAGCGATCAAGGGCGTGGGAATTTCATGAGGTCCACGAAAAAAAGTGGCACCACCGGGTATATCTTTTTCCGAGATCCATTCACCACTCAAAGGTATATTCTTAACCTGCATCAGGTAGTTTATGATAAATACGGGTAGATAGTCGTGTGGCTCGCTGAAGTTTGACGTAAGTCGATCAATTTTTTTATTTTTACAATCAACGACATACTCATCGCCCCAGCAGGTCAGGTAATAGCTGCTCCTGCCTAGATCATATCGGCATTGAGTTCTCTGGCAAACCTCTGCCGGACGATACTCGACCAGACTGTTGAAGAGTATTTCATCAATTTCATAACTCATATACTACCGCCCTCTTGAAGCTGCTTTTTTACAGCGTAACTGGAGTAAATCAGAAGACTGCCAATCATACTGATAATGAATACTGCCGCCGCGGTTGTGAAAAAGGCCCAGTTAATCCCCCAGGAATCCATACTGAACCCTGCCAGCATCGCCCCGGTAAAGACACCAGCGCTCATTGCCAGGCTGAAGACACCCATCATGGTGCCATGTCCGTAGTGCTCCTTTCCCTCAAGAGATGCATATGCTCCAAGAACCGGCCAGATAATCGATTCTCCTAAGCCGATAATGGCGTATAGAATAAGCATACTCGCAAAACTCTCAACAAATGGAATAATCACTATCGAGCCGCTCAGGCAGATACAGCCAGCAACCAGCAGCAGAAGTTTATTGTGCGTGTCTGCATACTTTCCCGCTGGGATCTGTAAAACGGCATTAACCAGCGTTCTGCAGGCGATAATAAATCCAATCTGCAAACCGCTGACGGACATTCGCTGAGTCATCAGAAGCGGTAAAAATGCCATACTTGGTACCATAATGATCATGGTGCTGAACCTGACAGTCAATACCCCCAGCGTTCGCCTGTTCCTCAACATCAATGAGATATTCCTGAACAGAGAAAAACCGTTTGCTGAATTGACCGATATCTCGGACGGCATATTGATAATCACCAGGACAAAGGCAAAAAAACTCAAACCAGCCATTACATAGAAAACAGAGGCAAAACCGAACAGATCAGAAAACAGGCCGCCGATCATCGGTCCGCAGCCAATACCACTGAATATTGCAATATTCAGATAGCTCATATAGCGCCCCTCATGACCGGCCGGAGCAAGGTAGCTCATATAAGCCATGGCGATTGGTACAATCATTGCTGAGCCAACACCATGAAAGCCGCGAATGGCGATAAGGTTAAAGACACTGCCGGCCTGAGGAATCAGCAGACCAACAAGTCCATAGATAAACAGACCGGCAACCAGAAACCCTTTCCTTCCGAAGCGATCAGACAAACTTCCGACCACAGGCTGGAGCACTCCCCTGCTGATGGAAAATGCGGCAATAATCATTCCCAATGAAATACCACCCGCACCAAGTTCCGCTGCGAAAATAGGCATCACGGGAATAATGATACCGATACCAAGCAAGGCGATGAAAATTGACAGCAGGAGCGTTATCAGAATTTGTTTGTTCATTCCTTCAATATCCTTTCTGTTAAGCTCTCTGCTGCAACAAGCAGGCCGAAGAGAAGCGAAAAATCTGATAATACAGCAAGGGGCAGCGATTACAATCAACATTCGTCAGCCTGTCAACAAAACAGTATCTGGTGGCTGGCTGAGGGTTCCGCCAGAGACGGCAATTCCCCCACCAAAAGATATTGACTTTAAGATCAAAGGAGATAACGTTCACATCAGGTCCACATACGAAAGATCTTTTGATCTATCCCTTCCAGACTTAATTGTGACATAAAAAACGTGTCATAAAAGAGTTATTCGGAAAATCAGTTTGAGTCTAAATATTTGAAAAGCCTCAAACATTTTTGTACTGACATTGCATCTAAATTTAGTCAAACATGCAGCAGGAAAAACAATTATTGGAACATACGATCTGGACGCTCCGCTGTTCTGCAGCTTCAATCCCGCGGCAGGGGGTATCAGCTATAAGTGTTCTCAGGTTCTCCTGCCGAAAGGCCCGGGGCTTGGAATTGAAAAAATGCTCATTTAAACATAATTGATCACAGGGTACGGACATGAAGATATATATCAGTGTAGATATTGAAGGCATCTGCGGAACGACCCACTGGGATGAAGTAACCAGGGGCAAAGAAGAGTATCCCGAGTTTCAGAAGCAGATGACTGCAGAAGTTGTTGCCGCCTGCGAAGGAGCTATGAAAGCCGGTGCCACCGATATCGTTATCAACGATGCACACGATTCAGCCAGAAACATTATCGCCAGCGAACTGCCAACAATCAGCAGACTTATCAGAGGATGGAGTCACCATCCCTACACGATGATGCAGGAACTTGACTCCTCCTTCGATGCTGCCATGATGATTGGCTACCACTCCTTTGCGGGTGGGGATGGAAACCCGCTCTCGCATACCATGAGCACAAAAATATCCCAACTGACAATTAATGGTCAGCAAGCCTCCGAATTTCTTATTAACTGGTATACGGCGATGTATGAAAAGGTGCCGGTGATCTTTATCTCAGGGGACCAGCAATTATGTGATCACGCCACCGCCATTGTCCCTGCCATCAGTACAGCCGCGGTTAAATCTGGGATTGGGGCATCAACAAATAACATTCATCCTCACGTTGCTGTCGATAAAATTTTTAAAGGAGCCTTCAGTGCTCTCTCCACTGATATGAATAATTGCCTGGTTGACCTCCCTTCCCGTTTTAATGTTTCCATAACGTACTCAAGCAATACGGACGCATATAAATGTGGGTTTTACCCGGGTGCCCGGTTGATAACGCCCAATCAGATTATTTTTGAATGTGACGATTATTTTGATATCTTGCGATTTTTTCTCTTTACACTCTGATTCTTCCGAGCAAATTTTTATTTTTTAAAGGAATAACATGAATTTTGACCTTCGTGAAAGGATTGAGGATATTCATCAAAAAGCCTTTACGGTCGATGCTCACTTTGACCTTACATATGACCTTGCCAACCGGCGTGAACGCGGTGAAAAAAAAGTTATAGAAACTAATTTTTTACCGAATTTCAAAGCAGGCGGTTTTGACCTCATTGTCTCGGCCATTTTCATCCACGATTTCTTCCTCCCTGAAATGGGACTCAGAAGAGCGCTTGATCAGATCAGCTATCTCCATCAGGAGATCGAAGAAACGCCGGGTAAATTCAGAATCTGCCGTTCAACGAAAGAGGCGTTTGCCTCAAAGGAAGCAGGAGAAACCGCAATTTTTTTTTCTCTCGAGGGAGCTGATCCGCTCCAGAACGACATCAAACTATTGCGAATATTCTATGAACTCGGGCTCAGGGGACTCGGACTGGTATGGAGCCGTCGCAACTATGCAGGAGACGGTGCCTTATTCGAAAAAGCCAGGGAAGGACACAAGGGAGGTTTAACACCGTTTGGCGTTCAATTAATCGAGGAGGCAGAACGTCTCGGTATTTTAATTGATGTCAGTCATCTCAACGACGAGGGCTTCTGGGATGCAATGGACATCGCAGACAAGCCGGTCGTGGCATCACATTCCAATTGCAGGTCTCTTTCTACCAGTATGCGTAATTTGACGGATGAGCAGATTAAAACAATTGCCGAAAAAGGCGGTGTTATTGGCATGAACTCGGTCAGTATCTTTAATAATAAGGATAAAAAGGACGTTACTGCCTCAGACATGGCCGATCATGTTGAACATATCGCAGTAATTGCAGGGATAAAACACGTTGGTGTCGGTTTTGATATCTGCAACAGTTTCAAAGACTATTTACGAATGGGAGAACATTTTCCCGCCTACGATGTGATAAAAGACCACGCACATTTATACCAGTTTACCGGTGCGCTGATAAAAAAAGGATTCTCTGACGATGACATCATCGCAGTACTGGGCGGAAATATTATGCGTGTTTTTGCCCAGACTATTGACGGTTAAATTATTAGTCACCGACCCTGTCACTAGAAGATTGATGGATACATGATGAATCAGACACTTACATACACGCTCAGCAAGACAAAGAGACAACAACGAGCAGCTACTGGAGACTGTGCTTAAGCCATGCCACTCTAATATGGTCGGGGTTCGTCATCTCAAGATTTTCCAAGATACCAAGAGCCCGCGAGTGATCGTCCCTCTGGCCTCTGTCTTGATAGGCCCGGGCAAGTTTACAACGTCCATAGATATTGGCTGGCTCAAGAGACAGCCCTTTTTTGAGTGACTGAATTGCCTTTCCAGGTTGATTTTCCATCAGTTGGAGATATCCACGGTAAAAATGACCGAAAGAGTCCTGAAGACGAAGATCTACATATCTATCCATCAGATTCAGAGCGGTTTTGTACTGGTAATGTGCATCAACATGAGCAATCGCTAAACTTCTAATGACATCCGGATGATCGGGCTGTAAAACGTTTGCTTTGTCCAACAGGGTGATTCGCTTTTGCCCCATCGAGGTTCGTGTGTAAAGCATCCCGAGTTCAAGCAGTGTCCTGAAGTCATCACCGTTTTGCTTCATTTGCTGCTCAAGTTCCACTATTCTGCTTACTGTGGTGTTATCTTCTTCAAGCCGATATCTGTCCTCATCCCGAAGCGGTATATCCTGCCCCATCCAATATGGGCAACGAGACAATAAGTGGATGTAGGGATGTTCACCACGCTCAATCCCCCATCGTGGTGCTGGACCCATTCTCACAATTTTCCGCTGACTGACCATGTCAAACTGCCAACCCTCATCAGTCTTGCAGAACAAAAACGGGGCATTTTCCCAGCCTTTGATAGTGCCAAAGAAAACAACTGCATATTTATCATTTTTTATAATCTCGTACGATTTTTTCCCCCAGGTGCCAACATCATTTTCAAATCTGCTGTCCGGCTGGTTTATGTAAGCCCTGTAAATGAGACGGGTGACGGGCGTGTATACCCCAATATCGGGGTTGCGGTTCTTATCACGCCAGCTTTGTATGAGCGTTTGCCAGGCCTGATCTGGAGTTTGACCAGCTGGATAATTCTCACCGTAATTGGTAACACGCTCTTTTCCATAGTCCTTGAGATCAACATCCGCACCAGCGCCAGAAGAAAGAAATGCAAGATCAAGCGCATTTATCATGTCAGCATTTGCTTCATCGAGTGACATGAGATTTGAGCGAGCCTCTATCTCTTCAAGAATTGCCACAAGACCAATTTCCAGTTGCCCGCTGAGATAATAGGACTTCAGCTGCCTGTCTTCGATATACCCGGTAAAAAGATCCGTGAAGATACCTTCGAGGGCGAGACCGACCTCAATTCTGACCTCTTTTTCACCATCGTTCAAGAGCAGCAGCAGACCACGTCCATCATATTTTCGCCCTACATTCCACTCTGTGAATAATCTGGCAGCCATCTCCTGAAGTGTTTCCCTGTTAGTGGTAGATTTTACAACTGCCAGTACCACCTCTATTCCATAATCCTGGCGAATATGACTGAGAGAACGCTCAACTGATTCTGAAACTGCACCCAGAATCCCAACCTCATCAATCACTAGATCCTTGGGGCGCCCTTCCCTGCTGCTATCAGAACAACCCCAGAAACTGAGAAGAAAGGGAATTAAGGCAAGAAGGAAGATCTGTTTTTTGGCTCGCATGGCAAAGTTCAAGTGGCTGCAGAACATGAGTTTTGGGTGACTCGCGATCTCTTTGAAGCACAAATTTGCTTTTTGATTTACTACTGCAGCACCGTATCTGGCAGTATAACATCCGGTAGTTAGAATGGCTGATCGTGACAACTCAAATGTTGCCTGAAAGCGATTGACATTTTTAATAAATTTGGCGGACTGCAGCAAACGGTTATCTCAATAAAAAAACCGGCCCAAATTCAGGCCGGTTTCATTGTAATGCTATAATAAATGAAAGGATATCAGGCGCTGCGATACTCTCTCATCCGTTTCACACCTCCAAAAACCAGCAGGCTTAGAGCTATCATCGCAAGCGGAATCAGATACCCCAATCCGTTACCCAGCAGGTATGACAGTCCGATAAGTGGCAGCAGCAGCAGCCGTACCACCTTCTTTAAGAACTCGTGCCCGGCAATATAATCTGCGATCGGCGGGGAGTAGGTGTAGTAGAGGGAAACAAATTTCTTACCAGCCGTATTGGTCAGCAGGTATGAATCTCTGAACTCTCTCAGCAGGACTACATGGGGCTCAAGAAGTGAACCATAGGCTGCAGTGGCGATAAAGCAACCACCACCGCCGCCTCCTTCGCCGGAACTGCTGCCACTGCTGCCACCGCCGCCACAGGGAAGCACCGCAAGAAACTGATTTGCAACAACCCGCTGACCGGCATTTGTCAGGTGCAGGCCGTCAAAATTATACCCGCCCCATTTTGGTCCCTCCAGGGCGCTGTAAACATCCACGTATGTTACTCCATTCTGGGTTGCTTTAGCGGCAATGCCAGGATTATAGCTGTTTGGAATAGCACGGTTTTCGCTTCCAGATTCAGTGTTTGGCGTGATCGATGCGACAATCGGTATGGTGCCGGCAGCAACGGCCTTATTAATCATTGCTCCGATGTTTGCTGCGACGGTGCCAGACCCTACACCACTCCGGGCGTCATTAGCCCCTAACATTATCAGGATATAATCTGGCTGATACTGGGTCAACACACTTCCTATGCGGTCCCGTGCGGTAATAGTTGTCTCGGAATCTCTCCCCTGGTTTATCACTTGTACGTTGCAGCCAGCAGCAATCAAACTCTTCCTTAGAAAAGTAGAATAGGGCGTTGCTCCAAATCCCCGGGTGATCGAATCACCGAAAGTCACAATCTTCAGTGGCAGATCCTGGGACTGGACAGCGGGATGGACCGCAGAGAGCATGATGAAAGTCAGAACAAAAAGAATTTTCTTAAGCATTGAGTTGATCCCCGTATTTCGATGGACGTAGTGTCTCTCTTCTTTATCTAATTTTGGTAGGCCCGAACAAATATCATACCACCATTACCCAGGAAGTCAGGAAGTACGATTTTATCTGCCCCGGAATCCTCGTTTTCAGGTTCATCAGACTCCTGGACAACATCAGGACTTGACCATTCTGAGCCATCATAAACGCTTGATACTGAGACATATTTATCATCCTGAAGCTGCTTCCAGGAAACCGACACCCCATCCTCACCATTCAACTCGATAACGGGCAGCGTATCAGGAACCTCATTTGGTTCGTGAAGGATCTGTGTCTCGGACCATTCTCCATCCTTATTGACAGCATAATAAATATCGTCAAGATCACCATCGCTGGCTGACCACACAACCCAGACAGCATCGTTTTTATCGATTACCGCCGACGGTCCGCTATTGGATTTCATCTCAGATGCCAACGATTTACTTTTTTCCCATTCCCCTGCGATACCGGTCGTATATCTTATTTCGGTCCTGTTGTTGTCATAGGCTGTCCAGAAAAGCCATCTGGTTCCACCGCTGTCACGGTCAATCACGGGGTGCATATTATCGAAATAATCATCGGTCACCATCACCGGGTCAGACCAGGTTCCCCCACTATTTGTCGTAAGAAAAATCTCCGGTCGGATACCATCCGATTTCGTCCATACCACATCAATTTCCTGCTGAGCCGGCAATTCTTCGGCAGCTACGGTGACCGCACCAACCATCGCCAATGCAGTTACGCAAAAAGTTGTCAAACCTAGCCAGGTGTAAAATGTTCGTTTCTTCATCAGTTTTTCACCATTATCTTTGAGCTGGATCTTCGTCAATTAATACTGAACTGTCACATCAATGTAAATTTCCGTAACCAGAAGGATCTCTTTGGACAGGATTCTCGCCTATGCTGCCAGGATGAATAATAATTTCTGTCAACCGCGATACTATACTACTGGCGATTTACTTTTTCAACTAATCTTCAAATCTTTCTGGGAACTATTCCTGGTTCTCTGGAAAATCACCGCCACCTGTCAGGTTCTCTCGTATCCTGTAATACCAGTTTCCCAGATAGTTCTCAGAACTTGTGTAGATGATTGACAGGGCTATCGACACAGTCACGTTGAAGCTGTAAACAGTTAAATACAGGAGCGGCGTAGAGGAGACAGCTTCTGCAAGTCTGCCAGCAAACAGAAACGGAATGGAGCAAATCAGCCCCTGAATCAGGTACACCGTTAATGAATTGTTACCAATCCATTCCAGACCCGGTGCTATGCGGCTGATTCTTGAACGGATTGTCTTATTCCAATAGGGTCTGATCAGCACAAATACATGTACCAGAAGAAGACTATATACCAGCCATTCTATTGAAGGAGGAAATTTGTACCGCGACAGTCGTAGCTCGCCACCATCCATTTGCAAGATGAACCAGGCCACAAGACAGTTCACGACAAAAGAAAACAATACCAGAGGCGCCGATAGCTCTTCTTCCTTAATGCGATAAACCGTCCCGAGTACATAAAAGAAGCTGTAGAAGAAGATATCACCCCATGACCGCAATAAGAACACATGGCCTTTATATTCGTAGGTCATCAGATAATAGAGGATAAGCAGAACGAACAGCACCACATACTTAAAACGGGGAAAAAATGGAATACCGACCATCACCGGGACCAGCAGCAACATCGGAAAATAGGTGTGCAGATACCACAGGTTACCGTAATATCCCTTAAAATATCCCCAGAGTTCTCCCGAGAGCTTCAATGTGAACATACTCAAGAGGCTGGCTGGAAGTCCGTCAGGAATACGATCTCTGAAAAAATAGACCCAGAGTAACGTACCAGCTGCAACCAGTATCGTTATAACCAGATACCTCAGGTAGAGCCGAACAAGCTGGCGCAGGACCTGACGTCCACAACTCAGAAACCCCGAATATCTGACAAAATAGCCGGAAATAAAAAAGAAAATCGGGATATCAACAAAATAGGCCAACTCCCTGAGAAGGTCAGGGGTGTATGGTTTCAGGGACCAGTAGACGGTATGGATATTGATAACCGACAAAATCATCATTCCCTTGAAGGCATCAAAGTATGTATCACGCACCTTGTATATCAAATTCATCCTCTGGCTGGAACAGCCATATTTCTCTGACTGACTGCTGCCAGCTGCCGCTGGACTCGCCAGTTCCCAGACACAGTCTGTCCGATTGCACCGGCAGAATATAAAACTCCCGGCTCACATCTCCAACCACCGGATTGCTTGTCACAAGTGGTGACAAGCGGTCACCTTGGAAGACCACCATAACATGTCCCAAATATCATTGCCATTCTCGGATAATTGAAAACCATTTTCCGATGCCATTCAGGATAATGGATGGTCTGGTACTGGTTTTTCATACGTGATGCGATTTCTCCAGGGGGCATCCTGATGGTTTCAGAAGCCTCGCTGGCTGATATGCTTCCTGGTATTTTCCATTCGTTGATGTTAAGGAACTGCACGTTTGACTTGAGAAGGGGCTGAATTGATATGGTGAGAGGATTTCCAGGACGATATCATCTCGTATCAACAGTACGGAAATTTCCGGACAGATCGACACGGTAGTGTTGCTATGAAACGTTGGCTGTCTGCGAACAAGATACCAGGCTGCTGCTGTCATCCTTCAAACCAGCCAGGAACATTACAGCCCTGAGTCAATGATGGTGCTGCCCTTTGTACGAACCGGGATAGATTCCTTTTTTGGTTGGCTGGGAAAACAATATCTGCTGCTGAAAAAGTTCCTTCCAGTTCGAGGGGGGGTGGGTGTAGACAGCTATTGAGTTGAATGATCTCTTGATCATGGAGCCATCTGCCATTTCAATAATTACGGTGCCTACTTTATTGACTTCGTGAACAATTCCGTACGAACGATTTATGCTCCTTGAAGTGCTATCGGGGTTATCAGCTATAACGATGTCGCCTTTTTGCATGGTTT
>CAZOWJ010000024.1:0-45610 GCA_964583415.1 uncultured Desulfocapsaceae bacterium
CGGATGGTCTCCGAGTCGCTGCATTCCCCACGGTGGGCACCAGTTCGCGCTGCATCTTGCCGCCGGCCTCGGGTTAGGCGGAAATGAGTCCTATCCAGGCATTTTTCAGCCTTTTGGAGGCTTTGCCGACAATACTCCGATTACGAAAAGCAGGATCGGGTTGACGGACATTCCGGGGGTCGGGTTTGAGGCAAAAGCAGCCCTGATCGATCTGTTTTATGACTCCTTCGGTAAAGGGCAATCATAACGTTATTCCCTTCTCGTGGGCATGTGAGGGAGATATGCCTAAGCAGTCCGCTAATTGAGCGCAGCCATCCGGCTCAGGAAATCAGTCGGTGAGCTGTAATCGATCATACGAATATCGGTTCTTTCTTCACCCTTAGAATTGATAAATATAACCGTTGGAACTCCTTTAACATCAAATCTGTCTATTAACTTCTCATAGGCTGGATTTGCTCCTTTTGTCAGATCAATTTTGAGCATGATGAATTGGTGTGATTGATTAACGACTTCCTCATCCCTGAAAGTGCTTATATCCAGCTCTCTGCATGGTGCACACCAGGCAGCGTAGAAGTCTATGATGACTGATTTACCTTGTTCCCGTGCCTGTTCAAGTATGGAATTATTGTATGTTTCCCAGGACACACCAGGACCACGGTTCAGGTATGTACCGGTTATAAACAGAGCAATGGTGATGCAGGCAATACCGAGTGTTATTCGGAGTTTCTTGAAACCCGGTGATAGAGAACTGGATTTTTCAAACCAGCCAAGATGGACCCCTGCACCCAGTGCAATTGAGGAATATATTGCGGTGATCAGTGCTTCAGAGACAAGCGGTCGGATGAAATATGCGGACATGGCTATCAGGACCCAACCCATCAGCTTTTTCACCCAGAGAAGCCATTCACCCGAGCGGGGAAGTTGCTCTATCCTGCCTGAAAAAACTGCAAGAAAAAATAATGGTAAGCCCATACCAAGGCTGAGAATAAAAAATACCATAAACCCGAACCACATCTGTCCAATTGCAGCTATCCAGGTAAACAGACCGATCACGAAGGGACCAATGCAGGGTGCTGCAACGATACCCAGGGTTAATCCCATAAACAGGCTGCCGCCATATCCACTATAGGTGTTGGAAGCCGCGCCAGTGAGGCTGGTGGGCAGGCGGAGCTCCCATAAGCCGAATAAGCTTGAAGCAAATAGCACCAGGATAGCAGCGATACCGATCAATATAAAAGAGTTTTGGAGAAGAGCGCCAAGAAGACCACCTGTCAGGGCAGCGATAACACCGAGAACTGAATTGGTTGTAGCCAGACCGAGGATATAGCTGATACCGTGTATTGCTGTTTTTCCTTTACCGCTTCCGGATCTGCCACCAAAATATGAAACGGTTATCGGAATAAGGGGATAGATGCAGGGGGTGAGGTTCAGGGCGATACCGCCCAGAAAAACTCCTCCCAGGATTAAGAGCAGGTGCAATCCGGTCGGCACTGCTACAGAGCCACTGGAAGTACCTGATGCTGGTCTGTTGAGAAAATCGACTGATGATACCGGAAGTCCACGCTGCTGCCACTGGGGATATCCTTCCGGGTACCTGTATACATTGTTATAACCAAGCGATACGGCCACCCGGGCCGCTGAGTCGCTGCGGACTCAAGTGAGGCCCGCTCAGTAGAAGATTAAGATCCGGTCCTTGTCAGGCCCGAGCAATTGGGCCAGTGCATTGCGCTCAATTAACCTTGAAAACCAGGTAGGTTCCATAGAAAAGTGGCGTGCACCTTTTATAGAGCCGCTGTGAAATTCCCAGTCCTGCCTGGTATCAACCAAAAGAATACTCTCAGCCTTGCCCTGGTAGAGCTCCCAGAGTGTATCAACGTCAATAAGGCGATAGCCACCGCGCTCCGCTTCCTGACGAACCAATAGACCGGGGTCCTCGGCCGACAATGCAGTTAAAACCATGAGACTGGAAAGGCAGAGCGTTACGAGAAAGAGCCCCAGATTTATTACCCTGTGCTTCATGAAATACTCCCGTTTTGGCCGGTGATTAACGCTTGATCAAAGCCCTGACATCACTTGACTGTCTCAGCGATCCGAATGCGGACTGTTATACCCTGTCATAATCAGGGTTATTCTATTTGACCACACCTCAATTATACCATGTTCTCTCAATGATTAAATTAATGATCTTTGCATGATTTATAACGATCTTCAGCCGTTGATAGTAAGCAATAATGCTATCGGATACCATATCAAATCTATTTGAAATTTCAGTGAATAGCGATTTTAATGTTAAATCAGAAGTCATTGTATCTGGGTTTGCATAGATGATCATCGAAAAAAATATGGCATCCGAAGGGATAAACAAAATGACAGTTTTGAATGAATTGCAGCGTATGGCGGAGGAAAACTATAAAGCATTTAATAGTAAAATAATTCCAACAAAGCAGACGACCCTGGGTGTCCGAGTGCCCATTCTTAGAAAAATAGCAAAACGGATAGCAAAAGAAGAACCAATTGAATTTATCGGGTCAGATAAACAGAACATCTATGAATTGATAATGCTTGAAGGAATGGTTTTATCCTATATGGATAAATCGTTTACCGAGCTGTTACCTTTCACAGAGGCGTTTTTGGACAAAGTCGATAACTGGGCACAGATAGATTCAACAGTTGGCGATTTCAAAAACATCGGAGGCGAGAAAAAAGACGTCCTGGCTGTTGTAAAGAAATGGCTGAAATCGGACAGAGAATTCATTGTACGTGCCGGGCTGGTTATCCTGCTTGCGCGCTATGTGGAAAAAGATAATTTGATGATGATCTTTGATTTGTCTCAAGGTGTTGAGCATACCGGATACTATGTACATATGGGAAATGCCTGGCTTATATCAGTCTGTATGGCTAAATTTCCAGAAGAAACAATGGTTTTTTTCAAGAGCAATAACCTGGACGATAAGACCCATAATAAAGCTATCCAGAAATCCCGCGAAAGTTTTCGGGTTTCTAAAGAGCATAAAACAATAATTAACCACATGAAAAGAAGGTGATTACCCCAGAATCACATGAAAAATCGCAGAGGTTGGCTTCAATATAATGTTTACTCCAGTTGAAATGGATAGTTTCAATATAATTTTACAAGAGGAATAAAACATGCCCTGGGTACCCTGGATCCAAATCGAAGAAGATGACTCTTCTAAAGAAGAAGTGAGACAGTTATACAAGAATGCTCAAAATCCGATAACAGGTGAAATTCCTGACCTTGTCAGACTCACAAGTTTAACCCCAGAGGTTTCAAATCATTTAGATAATTTATGTTCAGCGGTTTATAAAAATGTTTCAGGCTTGACTGTTCGTGAAAAAGAAATTGCCGCACTGGTTACATCATCCTTCGTAGGATGTGTCCATTGAACAACAAGTCATACTGAGGCCCTCGGTCGAGTGGCCAGAAATAAAGAATTTGCGATACAGGTTGCAGAAGATTATACCAAGGCGAAATTGACTGATCGGGAACAGCTCATTGCCGATGTCACCGTTAAAATTACCCGGTCGCCGGACGCATGCAGCCCTGCGGATATAAAAAACCTCAGAGATGAAGGGTTTTCAGACAAGGATATCGTAAGCTTAGTTGAGATTGTTGCCTATCAAAATATGAGCACGCGAATATTTGAATCACTGAGTTCAATCCACTAAACGATAGTGACCGTATCTCGAGCTGACATTTCTTGTATCGAAGTTTTGGGCTCTTCCGGTAGACAAGTAAATTGAATTTATCAATAAAGTGAGGGGACTGATTTTATTTTTCTGCCTCCAGAATCGTGGACAGATTGTTTTTCACAAAAAACGTGAAAAAAACCAGTCCCCTCGACACCCTATAGAAAAATTTAATCTGTCTCCCGTTGCAAAATCGAGAAGCTGAAGATTAGTGCTAATCAGATAAAAGGTTAATTAATAGATCAAATAGATATTTCTTAACTGCGGCCCATCTTAAGCACATAACTTTCTGATAGCCTTCAGCCAAAGAGGATTAATTTATTGAACAAGTTTTACAATATAATTATAGTGTAATTATGGATAGGATAGGTTTTGAGTGGGACAACAAAAAGGCTGAAGATAATTTAAGAAAGCATGGGGTTACATTCGCAGAAGCCCAAAGCGTGTTTTTCGATGATAAGGCTATTCAATTTTGGGACGATACTGATTCTGACAAAGAACAAAGGTTTCTTATGTTGGGCTTGAGTAGCAAACTTCGCATTCTCCTTGTTGTCCATTGTTTTCGTGAAAATGATTCTACAATTAGAATCATTTCAGCTCGAAGGGCAACAAAGAAAGAAATGAATGAATATCCGGGAGATTAGATATGAAAAAAGAATACGATTTATCTAAAATGAAAAAGCGTAAAAACCCATTTGCGAAACAACTAAAAAAACAAGTCACAATTCGAATGGGGGTCGATATAATTGATTATTTCAAAAATATGTCAGAAGAAACAGGCATACCTTATCAAAATCTCATCAATTTATATCTTCGGGAATGTGTAACATCGCAACGAAAACTATCCTTTCAATAACAAATAATAAAAGAAGAATTTATTGAACCTCTTGAACTAACACCTTATGCTGTTGCAAAGGGAACAGGTATACCCCAGACTGCCCTTGGAGAAATATTGAAAGGAAAAAGAAATATTTCAGCTATTAATGCTCTGAAATTATCAAAATATTTTGGAGTATCCGAGAGCTTTTTTATTAACATTCAAACCAGGTATAACTTAGATTTTGCAAAAGAAAAGGCAAAGAAACCTCTTTCAAAGATCATTCCTTTTCAAAGTCCAAATCAAAATACCCAGGAAAAGAAAACTAAACTAATGATCAGGAAATCCACATAATGGATCGTCAGCTAAAGAAATCACAGCCCCATAGAAGATACAACCCACTCACCGGAGAGTGGCTGCTTCTTTCTCCCCAGCGGACCCAGCGACCCTGGCAGGGCAAAACAGAAGGTGCAGTAGCTGATTCCGGCAAGGAATATGATCCGGACTGTTATCTGTGTCCGGGAAACGCGCGGATGCAGGGTCAAAGGAATGAGGATTATCAGGACACTTTTGTTTTCAACAATGACTTCCAGGCGCTGATTGAGTCTGACCTTCAGTATGAGGACAGCGAGGATGGCTTGTTTTGCCAAGAGTCCGTGGCGGGAACCTGCAGGGTGATCTGTTTTTCCAAACGCCACGACCTGACACTTGCTGAAATGGAACTATCTGAGTTGCTGAAGGTGGTGGACGTATGGAAATTGCAAACAGAAGAGCTGAATAAAAAATATTGCTGGGTACAGATTTTTGAAAATAAAGGGGAGATCATGGGGTGTTCCAACCCGCACCCGCACGGACAAATATGGGCCAGTGATTTTATACCGCAAGAACCGTATAAGGAAGACCGCTACCAAAAAACATACCAGGAAGAGTATAAAGAAAATCTGCTGCTTAAATATATTGTAAATGAGCAGGGGAAAAAGGAACGCATTGTCGCGGAGAATGAGCAGTGGGTCTGTTTGGTGCCCTATTGGGCAATCTGGCCGTTTGAGACATTGCTGGTACCTAAGCGCCATACTCTGCGTTTTAATGATATCGATGGAAAGCAACGTCGGGATGTGGTTTCTATTATGAAGGAGCTGCTGGTGAAATACGATAATCTCTTCCAGACATCTTTTCCGTACTCGATGGGATGGCATGGAGCCCCGGCAAACGGCGAAAATAATGACCACTGGCAGCTCCACGCACATTATTACCCACCGCTGCTTCGCTCAGCCGATATCAAAAAATTTATGGTTGGTTATGAAATGCTGGGTTGCCCCCAGAGAGATATCCTGCCCGAGCAGGCTGCCAGAATGATAAGCTCGCAATCAGATATACATTACAAGATATCAGGGAAATAATACCGTTGTGGATAAGAGCATAACCAAAATTGAAGAAGAGCTTTGCAGACGATTTTCCAGTGAATTTGGATCTTCTCCGGCGAAGATAATCCTGTCACCAGGAAGGGTGAACCTGATCGGTGAACATACGGATTACAATGGTGGTTTTGTCCTGCCCATGGCCATTGACCGGTATCTTCTGCTGGCCGTGCAAAAGCGCAAAGATAACCTGGTTAAGATCGTATCAACTGACTTTAAGGAAAGGACTGAATTTTCAACATCTTCACTCGAAAAAGGTAAATTCAGCTGGGGCGAGTATATAAAAGGTTGTTGCTGGGCGTTACAGGAAAAGGGACATGATCTAAGGGGATTTGAAGCGGTTATCTCCAGCAATATTCCGGTTGGGGCGAGTTTATCCTCCTCTGCGGCACTCGAACTCGGTATCCTCCGGGCCGCGGCGTACAGCTCTGATATCGACTGGGACCCCGTTGCCATGGCAAAGTTAGGACAACATGCCGAGAATGACTGGGTAGGCATGAATTGTGGTGTTATGGATCAGCTGATTTGTGCCTGTGGTCAGAAAAATCACGCGCTTTTAATTGACTGCAGGGATGTAACACTCAGGAACTGTCCCCTACCTCAAAACAGCTCGGTTGTCATTCTTGATACAACCACCAGAAGGGGGCTCGTTGATTCAGCTTACAATGAGCGGAGAAAGCAATGTTTTGAAGCTGCAGCAATTATGAATGTAGAGCTGTTGCGTGATGCAGATAGAGATCTTCTGCGACAGCATAAAAATCAGCTTTCAGCTCTCTGCTACAAGCGCGCAAAACATATCATCTACGAAAATAAACGTGTCCATCAGGCTGCAGTGGCAATGGAAAATGATGATAGTACCCGGCTTGGTAAGTTGATGTGCGACAGCCATAACAGTTTACGTGATGATTTTGAGGTCTCCGGGGATGCTCTGAATGTCATGGTGGAGTGTGCCATGGAGCACCAGGCATGTCTGGGAGCAAGAATGACAGGAGCAGGTTTTGCAGGATGCGCTATTGCTCTTGTTGAAAAAGGCAGAGAACAAGAATTCATAGATGACGTGGGAGTTGGTTACAGAAAACGGATGAACGTTCAGCCCCAGCTTTATGTGTGTAAGGCGTCAGCGGGGACCGTTATTAAGCCAGTCTAACGTGGAGGTGTTTTTTTACCATCCCAAAATTTTCTAATTAAGGATCAGAAGCTAAGTCACAGGCAGGGAAAATTCACACATGTTATTTCCCCTGCGATTTTTGAAGTATATCGCTCCATTTATTGGATAAGTAGAGAGAAAGTGTATATGCTAAACAGAATCAGTACGAATATAATATCTGGGTGTTAGAGATGACAAATATAGAATCTAGAATGCGAGCGGCTTTCCTACCCGGCAACAGTACTGTTGAAATGAAAGAGATAGAAGTTCCAACTCCCGGCCCTGGGCAGGTGTTGGTTCGTACAAAATCGTCTACGATTTGTGGCAGTGATATTCGTGCAATTTACCGTGAACATTTAGGTAAGGGACCTGAAGCATACCAAAATAAAGTGGCCGGCCACGAACCTTGTGGTCAGATTGTTTCAAGTGGGACGGGCACAAAACGCTTTAAGGAAGGTGATCGTGTAATTATTTATCATATCTCCGGTTGCGGAATTTGTAACGATTGTCGTCGAGGATACATGATTTCATGTTCCAGTCCCTCACGTGCAGCTTATGGATGGCAGCGCGACGGTGGCATGGCACCGTATGTTTTAGCCGATGAAAAGGATTGTGTCCTTCTTCCCGATGAATTGACATACACCGATGGAGCTCAGGTTGCGTGTGGGTTTGGCACGGTTTATGAGGGCCTTGAGAAAATAAGTATCTGCGGCAACGACCAGGTGTTGGTAGTGGGGCTGGGGCCTGTCGGTCTGGCCGCTTTGATGTTATCAAAAGCTCTGGGAGCAACTAAATTAGTAGGTGTTGATACTGTAGAGGAGCGCTGCCGTATAGCAAAAGATCTGGGTCTGGCCGATGAGGTATTAGTTTCGGGTCCCGATGCACTGGAGAAAGCAATTGCACTTTCCTATGGTGGTAAGGGGTACGAGCGTACAGTGGATTGCTCTGGTCATACCCTGGGTCGTCAATTATGTATTCGTGCCACTCGTCAATGGGGCAGAATGGTGATGATTGGTGAAGGCGGAACCGTTGAGTTTAACCCGAGCCCTGACATTATTCATGATCAAATTACCATTTACGGGTCGTGGGTCACCAATATCTGGAGAATGGAAGAATTGGTTGAACGTATTGTTCGTTGGAATATTCATCCTGAAGACCTGGTTACGCATCGCTTCACCCTAGATGAGTGTGATAAGGCATATGCTTTAATGGATCAGGGAAAATGCGGTAAGGTAGCCGTCGTTTTTGATGAAGAGATTAAATAATTGTTATTTGGAAATTAGAGCTAGGTTCATAAAATTCCGGACTTGTGCACTGATCACTCTCTGGTGAATCCTGAAAAGGACCGAACCTCTGTCAATGGCTGCAGGTGTTCTCATGCACTCGTAAACGGTACTATACAGATATGAAGGAGGTGAGGGTAAGCCCGTCTCAGAAAATTTCGTCGTCAAAAATGGGTTAAGAAGAGTGGATAACTGGTATGAACAGTATTGGGTCAGTGTCTACGGTTTCCTAAAAATGCGGTACGCATCTAATCAATGTTTCAAAAGGAGAAGGATTATGAAAAAAACAGTAATAGCTAAAGTCGCAGGGGTAGGTTTACTGCTATCCCTGATGGGCGGGTCGCCGGTATTCGCAGAAGATGTCACGATCAATATTGCCTTGGCAAATAATCCTATTTCTCAGGCAATGGAAAAGATTGCCCGAGAAAAGTATTCAGCTCCCGGTGTGACGTTAAATATTTCCGTCCTGCCCGAAAATGATTTACGCCAAAAACAGACTACCGAGGCATCAACTGGAGGGACGACCTATGATATGTTCTATATAGGTCCCTATGAGGCAGCTAACTGGGCGAAGTTCGGCTGGCTGGAGAATTTGGAGCCATATTTTGCCGCGCTGCCAGCAGAAAAGCAAAAGTGGTATGATCGGGATGATCTGATCCAAGGCATGGTGGGGTCACTTTCCCTTGATGGCAAGCCGTATGCATTACCTTTCTATGGTGAAGCCTCATTCATCATGTACAACAAGGAACTGTTTGCCCAAAAAGGTTTGACCATGCCGGCTGAACCGACCTGGGACGAAATTTACGAGCTGGCGAAAAAAATTCATGATCCGGCTAAAGGCATCGTCGGTATGACCATGCGTGGTGCGCCGGGCTGGGGAATGAGTGGTGCGCCGTTTGTTACGATTGTCAACGCCTTTGGCGGTCGGTTCTACGATATGGACTGGAATGCGACCGTTGACACGCCGGAACAGCGTGCTGCCTGGCAAATGTACAAAAAAATCTTGCGTGAAGCTGGGCAGGCGGATATTTTATCATATACCTACAATGAGTGTATAGCGCTTATGCAGTCTGGTAAAGCCGGGATTTATTACGATGCGACGTCCATCGCGCCGCCGCTGGAAGCCGAAGGCTCTGCCGTTAAAGGAAAAGTCGGGTACGTTATGCCTCCTCATCAAAAAATGAAAGCGAATACCTCCTGGCTCTGGAACTGGGCAATGGGAATCAACCCCAAGACCTCGCCGGAGAAGAAGAAGGCTGTATTCGATTTCATGCTGTGGGCGACCTCAAAAGATTATATCGCAATGACGGTCGAACTCGATCCCACCGGGGCCAGTACGCCTCCGGCGTCAAGGGCATCAACCTATAAGCTTCCGGTGTATGCGAAAACGCCGTATGCCGAGATGACCTTAAAAACCCTTGAATCCACCGATTTCACCAAACCAACGATGGAACCGGTACCTTATGTTGGTCTCCAGTATATTGCCATTCCAGAGTTTGCCGATGCCGGAACGAGAATGACGGAATATCTGGCGGATTATGTGGTCGATAAAATCACCCTGGATGAAGCAATCAGCAGAACTCAGAAACTGTTTAATCAGGTTGCGGAGGACGGCGGATACAAATAATCATGCTCTAACCTTGTGCTGAGACAGGCCTGTCCGAGACCGTTCCATCGTTCTCTGGCAGGTCGTCCTGGTCACAGGAGTAATCTCTACAAACCATGTCCTAGTTATCGCTTTTTCCGAGTGTTTCTTGTATGTGAACACATTATGGGCAACGCCATGCCAAAGAGGAAAATGTCATGAAGAAACATAAAGACTGGCTATTCTTGATTCCGGGTATGACGGTGGTGGCCATTGTCACCCAGGTACCGTTTCTTTTAACCCTGGTATATTCCACGCTCAGATGGAATCTGGCCCGTCCTGACCTGGAGGTAAAATTCTACGGTTTTAAAAACTATTGGTACTTTCTGAGGATCCAAGATTGGTCTGAAATCCCTCCGTTTTATTCAATTGTCTGGCAAACAATTCTCATTACAGTATGTGCCCTGGCGTTATGCACAATCGTCGGCTTTTTACTCGCATTGCTGCTGGATAATGTCATTCCAGGTGTGAACATAGCCAGGACTCTGATATTAGGGCCATTTTTTGTGATGTCTACAGCCAGTGGTGTGATCTGGAAAACTACGATCTTGAACACGACCTTCGGGTGGTATGGCGTGGTGGCTAAATTCCTGGGATTTACCCCGGTTGACTTAATCAGCTATCACCCCATTGCTGTCATTGTGCTTCTCTTTTCATGGCGGTGGATGCCATTCTTCGTGCTCATGATGTTAGCAGGATTGCAGAGCATTCCTGATGAGATCGTGGATAGCATGAAGGTTGACGGCGTGAACTGGTGGCACGCAACCTTCTCGGTAAAACTTCCGATGATTCGAAAACATATCAGCGTCGCGATGATGCTGGGACTCATCTTTCTGGTGAAAGAGTTTGGGCTTATCCTGGTGACCACCGCCGGCGGTCCCGGAACAAGCTCATACACGCTTCCCTACGCGGTCTATATGCAAGTGTTCAATGCCTCGAACGTGGGCCGAGCCGCAGCCTTAGCTGTCATCACAGTCGCCCTGACATTGGTTGGCATCAATATCCTGTATCAATCTATTCAAAAGCGAAGCGCCATCTATGACTGATAGGAGGTCACTATGAGTGACACCCCCACGATTCAAGAAATTCAACGATCAATACTACTGAAAAAAATACTCAGTAAGACGGTGCTGACCATCACTATCTTTACGGTGGCCATAATCTATTTTTCGCCGGTTCTTTATATGCACTTATCGGCCTTTAAAACAGAATATGATGCTGTGAGTCCGTCGCTGTTCTTCACCCCAACGCTGGAGACGTTCCAGAAGGTTTTAGGTGACGAGAACATGTACGGCTATCTAAAAAATTCGTTGTTTCAGGTGGGTGCTGGAACTATCATCTGTCTGCTCTTGGGTATTCCCGCGGCCTTTGCGCTCGCGTTCGGAAAATTTAAATCCCGGGGAACAAATAAAAAGGTCTATCTGTGGTTCCTGACCACGATTTTGCTGCCTCCGGTTGCCGTGATTATTCCCTTGTATACCTGGTTTCAAACATTCAATCTCATTGACAACCCGTTCGGATTACTGATTATCTATGTGGGATTTCACGTGCCGATTGTGGTGTGGATGCTGCACTCGTTCTTCTCAGATGTCCCTATTGAAATTCTCGAAGCGGCCGAGATAGATGGATGTACACGCTTTCAGCAGCTTATGCTTGTTGCGATTCCATTGGTGAGAACCGGAATTGTTGCCGCCGGATTGTTGGTAGCCGTCTTTATTTGGAATGAGTTTTTCCTGGCCTTTAACCTGACCGGCAATGAAGCTGCAACGCTGCCTGTCTATATGGCCCGGTTTCGGGAACAACAGGGGATGTTTGTCGCTCAATTGTCTGCAGCATCCACGGTGGTAATCTTACCAGCCGTAATATTTGGATGGATTAGTCAGAAATCGCTGGTGAAAGGGCTGACTGCAGGTGGGGTTAAAGGCTAATAATTGAGCATATCCCCAGATAAAATCCGATGATTTCACGACACGAATGCTTTTCTCACTTAAGGAGAGACTCTAAATGTCAGGAGTAAAGTTAATAGATTTAGTCAAACGCTATCCCAATGGGTTTCAGGCGGTCAATTCAATCAATCTGGAAATCTACGACAAAGAGTTCGTTGTCTTAGTCGGCCCGTCCGGCTGTGCCAAATCTACGGCGTTACGAATGGTCGCTGGACTTGAGGACATAACTGATGGCCAGATCCTGATTGGCGACCGGATAGTAAATGGTGTGGCAGCGAAAGATCGCAATATTGCCATGGTCTTCCAAAATTACGCGCTCTATCCCCACATGAATGTCTATACGAATATGGCCTTCGCGCTGAAACTGCAGAAGTTTCCCAAAGAGGAAGTCGATCGGCGTGTTCGAAGGGCTGCTGATATTCTTGGGATTGAGCCACTCCTGGATCGAAAACCAAAAGAATTGTCTGGTGGACAACGCCAACGTGTGGCGGTCGGTCGGGCCATTGTTCGGGAGCCGGAAGTGTTCCTCTTTGATGAGCCGCTCAGCAACTTGGATGCCAAACTCCGCGTGACGATGCGGGCCGAACTCACAAAACTGCAACATCAGTTAGAAACCACCATGATTTACGTGACCCACGATCAGGTGGAAGCCATGACCATGGGTGATCGGATTGTTATTATGAAGGATGGACACATTATGCAGGTCGGCACTCCGTTAGGGGTTTATAATTTTCCGGATAATAAATTTGTAGCTGGCTTTATCGGCAGTCCGGCAATGAACTTTTTCAACGCCAAACTTGTTGAGGTTGATGGTGCGTTGACCATTGATACCGGAAGTTTTCAGGTTAATGTGCCTCAAGAGTACTATGACACCTATGGCAGCTACAAAGACAAAGAGGTGACGTTTGGGATTCGTCCCGAGGATATTACCGATGCCTTACCGGTAGACTCCCGGGGCCAATGGGAGAAACTCATTGCCATGGTGAGGTTGATTGAACCGTTAGGTGCAGAGATCGTTTTGGAAATGGAGTCTGGGCAGCAAAGATTCACCGCGCGTGTTGATCCCCAATCGAAATCGCAGCGCAATCAGGAAGTGGAAGTGCACTTTGACATGCGAAAAATGCAGCTGTTTGATGCGGACACGCAAAAAGTAATTCCGCGGAAATAGCCATTGTTTGAATAAATAATTTCCAATCAGTTGTGGATTGAGATGTGCACCATCTCCAAGTGCCGTGTATCTTTGCAAAGTTGGTGGTCCTTATGACAGAGAACTCCAACGAAAGAACACAATCGATTAGATATTGATGGCCAAAGCTGGATGAATTGGAGGCAAACTGTCCCTGCAGACAAGTACTTAACTCAGGAAAACTATCATGACAATACAACTTACCGCACAGAATCTTGCTGACATATCTTCGATTGCTGCGACTCCTTCCTACAATCGCCTTGACCTATCCGCAGGTATTGTCCATTTCGGTGTTGGCAATTTTCACCGCGCCCATCAGGCGGTGTATTTGGACGCACTCTTCAATACCGGCCGCGACCACGACTGGGCAATAATCGGTGCCGGGGTTCTGCCATCGGACAGACAGATGCGTCAGGTGCTCGCTGATCAGGATTTTCTGACCACTGTTGTTGAGCAGTCTGCCAGCCGCAGTGCTGCACGTGTCACAGGCTCGATGATTGATTTCCTCTCTCCCGACAATACAGCGGCTATCATCGACACGCTCGCGGACCCGGCAATCCGCATTGTGTCGCTGACCATTACCGAGGGCGGATATTTCATTGACCCAGCCACAAACGCTTTTGATATCAACAATCCGCAAATGGTTTCAGACGCTACTACACCTGAGACCCCGAAGACCGTTTTCGGTTTGATCGTTGCAGCACTCAAACGCAGGCGCGAGGCAGGGCTTCAACCTTTTACGATAATGTCATGTGATAATATACCCCACAACGGTGTTGTCACCCGCAACGCGGTCACTGGTCTTGCAAACCTCTCAGATCCTGAATATGGCCAGTGGATTCTGGACAAAGTAGCCTTCCCTAGTGGCATGGTGGATCGTATCACCCCTGCAACAAGTGACCGTGAGCGCGAAATACTGGCAAGAGATTTTGGCCTCGAAGATGCGTGTCCGGTTTTCTGCGAAGACTTTACCCAATGGGTGTTAGAGGACAAGTTTCCAGCTGGTCGTCCTGCTCTTGAGACTGTCGGAGTCAGTTTCGTCTCTGATGTAACACCCTATGAGAATATGAAGATTCGTATTCTCAATGGGGGGCATGCGATTATCGCATATCCCGCCGGCCTTATGGATATTCATTTTGCTCATGAGGCAATGGAACACCCATTGATCCGATCTTTCCTTGAAAAAGTTGAACAAGATGAAATTATACCCACCGTCCCCCCTGTACCGAACACAGATTTGGGAGACTATTTCAGGAAGATAGAGGAACGTTTCGCTAATCCCAAGATTGGGGATACCATTCGCAGACTGTGTCTTGATGGATCAAATCGTCAGCCGAAGTTCATTATTCCTTCCATTGCCGATCGACTAGAAACTGGGGCAGGGATTGACGGACTGGCACTAGAGTCGGCGCTGTGGTGCCGCTATTGCTATGGCACAACCGAGAGCTCTCAAATTATCGAAGCCAACGATCCCAACTGGGACCGCCTTGTTTCCGCTGCTCGCGCTGCTAGGGATAATCCAATAGTATGGTTGGAAATGGAAGATATGTATGGCCAAGTCGGCCAATCCACACTTTTTCGTGAGCGTTTTTCCTTCATGCTCCGGGCAATCTGGGCTAAAGGTGTAGAGAGCACTATAGACAGTTACTTGCAGGGATCGCTCTAGCAATGCGCGTTATTTGCCAGATGTCGGGGTAACCATGCTCAGTTATGTTACGCCCTCTGGAAAAGCGTTGCTGGCTTCCCACCTAATCCAGCCTTTACCATTGTTTATGAGTCCATTTATTTTGCTCTTTCTTTTGCAGGATACTCAACAACAAATTGTTACTAATGATTTAGTTAGGAACAACGTAGTAGAGGCATTTGATGAAACAAGCTAAAATAGCAGGTATCGGTGAGTTACTTTGGGATGTCTTGCCTGATTCGGAACAACTTGGTGGTGCGCCAATTAATTTTGCTTATCACGTTTCAGCACTCGGAGCAGAAGCAGTGCCTATATCAACAATAGGGAATGATAGCCGAGGTAAAAATGCCCTAAAGGAGTTACAGTTTAGAGGAGTAAACACTTCCTATATTAGTGTTTCAGAACAATTTCCCACCGGATATGTGACCGCCAAAGTTGATGAGAAGGGTATTGCAACCTACGATTTTCCCGACGATATTGCATGGGATCATCTGGCTATAAACCTTGCTGCGCAACAATGTGCAACAGAGCTTAAGGCCATCTGCTTCGGAACTCTTGCCCAAAGATCAGATCCGGCACGATTAACGATTCAGCGTTACCTGCAAAACACTTTTGCAAAAACCGTAAAAGTATGCGATCTCAACCTTCGCCAGAACTTTTTTACCAGGACAACCATTGAGACATCGCTTAGATTAAGCACGGTTTTGAAGCTCAATGATGATGAGTTAACCTTTGTATCATCACTTTTGCTGCTTAACGGTGTCGAACACGAAAAACTTGAAGCACTTCGGAAATACTTTGATCTTGAACTTATTATTCTGACTAAAGGGAGTAATGGCAGCATTTTAATCACGAAGGACGAGATATCTAGACATCAGGGCATCGCTACAGAAATCGTCGATACAATTGGTGCTGGTGATTCTTTTACCGCAGTAGTTGTGACTGGATTACTGCTCAAAAAAACGCTCGATGAAATAAATGAAAAAGCAAACAGACTTGCAGCTTACGTATGTAGTCAGTCGGGCGCGATGCCGCCAGTCCCACAACACTATAGGTTTGAGTAAAAGGGCCACTCACAATATTAGTTGTTCACAGGGTCATGATCCATTTGGATATGTTGTTCCAAATTTCTCTGTTCTGAAAGGGTATAAGCCTGTTTGGTCATAGGGTGTTTATCGTTGTAAGCGGATAGAGAGGATGTTTCCTAGAATATATCGTCCACCTACTTATTGTTAATATGAACATTCGTCCTATACAACAGCAAGATATAGAAAAAACGGCAAAAGTACATAAAGCTGCATTTGTTAGACAAGAACTGTCAAGCGAATGGATCAAAAGTAATAGTAGGGCGTTTCCGAGAATTCAATACTACGTTGCTGAAAATCAGAACAATGAGATTGTTGGGTACATTCACTGGAGTCAAAAAAGCGGTTTTCGTCAAGAGGTAGTTCTTGAACTTGAGCAACTAGCTGTTCTTCCTGAATATCATGGAAAAGGGATTGGAGCTAAACTCATAAAAGAATCATTACCTCAAATCAAGTGTCAACTTGCAACAAGAGGCGCAAAAATAAAACACATCATCGTCACTACAAGATCAGACAACTATTCTCAGAAATTATACAGAAAGACAATAGGTGCTGAGGCGGAGGCAACTATCAGTAATTTATACTCAGCAGATGAGGTATTTATGGTCGCAAGAAATATTAAAATATCAACATAACAAAATGCACCTTTAACCGGTAAAGATGATCTCATCAATATGGTCCCCTAAGATATTGTGATCATTATCAGTGATAACAATCTATTAGCAGTCAGTCTCATTTTTTTGCAACTTTTAATGAATCGTTAAGATTAACTCTTGAACCTCATGGAAACAATAAAGAAGCGCTATGAAAGCATTAGTACTTGAAGAGAAAGGAAAACTCAGCCTGAGGGACTTTCCCATATCAACGGAAGTAGGCTCCCATGATGTGCGGATAGGGATACATACTGTTGGTATCTGCGGCTCAGATGTCCACTATTTTACCCACGGGAAAATCGGTCCTTTTGTTGTGGAAAAACCGATGATATTAGGCCATGAAGCTGCGGGACATATAATTGAAGTAGGCTCGGCTGTCACCAACTTGCAGCCGGGAGACCGGGTCTGCATAGAACCAGGCATACCGGATCCTAACTCCCGAGCCACCAAGCTTGGGATGTATAATGTTGATCCCGCAGTCCGTTTCTGGGCCACCCCGCCTATTCACGGATGTCTTATCTCTGAAGTGGTGCATCCGGCTGCTTACAGTTTCAAACTCCCTGATCAGGTCAGCTTCGCAGAAGGAGCAATCGTCGAGCCTTTTGCCATTGGCATGCAATCGGCAGTCCGCGCCCGAATTCAACCCGGTGATATCGCTGCGGTATCCGGATCTGGTACCATTGGAATTATGGTCGCACTGGCCGCCTTGGCGGGTGGGTGTGCCAAGGTCATCGTTGCAGATATGGCTCAACCCAAGCTTGACATCATAGCCGCCTACGATGGCATAGAGGTTGTCAATATTGCAGACACCTCCCTGTCAAGCGCTGTTGCCCAGGCAACGGATAATTGGGGGGCAGACGTTGTCTTTGAATGCAGCGGTGCTGCACCGGCAATTCTGGATCTACCGCAAATCGTCCGTCCCGGAGGAACGGTTGTATTGGTCGGCATGCCCGTTGATCCGGTACCTGTTGATATTGTCGGTCTGCAAGCCCGTGAAGCGAGGATTGAAACTGTTTTTCGATATGCCAACATCTATGACCGGGCAATCAACCTGATCGCCTCCGGCAAAGTAGATCTGAAACCATTAATCTCTGCTACATTTGCGTTTGAAGACAGCATTGCAGCATTTGAAAGAGCTGTTGAACAGCGTCCAACAGATGTGAAACTGCAGATTCAGGTGGCCAGATAACACCTTATTATTTTAACGCCTCTCGTTCATATGGGAAAAAGGCCGAACGAAATATGGCCAATCGCATAATTCACACCTGTGAGAATATTCGACTCCAAGGTACTTCACTTGGTAAAAATATCTAGTGAAATTACAGAAAGTTGATTCGCACAATCAGCAAACAGGGGCGTTGTAATTATGCCATGCCGTATTTTTTTTGCATCTTTCGGATAAAGGCTACACCTTCACGGAGGAGAGTGTCTCCATCGTGGGCAAGTTGACGCCAGACCCATGTGTCCATGTTGTCGGTAGCATCGACAAAACTTTCGAGAGCAGCGTTGCCTTGATAATCAATTTCTGCAAGGGCCTTGAATATTTCGTCCCAGTTGACGAGACCGGTTCCGGGGATACCGCGGTCGTTCTCACAGAGATGGTAGTGAATAAGATCTTTGCCTGCCATCATGGTCGCATCGTAGAAACTTTTTTCTTCGATATTCATGTGATAGGTATCAAGATGAATTTTTATATTATCTTCACCGATCATCTCTTTTAGTTTCAATGCTTGGTCGCAGGTATTTATCAGGTAAGTTTCGTACCTGTTAACTGGCTCGATGCCGATATTGACATCCAATTCCTTAGCAAAGAGCGCTGCTTCGCGAAGACAATCTGCCGAGTACTTCCAGGCCTCCTCGGTCGGCCGCTGTTTGGCGGGCTTTATAAACTGTGAATAAACGACGCCGGAGAAATTCTGTGCACCGATGTCGCTCGTCGCTTTGACGCAGGCCTTCAGATAATCGACACCTTTGGCCCTTATATCAGCATCATCACTGGTAATATCCGTATCGCCAAGAAGCACCGTTGAGGTTACCGCGCCAAGGTCGACCTTTTTGAGTCGTTCTTTTACCGCAGCCTCGTCAAATGTTTCCAGAACCATCAGGGGGATTTCGATAAAATCCATTCCGAGATTTTTGGTCCTGTCAATAAGATTGAGCGTATCATTGCTCCACTGGGAGCACCAGGCGTATGCGTGAATTCCGAGCTTCATATCATGTATCTCCTTTCTGTTAGTGCAAGGGGCTGGACAAAACGAGACACACCTACCAACAACAGTATCCGCCGTCAATCACCAAATCTGACCCCGTCATCATATCTGAGGCTTCAGATGCCATGAAAACCACAGCTCCTTGAAGGTCAGTGACCTGCCCCAGCTTTCCCGTTGGAATCATACCGAGCCATGTATCCATCTTAGCTTTTCCTTCGGGGGTAGACACAAGTTCATCTATCAAATTGGTATAGATATAGCCGGGACTAATGCTGTTAACCTTTATTCCTTTATCTGCCCATTCGACTGCGAGGCTCCGAGTGAGATGAATGACTCCCGCCTTTGAAGTGTTATATGCCGCTTGATTTTGTGGCGTGTTCACGATATGCCCTGACATAGATGCCGTGTTAATTATCTTGCCGTAGCCATTCGAAGCCATAGCCTTTGCTTCTTCCTGGCAACAGACAAACACTGCATCGAGGTTGAGTGACATGACCTGACGCCAATCGCTGTCGGTTAGATCGAGAGAGTCTTTCCACATCCCGATGCCGGCATTATTTACGCCTATGGTGAGGGTTCCCCAGGCCTCCATCACATTGCTAACCGCTTTATGTACCTGAGACCGCTTTGTGACATCCGCCTGCACAGCAAGGCTTTCAATCCCTTTTGCTTTGAGCTCTGCAGCTGTGGAAACAGCCAGATCGCCATTGAGGTCTACTATCGCAACCTTGGCCCCTGCTTCGCCCAGGGCATGAGCAAACGCTCTGCCAATCCCTTGACCACCTCCGGTAATCAGTGCCGTACATCCATGCAGGGAAAATCGCTCCAGAATGTGCTTCTCAATCAGAACTGGATCATCCATGTCTGTCTCCTATTCGTAATTCTTGGGGTGAGGCCCGAAGGCAGCTATTGGCCTGTTATCGGTAGTTTCACAACCTTTATTTTTTTACCAGGGTTATAAGATGTTATTATATTGGTCATGTGTAAAAATAATCAATTAGGTGTTTTCTATGACAGAATATTGTTACTGTGTTTGACGCTAGCTCCGTGACTCGGGTAGGGTACATATGCTTGTTCATTTCTGCAGTAAATAACCCGAATTAAATCAATGAAAAAGAGCTGCGAGTCCATTGCCCGCAATGCAAGAATGAGGATACGTGGTCGATAGCAATAACAGGCATTGGTTACAGCGACATCATAATCTGAATTATTCGATCGGCATTGCCGGGCGACACCTTCGTGATTAGTTCGGCGTTTATACTGTCGTTGTTCGCAACTCGCAGCCTCGCCTGCTCTTCAGTCAGTCCGGTCTTGACGTGTCGTTCAATTACGCGTTGATTACACTCAGATACGGGAACATACAGAAACCATGTTTCGTCGAAAACGCTCTTGCGCAGTTGAGACCATGGTTCTGTATCCAAGAGTAAGTAGTTTCCTTCTACCAACACGATCTGCGGACCTTTGTGCAATTGTATGGCTGCTTCAACAGGGTCGCCAACGGTATGGTCAAAACTGGGGAAGACCCCTTCACCTGCGTCATGTGCCCTGATGAGATCATCTACGAACCTTGCGGAGTTAAAGGTGAACGGTGCACCCCGCCGGATGTGGGCTTCCCCCGGATCCTCCATGGCATCTAATTCGCTGCGATAGTAGTGGTAACCATCCAAGGGGATAACCGTTAGCAGTTTGTCCAGTTGTGCCTTAAATGCTTCTGCAATCGTGCTCTTCCCACTTCCCGGCCCTCCTGCTAGTCCAATCCAGAACTGCATATCGTCCGTCAAGAGGGCGGCTCTTTGTTGGAGTTCTGCCACAAGGTCTTCTAATTCCAAAATTATTTTTCTGTTCACTTTGATCACAACGATTAAGACTTTGTGGGGGAACTAATCAAATCTGATCTATAATTATATTTGATTAGGAAATGATTAAAAAGCCCTAACAACTAAACCAGGTTTAATTATTTCTATATCATAAGCAAAGTCGGTCTTCAATACAGTTTATAATTATGTAAGGCTTTATTTAAAGTTAGTCTAATAAAAAATCGAACTCGCACACTGAACTACGTCTGGTGAAGCCTGACATGGCTCAGCCCCCGGTCTGCATATTTACTTTAAGAATAATTAAGCCGAGCATTACTGCTATTAACCTTTTAAAGGAGAATCTTTGATATATGAGTAGGCTCTTCGGTTGCAAAAGGCTCTGATGCGTGAAATCCCAGCTATGTTTCTGTTGGGCCAATAGTCATCCGCTGATGACTGGGAAAAACAGGCAGAGGATTGATTTAAAAGGAGTGAAAGGATGACTAACCGAACAAAATACAAAGATCTTGGATTGCTTAACACCAAAGAGATGTTTCACAAGGCAATGGCTGAAGAGTATGCCATGACAGCTGTGATCAGGAAAATTTTTTCTGAGTCTCCTTCTGAGTTCGATCCACGCAAATATCTTGGGCCTGCGCGAGGCGAATTGATTGCCATGATCAAAGGTAAGAATATAAATGTGCTTGGCAGCGCAAACAGAGTCTGAATTTATGTTTGAACGTCACGTAGATCAGACAAAACATATTTTATGATTATGATAAAGATTAGGTTAATATAAGGAGAAAGGATATGACAATCTGCATAGGAATAAATGGATTTGGTAGAATAGGAAGAAATATATTCAGAGCAGCCTCTGCCGTCTCCCTGGTTATCCCGCAACTCAAGGGCAAGTTTGATGGGCTGGCGGTGCGCGTACCAACCCCCACTGTATCCCTGGTGGACGCGGTTATGGAAGTGGAAAAAGAGACATCAGTTGAAGAGGTCAACACGGCCCTGAAGGCGGCGGCAAATCGTTATCTTGGGTACACGGATCTGCCGCTGGTCTCTATCGATTTTCAAGGTGATAGCCATAGAGTTTTATAATGGAACATCCTCAGGCTCAGCTTAACGAAAAACTATCAAATCACAGCCACAATTCGAGTGGCGTCAGAAGAAATGACAGGAGACAGTTATGTCAAAAATCAGCAAGGTTATCGGCCGAGAAGTTATGGACTCTCGAGGGAATCCGACCGTTGAAGCGGATGTGTTTCTGGATACAGGGGCATGGGGGCGTGCCTGTGCTCCTTCAGGAGCCTCAACCGGCTCACGGGAGGCTCTTGAATTGCGAGATGGTGATAAGGGTCGTTATTTAGGAAAGGGCGTTTTAACGGCAGTTGCTGCAGTAAACGAAACAGTCCAGCCTGCCATCCTCGGTAAAGATTCATACGACCAGCAAGCATTAGATCAAATCATGATTGATCTTGACGGTACTGAGAATAAAGAAAAGCTCGGTGCCAATGCTATCCTGGCTGTCTCCCTGGCCAATGCAAAAGCTGCGGCCATGGATAAAAAAATTCCACTTTATCAGCATATTTCCGGATTAAACGGAACTGCTGGCCAATATTTGATGCCGGTGCCCATGATGAACATCATCAATGGGGGTGAGCATGCCGATAATAACGTTGATATCCAGGAATTCATGATCCAGCCGGTGGGAGCAAAAAACTTCAGGGAAGCATTGCGGATGGGTGCGGAAATTTTTCATAACCTGAAAAAGGTGCTGAGTGACAAGGGGCTGAGCACGGCGGTGGGTGACGAAGGTGGTTTTGCACCGAACCTGTCTTCAAACGAAGAGGCCTTGATGGTCATTGTCAAGGCTGTCGAGTCAGCTGGTTATCAGATGGGCCAGGACATAACGTTGGCATTGGACTGCGCTGCATCTGAATTTTATGCAGATGGGAGCTACAACTTAAAAGGTGAAAACAAGTCTTTTGATTCTGAAAGCTTTGGTGATTACCTGGCAGAACTGTCTGAAAAATATCCGATTATCTCAATTGAAGACGGATTAGATGAAAGTGACTGGAGCGGCTGGGAGAGTTTGACCAGAAAACTTGGTTCCCGTATTCAGCTGGTTGGTGATGATCTGTTTGTGACTAACACAAAAATCCTGGGACGCGGTATTGAAACAGGCGTGGCCAACTCCATTCTTATCAAGTTTAACCAGATAGGAACACTGACAGAAACCCTGGATGCGATCCGCATGGCCAAGGAAGCCGGCTATACCGCTGTAATATCGCATAGAAGCGGTGAAACGGAAGACGTGACTATTGCAGATCTTGCCGTAGGGACAGCAGCAGGGCAGATCAAAACCGGATCGCTTTGCCGTTCTGATCGTGTTGCAAAATATAATCAATTGCTGCGTATAGAAGATGAATTGACAGGAAAGGTTCGTTATCCTGGTCGCAAAGCAATAAAAGGGCAGTAGTCATAAGCAGGCAGTGTTATGTTGGGGGTGCCAGAATTAAACTTTCTTCAGGAGATTGCCAACCATGATAATGAAGGATGTTCTTGGCTTAATTATGGGTGGGGGAAGGGGTACTCGTTTATATCCTTTAACCAAAAAGCGATCCAAACCAGCAGTACCGTATTCGTGTTAAAAATACCGATGTAGGAAGAGATATTCAGAAATATATGGTAGAACTCATAGCGTTGCATGATGCCTATGCGAAGGGCGCAATTGTCCAGGATTAACCTGATCCGCTCGTAAATAGAGTGCCTGAGGAGGAGAAAACCTTGAGTGAGACAACAATTCTAACTGATTTTGATTGTTACCTCATGGGCGAAGGAAGCCATGAGCGGACCTATGAAAAAATGGGGGCACACCTGGTTGAGATTAACGGTAAAAAAGGAATTCATTTTGCCGTTTGGGCGCCCAATGCCGCGCAGGTATACCTGATGGGTGATTTCAATGCCTGGCATGGAAAAAGTCATCCGCTCAATTCAAGCAATAGCGGCATCTGGACCCTGTTTATGCCGGATTTGCCTGAAAACACGCTATACAAATACCGGGTGGTGAGTCAATCAGGGGATAGTTTCGAAAAGGCTGACCCTTATGGTTTTGCCATGGAGCAACGTCCCCGAACTGCGTCTGTTGTGACTGATCTTGATCGCTATCAATGGACCGATGGCGATTGGGTTTCCCGGCGGGTCGAACAACAGGCACTTGATCAGCCTATCTCCATCTATGAAGTACATCTCAGCTCCTGGCGCAAGGTCCCGGATGAAAAGTGGGGCTCTCGCTATCTGACCTACCGCGAACTGGCTGATGAATTAATCCCTTATGTGGTTAAATTGGGATACACTCACCTCGAACTGCTCCCCATTGCCGAGTTTCCTTTTGATGGTTCCTGGGGCTACCAGGTGCTCGGTTTTTACGCTCCCACCAGTCGGTTTGGCACTCCTGAAGATCTGATGTATTTTATTGACCAGTGTCACCAGAACCAATTGGGTGTTATCCTTGATTGGGTTCCTGCCCACTTTCCCAAGGACGGTGCAGGCCTCAACTTTTTTGATGGCACCCATCTTTATGCCCACACTGACCCCCGCCAGGGAGAACACCAGGATTGGGGAACCATGGTCTTTAATTATGGACGCAACGAAGTTCGAGCTTTTCTTATCTCTAATGCTTTGTTCTGGATCGATAAATTCCATTTTGACGGGTTACGCGTCGATGCTGTCGCTTCGATGCTTTATCTGGACTACTCACGGGAAGAAGATGAGTGGCTGCCTAATCAGTATGGCGGGCGGGAGAATCTGGACGCCATCAGCTTTTTACGCAAAATGAATGAAGTCGTTCACGGGATTTTTCCCGGAGTATTGACCATGGCCGAGGAGTCGACTGCCTGGCCTCAGGTTTCCGGGCCAACCTACACCGGTGGCCTTGGCTTTAGTCTCAAGTGGAACATGGGGTGGATGCACGACACCCTCAACTATATGTGCAAGGATCCCATTCATCGTAAATATCATCAGAACGATATGACCTTTGGCCTGCTCTATGCCTTTAACGAAAACTTCATTCTGCCCCTTTCCCACGATGAAGTGGTCCATGGCAAAGGATCCCTGCTCAGTAAAATGGCGGGAGATGAATGGCAAAAGTTCGCTAATTTGCGGGCTTTTTATGGTTTTATGTGGGCACATCCGGGTAAGAAATTACTGTTTATGGGGGGGGAGTTTGGTCAGTGGCAGGAATGGAACTTTGACGACAGTCTGGAATGGGCTGCGCTTGATGCTCCAAATCACCTCGGGGTACAGCATTTCATTCAAGACTTGAACCAGCTCTATCAAAAGGAACCGGCCTTGTATGAAAATGATTTTGAAGGGAGCGGTTTCCAATGGATCGACGCCAGCGATACAGATAACAGTGTCTTGTCATTCATCCGTAAAGCCAAGTCGAGTAATGCCTTTGTTGTCATAATCACCAATTTTACTCCGGTTCCCTGGGACGGTTATCGGGTTGGCGTACCTGAGCCAGGTTACTATAAGGAAATTCTCAATAGTGATTCTGAATACTATTGGGGAAGTAACATCGGCAATGATGGGGGGCAGGCTACCAAGTCGATTCCAAAGCACGGGCATCCACAGTCGTTGTCACTGATATTACCGCCGTTAGCAACCATTATGCTCAAATTAGAGACTTAAATGTAACCATCCATCAAAAGAGGAAGAGATACCGATTCATATCGAAGATAGTTCACGCTTTGGATATGTTGACATAAAAAAGAGCAGGGGATGAAGGGGTCACATGTTGCTATTTGTAGATTTCCAGGGCATGAAGATACATTCTTTATGTTGAACGTGATTTTTACGCAGGTCATTCTTCCTTGTCTCCGGCCATATTAATTATATTATGAAAAAAGATAGTATCCAGGTTGCGCGAGTAACCTTCAAGGAGCGCATCAGACGTCAATTTGATGAGTGGTGCGTGCGGCACAGTTTTCAAGTCCCCGATAGACCAGCGGAACTGCTTAATGATGAAAACCTGACTGCTGAACAAAGGGAGTACGTTTGGAGTGTCCTTGAGTTTTTGGACTGAATGCAGACTCTGTAAAAAAATGGCTGTAGGATAGCTGAAAATTATCTCAATTTTTTTCCCAACGGTCGCATTTATTGCAAATGTGCCATGCAGCACACCCCTTCAGTAATAATTAAGATCAGCTATATCTCATAAATAATGACACATTCAATTAACGAAGATGCACATGCGGTTCTCTTACCAGCATTTGCATCTACCCAATTAAGTGACTCGGTAAAGAGGTTTTTGGGAAGTGGTGGTTGCTCTATTCTTCTGGGAGAAACAAGAGATATCGTTTTCATAAGCGACGGCAAATAGTACATAACATAACTGTAGAAATCCAAACCTAATCTAAAAGGTTAACTCAGAAGATCGTTTCAGACCATCTCCGAAGAGATGTGAGTAGGTTCTAGCTGTCAGATAAGATGAGGATCTCGGTCCAATACTTGTCAGGTGGAGTGTTGATTTTTTAAAATTAGTATATTTTCCAGCCAGAAAGTGAATTTATTCCAATAATTGCTAGAGCAAATAGTATGACGGCTAAAACACTATTAATAATCCGCTGCTTGATTTTATGGTTTCCCCTATCAGAAACAACCTTGCGGCACTTTGGGCAGCGGACTATTTCATCTTTGGTTTTCACCAAAGAATTAAATCTGTAGCGACATTTAGAGCATTCAATGTCTGCATCAGAACCAGATAATATACACCCACATGAAGCACACTTGGCATCGTGCACGATTCTATCAGAGGGGATTCTATTCTTCTGGTGACAATGAGGGCATGTTTTGATTTCTGACATTATTCTTTGCTATCGCTGGGGGTTTCCGTTTTCAGTACAAGAGATCAATTGACCTATCTTTTGGAATACTATACGTCTCATTGCTGTCTCACTATACACCAGTTGACCAAATTTTATATCGCACAGGTGGTTTCTTCCCCGAGCAATGAATCTATCTCAAGCTGAATTGCTCTCCGTTCAGAACTTTTGAACCAGTTTCCCCAATGCTCAACGAATCGCCGGGTTCTGATCACAATACGCTCGCCGGGCCTGTCCAGTCTTTTAAGAGTCTGTCCAGAGATATACCCAGGTGGCATCAGGCAGACACCCCGCATTTTTTTTAAAAGGGTTGTCAGTTCTTCAACAGAGCTTTCATTTTCGGTTCGTTTTATGAAAATTATTACCGTCGTCGCATCCTTCCAATCTTGAGCAGTTCGGCGATGTTTGCGGTTGGGTCGATAACGGGTTCTATCTGACCGCAGACACAAGTCATGATAGTAGAGACTCCCGGACCGTGACCCGCTCTCAGACAATCGCTGTGAACAACAACACCGATAGAGACAGCGCCTTTCTTATAAGCACGCCCATAAGCATTATCGTGATCAAGCAGGGCAACTATGTCTCCGAAGCGGATTTTGTCAAGCTTATACTGTGATACCGTTTCAGCATCGCTGGTCATAATGTCGTAGTCGCCGGTGGCAACATGAGGAGAACCTACACCTGAGCCCATACAAGCCGCAGGGGTAAGCGTGGTCACCGGAACAATCAGTTTGCCATCTTGCTTTTTGATCGCCATCTTGAGGAGAAGATCCGGGTCAAGATTAAAAAGTTTAATCTCAGGGAAATCGGTGAGTGTCAAGCCCTGACCTCTGCTGCAGACGATGATCTTGTCGTCGTAGGTCATTTTCTCCATTGCAGAAACTGGAAAGTCAATTATCAGGTGTTCCGAACCACCATGCTTGCCGATCACGACACCTTCAGTACCTTCTGCCTTGCCACAAACTATCATAGCCCTGTTGCCAATACAGCCATAGATCTGCAGTGAATCGTTGGGAAAGTCGAGCTTTTTCTCGGCATTGGAGTTACAGCTCACTCCTGGTTCAATATGGTCTCCTGCAAGCCCAAAGGCCGAATCACCAACCAGCACATTGAGTGTAATGCCACCAATGGATGGGAGAATGAAGGGTACACCGTTGTGATCAACCTGGAAAATTCCCCTTGTTCGAGGTTGACCTGGCTGGCATTGTAATAGCATTTCAACTATTTTATCTCGGTTGGTTTTGAGGGTCATCTTGTCATACCTATACTTTGATTTTGAATTTCAATGGCCTAAGAATCACAAGTAATCACTATCTTGGGAAGGAATATTAAAAAGATCAAGCAACAACTATTAACTGTAAAAATATCTGTTTCGAAATTTTTACACAAAAACTTCCTTAATCCCAAGGTTGCCCTCTATATCAAGGGAAGATGCACAGGAAAAAGCCAACAATCAGGGCCGAATAAATCGATTTGTTTAGGGCCCCTGAAGAAGCAACTTCTTATCACCAAATGTGGCGTAGCAGCTCATTTTGTTTACTGTATGGGAAAAACAATAGATTCAGACAAGATATAGTAATTTTGTGGGAAAAGTTTAAACTCAGCTGAATATAATTTATAATCAGGTGTAGAGGCCCTCAATGAAAATAGAACTCCCCTGTGGTAAAGAATCTGTTGCGCTAGATTTGCCGGATACTGTGCAACTCCTGCATACTCACACCACAACTCCTGTAAAAAATACGCACCATGCTTCATGAGCTGGCGCGCGATAATTGTCCGTTGGATCTGGTTTGTACCTTCGTATATTTGCGTAATTTTGGCATCGCGGTAGAGCCGCTCGATATGCAAGGCATGTAAGCTTCGGTTTAACAGCAAAGGAGCTCATGAATTGATTTGAACCCAAACGGCTAATCTTCAATAGCTCCTAATATCTTTTCCCGCCACCCCCACCTTTCAGCAAGAGACAAGCATTCCTCCACCGTACCGATGGCTTCATTGGTCGACAGCGAGCAGAGGCAGGCTGCTGCGGCACCGTTTGCTAGGGCAACGGAGTTCTCGATAGGCCAACCGTCCAGATACCCGAACATTAGGCCTGCGGCAAAGGCGTCTCCGGCACCCACCGCACTTTTAATCTCTTCCGCTGGCACCTTGACTGACGGCCAGGCCAAAACAGGCTCGCCAGGCCGGGCCACCATGCAGCCGCCGGGAAAATGAACGGAAGCCATCCGTTTCACTCCCATGGATAGAACTTTCCGGGTAGCCTGTTCCACCATTTCAAGTTGGGTAACTCCATCAATAACAGTGGTCATTCCAGCCAGGGCACCCACCTCAACATCGTTGATAATGATGGTATCCAGATGTTCCAGGCAGGGCAGGGCTAGTTCGGCCAAGCGTTCAGGCAACAGGGAGATCAGTTCCATATTGGTCTGGTAGCCTGCTTTTTGGGCTGTCTTAAGGGTTGCCGCCCAGCCGTTTGCATGATCACCACGGGGAACGTCAAGACCGTCATGAATGCCCGGTGCACCAAGATGAAATATCCTGGTGGGTGGCAATTTAGTGAAATCAAAACTGGCAGGTGTAAGCAGGGCTCCGGCTCCCTGGGCATGAAAAAATGTCCTCTTCCCTGTTTCCATGCTGGTCATGACATCGGTGAATGAGGTTGTGGTCCCTACCATTGTGACCAGATTGGTGTTGTCTATATCATGGCGTTTGCAGACGTCCAGCAGGTACGCTCCTTCAGTATCATCGCCAATGGCTCCTACGGCCACTACAGGGAATTTTCCTCCCAATCGTTTGAGGTTGACGGCAATGTTCATCGCGGGACCGCCGCCGTGGGATGTACTTTCCAGAATCCTAGCTACCGTCTCCTCTTTAGGCCAGTGGTCTACGATCTTGGTTTTGTCCACCAGCCAGCAGCCGCCGCAAATGATACCGTCTCTGGTCATGAGGCTATCTATTTTAGGATGGGGTCGGTGACCAGGATATCTTCATCCAGTGGAATGGTCGGTACAATTCCTTTTTCGGAAAGTACTCCATGATAGTATTTTACCGCTTCTTCAGTTGACAATTCTCCTTCAATCACGGCCCGCATCATCGTTACCATTGAAACGGAGTCATTCGCCAGGTTTATCTTGCGACCGAAAAGTGCCACTCTCGCCCCATAGCGCTCGGCCTGGCAAACCAGCTCCAAGGTATCCCGGGTCGTTCCTTTTGAGCCGCCGAGGATGCCGACGATGATGTTCTGCGGATCGTAGGTTGCCAGTTCTTCCATGGCCTTTGGTCCGTTGTATTGTATTTTGAGGAAGAGCGGATGTTCTTCCGAAGTCACCCCACCCAGGATACGTGCGATGGCATCGTTTATAAAAAACGGTAGATCTTCTGCAGACAAGCCGGTGTCGATATCAGGGCCGGGATTAAACACTTCCAGAAAGTGGTTCATGCCGCAGGGTACCGCTTTTTCCCTGAATGTTTTATAGGTTGCGGTGGAGGCGTAGTCATGGTCGAGGTCGTTGGAAAAGGTGACTGAATAGAGACCGAGACCAGCCAGTTTATGTGCTTTTTCCAGGTTGATGGTAGAAAAAGGGCGGGAGGGGTGGCACTGGTAGCGGTTACCGCGCAAGGCCCAGATATCGGTGGTGTCGTTGAGGCGTACAGCAGGGGTGACTGAACTTTCGTTGAACAGACCCTCTTCGACCAGGACCTCTGCGGAAGAAGCGGACATCAGCATGATATCCACCAATCCGGAACGGGTCATAACCCGCATATTTTCAAGATAATCTCCTTTACTCAGGAAGCTCTTTGTGCTTCCTGCGGGAGCCGGACCCGGAGCCGCCATGCCCATGGCCATGTCACCGTCCTTGGCGTCGGCGATTATAAAATTCTTGGAGGAATACTCACCATTGCGAATGGTCGTTAACTTGCTGTCGAGGGTTTTGGTCATTTTAGGTTCCTCACTAGGCCGGCTATAAAAGGCTTTTATTCGATATTGTTTCATTATTCAGAGTAGTATGGAGACACACAACGCTATTTTATCCGATTTTTCTCCTGAACACCGCAATTTCATTTAAATGACTCATAATTTAATCAGAGCCTATGCAATAAACGCCACCAATGACCGATAATCAACCTATTCATAGCAACAATATCATTTCCGAAAAAACCATCTCGGATTGGTGGTGAAAAAGGGTTGGGTATGTTCTTTATGAAAATGACTTCAAAGGTTGGAGGAATTTGCACCTTTTTCAGGGTATTTTGGCTGTATTTGTAGTGTGATTTCGGACATATTATTTCGTGATTACCACTGATCTTCAGCCTGACTTACCAGCATGATGATTAACCATCTGTTTTTTTTGATTTATATATGCATTTCCCTTATCTCGTGGCTGAAAAATTGCCTGTGTGCCTGAACGAGAGAAGGGGTTGATTTCAGCCTGTAATGGGTTGCATTTAAATATGGCTGGATTTCGTTGGAAATCACATATTATTTACATATAGATTGCATGAACCGCTTCTTATCCCAAAAAGGCAATACTGGAAACAATGCTATAATTAGAATATGTTACAAGGGGAGCCAAAGACGACTTTTCATCTCGCCTTCGACATCATTTTATTTCCTTGTCTCTGTATGGATGGCCAATGTAAAGCTATCAACTTCTCTGTTGTTTACCAGCTTTACATTACTTTGATTCTCACGACTTTGGTTGACAGTATTCCGACTTCAAATAAACTGTCAGAAGGAGGTCACCCAATCTCTACGACATTGAAGTCGTAATCTGTGTGGGCAAAGACATAGTCACCATCCTCGAAAATACGCACGATATTTACGCGTGGAGAAGTTTGTGATAGCCGTTTGAATAGTTCTGTTAAACCTACATTTCCTTCACGAGTTAGAGGATTGTGTTGTATATACTTGCTTTCGTTAACAACAGTTACGGCCTCTGGGTCACCTTCATGGAAATTCTTTCATAACAGATTTGTTTGAGAGATTGTTCATTTTCAACCCTGCTGAAGGGTCGATATAAAATGCAACCCTTCGTGGCGTAAGCGATCGGCATCACTTACCTCGTCTTCCTGGCTTTCAACCAAAATCAGACCTTCAACTTGACAACACAACAGAATGTGTCCATCCTGAGGAAGCATCAAAAAAGGCAAGTACCGGAGACCTTCCCCAGTCCAATCAAATTTAATAGAGAGACAAAGGGTCAATACCCCATTTTCAACAGTCAACAATTTCCCAGAAGTAACCATGAAATCATGATCTACGACTACGCATCTTTTATTAAGCGTTACTGGCCGCTTCTGATATTTGGCATGATTACGGTATTCTGGGGGAATTTTGGTCAATCATTTTTCATCAGCTGGTACGGAGCAAGTTTTCAAGAGTCCTTAAACCTTTCGGCGACAGCGTACGGCTCAGCCTATTCCACTGCAACCCTTGCAAGCGGTCTTCTTTTCATGTGGATCGGGGCAACGATTGACAAAATTCCACTGCGCTGGTTTGCAACCTTCAGCGCTTCTGGTCTACTTGTCGCTACCGTCATGCTCTCACAGATCACCACTTTAAGCGGGTTGATAGTAAGTATGTTTCTACTAAGATTTTTTGGACAGGGACTCCTGCCGCACACAGGCATCACCGCAATGGCCAAAGAATTTTCGATTCATCGGGGTAAGGCGGTAAGCATTGCAACCACAGGAGTTCCTCTTGGTGAAATATTCCTCCCATCTCTTGCATTACTCTTAATTGCACATTTTGGCTGGCAGAAAAGCTGGCTGGTGGTTGGACTGTCGATACCACTCCTGTATCTGCCATCCGCTCTATGGCTGCTCAGACGCAACCAACTGGACAGATTCAGAGAAAAAAGCACTACTGATTGTGACACTCCCAGAAGCGTCCAGAAACAGGGTTCACGCAGAACTCTTATAAAAGATTATAGATTCTGGCTGGCACTCCCGGTAATTCTGGCAGCACCCTTTATTATTACCGGAATCTTCATCCACCAGGGGTTTGTTCTTCCGGAAATGGGTTGGACACCCACCCTGTTTGCCAGTTGTTTTATCGTTTACGGAGTCTCCCACTGGCTCTCTTCTATGTATACTGGTTCTCTGGTAGACCGTTTCACCGGAGTACAGCTATTTAAACTGTATTCCCTGCCTATGCTTTTGGGGTTATTCATCTGCACCCTTGTTTCCGGCCCGTGGGCGGCCTATGCACTTATGCTCTTACTTGGGGCCTCAATTGGATCAGGAAGTCCAATTATCAACGGTCTTTGGGCCGAAGTGTACGGCACTAAACACCTCGGTGCTATTCGCGCCCTCATCTCTTCTTTTGCTATCCTCAGTTCGGCAGCATCACCAATATTGTTTGGTGTCTTAATTGATAGAGGGATATCTGGACATGATTTATTTATCTGTCTCTCTCTCTATCTCTTGGTCGCCATCCTACTTTCATTTTCCTCTTTTTCTGCAAGACGGATTCTTACAAATAATTCAGATAATAATAGATAAGAAATACCTGCAAATGTCGATGATCAAATGAGCTTCGAAAATTAAAGTGAAGCCTGATCGTTTTGCATTAGCCCCTACTTTAAGTCAAGTGACAGAGGTGTTTGAGTTTCCGGAGTTACCGAACCAGCTGCTAATATCAAGGTAAGTTGGCGGGGCCACACTGTTTCTCACCCGTTTAATCCGGTGACACCAGTGCCACTATTAACAAGCCTGGTGAAATGGTGGAAATCATTGCCGCTTGGGTTCTGGAAGGCTCGCAAATCAAATATTGGCAGCGCCGCAAACAGATGATCGAAGATGTCAGCCTGAATATCCTCATACTGTGCCCAGCGTTTATCTTTACTGAAAACATAGATTTCCAGCGGTAGCCCATGTTCGGCAGGTGGGAGTTGTCTGACCAGAAAAGTCATGTTCTGATTAATCTGTTCATTGTTCTTGAGGAAGGCAATAACATAAGCCCGAAATACGCCGATATTGGTCTGCCGGCGGCCGTTAATCTGAAGTGTCTCCTCACCGTCAGGTAGAAGGTCACGATTATAATCTTGAATCTCTTTTTCCTTGGCGCTCAGGTAGTTGCTCAGAAGCCGGAGACTACTTAATCGTTCAAGCATATCGTCATCGCAGAAGCGTATTGAATTGATATCAATCGTCAATGCTCGTTTGATTCTGCGGCCTCCAGAATCGGACATTCCGCGCCAGTTCTTGAATGAGTTGGAAACCAGGGCATAGGTTGGGATGGTGGTGATGGTTTTATCCCAGTTCTGGACGCGTATTGTATGTATTGACATTGCAATGACGTCACCATCAGCCCCGTAGGAAGGCATTTCCACCCAATCACCAATCCTGACCATATCAGTAGTGCTCAGTTGGAGTGAGGCCACGAACCCGACAATGGTATCCTTGAATATCAACATCGTGACTGCTGTCATGCCGCCAAAGACCGAAATTATGCCCCAAGGTGACATGCCCGAAAAAATTGATATGATAAAAATCGCCCCGATAATGTAAGAAATAATCTTACCTGCATCGATAAAACCATGAAGAACATCGGGCCGCTTGGTTCTGGACATCCGGTATATGTCACCAACGGCGGATAGCAGCGTATTGATGCTGATCACACCGATAATGACCAAGAAGACCTGTGTAGTCCGTTTTAAAACGATATAAATTGTGCTTTCGGCCGGCAGCAGTGAATCAAGCAAGAGGTGGGATAGCAGGACTGGGATAAACCAGCTGAGCTTGTCTATCACATGGTTGTCCAACAGGGCATCATCCCAGCGATATCTGTTTTTCTTTATCCAGCCCAGGCTCAAGGTGAGCAGGATCTTTCTGGTGAAAAGTGTTGCCACGATCAAGATCACTACCACCAGTGCTACATTGAACATTACGGCCCACAGCTCAGCGGAGTGAGCGCTTACCTTGTAGGAAAGAAGTTGTTCGTAGAACCAGTTGCCTTCCATATTTTCTCCGACTGAAGTAAAGAGAGAGGAGAGTTTAATCTCCCGGAATCATTTCAAGGCTTATTCAACAAGTTTTTGAGATCAGCAAAAGGGGAGTGTGTAGCCGTGGTTCCCTTCTCTTTATCTGGATTTTGAGTGGACAACCAGTCGGAGTCGAGTAAACGGGAATGCTCGTTATCGTGGCAGTAGAGGCATAACAGTTCCCAATTGCTACCGTCGGGCGGATTGTTTTTGTAATTATGGTCTTTGTGATGAACCGTTAACTCTCGCAGGTTTTTACCGGTAAAATCACGACCACAACTTGCACAGACCCACGGAAAAAGCCTCAATGCTCGCTCTCGATAATCTACTTTTTTCATTCCGTTCTCCTCCATCAAAGAGCCACCAAACAAGTACAATATATCTTTTGAACATTCTGAAGATAATTTTACTTGCTTATACTGACAGGGTCAGAGTCGTGTCAATATACATAATTGATCTAACAAATTATTCTTAACAGTATTGGAATGCAGATGTACAGAATAGATTTTATCAATTGTTGCGCCCTGAAATAGCCCCATGAGATCATCCAGAGGATAATTGGGGATGATCAACTGAAAAAATCACAATTTTCACATTGAATTAAAACACTTATGATTGGCACAATATCAACGCCAAAGCAGCAGGGGGAGAACTGTTCTGGTCAGTAACCCGCTATAGCGCATTAACCCGAAATACTATCCCCGGTAAGAATGACTTATTCAACGCATACAATACAAAGCCGGATACTAACGGGAATATCACTGTAACATTAAGCGTTGAAAATCCAAATGACGGCACCTACTGGATGCCCGTGAATGCTGGAGAGCCTTATTATTTTGTGATCCGATATTACAAGCCTGATGTTGATAAACTTCCACCTAAGCCTTGCAGTTAAGGTTGCCTCATCGAAGGTATTAGATTTACATTAATTAATAAGCTTTAGGTTATTCCTGTATCTAATTGGTTTCCTGTTAGCAAATCGCCCCGCCTCTATCAATCGGTAGGTTCACAGGAATAGTCCTAACTTGCAGGTTTGCTTAAATGGGGAGGCGTTATCATTGCTTACTCTCTGTAAAAATACCTCGCTTGAGTGAAACGAAAGGCGAGCGTCAGCGAGAGGGCTTGCCCCGAGGATCTTTATTCTGTCACCGGCCAACCCTTTCTCAAATGAGCCGAGCAGGCTAACAATCGCATAAGCAATTCGCAAACCTCGAGGAGCAGCCATTTCCTTAATCCCTTGAGGATGCATTTACTCCACGAGCAGGGACCGAATTGCTCGAGATTGAGGGCCTCTCTCAAGAACGTCATTGACTATTTGGAGAAGCTGGTAGTCGTTTTTGTCGAAAAATATTTTTGAAGCTCTGTTTGTCATAGTTGCGGCACTTACCAAGATGTGCGGTTGAGAGAATCAGTCGGCCAGCAGCACATCAACCATCTCCGCGAATCCGTACCCTCCTTCTTCCCGGGTGACCCAGGCAGGTTTAGTAGGCAGGTCATCAAGAAAATGTAAAATGTTGGCAACCCCAACCCCATGGGGAAAGTAGGCAAACATAGGTGCATCATTGGGGGAATCGCCGGAGAAAATAACCGATTCTTTGTTGCTGCCGAGATCCAGTTGAAAGATCTCTCTAAAAAGACATTTTGTCATAGCCAACTTATCATAGTCGCCAAACCACCCGTTCACGTGAATGGAACTGATCTTGGCAACGGCACCCGTTTCTTGAAAGACTTGAACGATCTGATCCACCTCAACTTTAGACAATGCGGGAACATCCTCACAAAAATCAATAGCGAGATCAGCCTCACGGTACTGTTGATCAGCGGATATGGCGCAGCCTGGCACTTTTGAGAGTATTAGCCCCTGGAGTTGGGTAAGCTTTTGCCGGTCAATTTTTCGTTGCTCTTCAGTCCGCCAGAATCGCCGGATCATTTTATGCTGGGCATGGTCATAGTAGAAATAGAACGCTCCGTTCTCGCCAACCAGTCCGTCAACAGGCCACATCCTGGCAATGTGATCGCACCAGCCAGCTGGCCTTCCGGTTATAGGGATAACTTTGATACCGGCCCGCTGCAAATGTTCCATTGCGCTATAGGCAATTGCCGGCAGGTAACCGTCATTGGTGAGGGTGTCATCGATATCTGTGAGCACATACTTAATCTGGTGTTTAGATGTGCTGTGAAAATCTTGAATTGGCTTCATTGAAAGTTGTTACTTTATGGCTAATTTCAAATGCATGTTATAGTTCTGAGCCCACGGGTTTTTTTATTAAAAAACAATACATTAGACAGTGGCTGATCGTTTATGGAAAACTGGAGGCATCTATTGATAGTGTATCCGTTTTTCTACCACAGCAAACTGAATAATGGTGAAAATAGCCAGGATACCTGATACATAATATATAACTAACCCCGGTAAACGGGAAGTAAGCCGGGCTAAGTGCCATGCCAGCATGTTCAAGTTATTAGCTTCGAAAGCACTTCCCATTTTCTTGTTTTTTTACCCCTCAAGGGGGTACTGAAAAGAGTGACAATCTTTCATTAGTAAGGCACTAAAATCGATAGATTTAGACTCAACCATAGGGTCGAAAAAAGAAAAACAAAAGAGACACCGCATGAAAGAATAGAGGTAGTGCTCGTTTTACTTTTACTACCTCTATTTCAACAACAACTATCAATCTGTTAACAATGCTATTCTTTGGTGTCGATATGATTGGCCTGATAAACAACCTTGGTTGTTGCAGCATCGAAGATATGCAGCTGTTCAAGGTTAAAGGCAATCTCAATTTCGGCACCTACCTTGATAATTTTTCGTCCCTCACAACGGGCAACAAATGTTTCTCCACCTATTTCCACATGGAGATGGTTTTCATTGCCAAGGGGCTCAACGACTTTAACAGTACCTGGGAAAACCCACTCAGCAGGCACATTAGTCTCTTCTGTTGTAAGGGTGATTTCTTCAGTACGAATCCCCATTACAAGTTCTTGTTTATCATCTAGTTTTGCGTCGTCTCGTGCAAGTACCGGCAACCTGAGACCTCTTGGAAAAATGAGCGAATCCTGACCTGCTGCCTTTTCATTTGTACATTCTAGTAAATTCATTGGAGGTGTACCAATGAAGCCCGCAACAAAAACATTGGCAGGTTTTAGAAAAAGCTCCAGAGGTGTTCCCACTTGTTCGATATAACCATCTTTTAATACAACAATCCTGTCAGCGAGTGTCATTGCTTCAACTTGGTCATGGGTTACATAAACCATAGTTGACCGCACTCGTTGATGGAGCATTTTAATCTCCGCTCGCATCTGGATACGCAGTTTTGCATCAAGGTTTGAGAGAGGCTCATCAAAGAGAAAGACAGATGGTTTTCTTACCATCGCCCGACCCATAGCGACACGTTGTCTCTGACCACCAGACAGTTCATGGGGTTTTCGTTGCAATAGTTCCCCCAACCCTAAGACCTCACCAACACTTTCAACACGCTCCTGAATCTCATCCTTTGGTGTTTTTCTCTGCCTCAGACCAAAAGCCATATTTTCATATACATTCATATGGGGGTAGAGTGCGTAGTTTTGAAAAACCATCGCAAGGCCACGGTCCTTAGGTGCTATGTCGTTTATCACCTTACCGTCCATTTCGATAGTGCCATCTGAGATTTCCTCAAGACCTGCAATCATACGAAGCAGCGTAGACTTACCACAACCGGAGGGTCCGACGAGTACCAGAAATTCCTTGTCTGCAACATCAAGATCAATCCCATGGACAACTTCAATCTTCCCATATCTTTTGATTACATTCCTAAACCGTAGTTCTGTCATTTTTGAAGCCACCATTAAGCTGAGATCAATTAAATACGCACTTATCTTTCTATCACACTCAAAAAACATTAATTAAGAAAAGAATACAACATTTTTCTAAATATTCTTTTAACTTGACTCTCATTCCATTACCTACTAATTGATGCTAATAATGCAGTGGTTTTTTAAATGTACTTGGGCGCCCTTTTTCAAGGGGTATTTTGTTAAAATTACTTTGGAGGGAACACAATGAAAATGAACCGATTGGCTGTGGTTGTTATTGTAGGAATCTGCCTCAGCTTTCCCGCAGCGGTATTTGCAGAGCCTGTTACCATTAATTGGTGGCATGCGATGAGAAGTGCCAGAGGAAAAGTTGTTGATACGATGATTCAAAAGTTCAACGAATCTCAATCAGACTACGTTGTTGTTGGCACAAACAAAGGTAACTATGATGAGGTCATGAATGCGGGCGTTGCAGCATTTAGAGCAAAGAAACAGCCTCACATCCTCCAGGTATTTGAAGTTGGAACCCAGACCATGATGCAGTCCGGTGCAATCTATCCTGTCCATAAGCTCATGGCAGATACCGGAAACGCCGTAGACTGGTCAAATTACCTTCAGGCGGTTCTTTCTTATTATATGGATGCGGACGGCAATTTAATGTCTATGCCATTTAACTCATCCACCCCAATTATGTATTACAACCTCTCCATGTTTGAAAAAGCGGGCATTGCTCCTTTATCAAAGACTGAACCGATTACCTGGGACGAGCTTGGTGAAATCACCAAGAAGCTGGTTGACAGTGGAATTGCTCCAAACGGAATGGTTACCGCATGGCAATCATGGACTCAGGTTGAGAACTACAGTGCAATTCACAACATTCCTTTCGCCAGCAAGGCAAACGGATACCAGGGACTTGACACTGAACTCATGATCAACAACCCTATGGTTGTAAAGCACATTGAACGACTCAAAGAGTGGGCTGGCGACAAGCGTTTTTTGTATGGTGGCCAGAAGTACCAGGGACCAAAATCTGAATTTATTGCTCAAAATGCTGCTGTTTATATCGATTCTGTAAGTGGCATTGCAAAGCTTAATAAAGCTGTAAGTGACTTCAAATGGGATGCTGCACCTCTTCCTGTTGAAGCATCAATGAAAAGCCCTCAAAACAGCATCATTGGTGGCGCTTCTCTTTGGGTTCTTAACGGTCATAGCAAAGAAGAATATGCTGGTGTTGCAGCATTTTTCAAGTTTCTTGCAGGTAACGAAATGCAAAGTTACTGGCATAAAGAGACTGGTTACTTCCCTATCACTCTTAACGCCTATAATGCATTAAAAGACGAAGGCTATTACAAAGAAAATCCTCTCCAAACTGTTGGTATCGAGCAGCTTAACCGCGCTACCCCAACTGAGATTTCACGAGGTTTACGTCTTGGCTACTTTGTTCAGATCAGAAATATCATCAACGAAGAACTTGAGCTTGTATGGAACGGTAAGAAAACTCCAAAGGAAGCATTGGATAATGCTGTAAAGAGAAGTAACATCCAGCTCCGCACTTTTGAAAAGACCTATAACTAATTTTAGGTAATACAAGAGCCCCTTGACTCAAAGGGGCTTTTACTGAGCCCTGTGATATGCTAAAACGATCTACCTTTAAATCTTCATATCTACCGTATCTACTGATACTGCCCCAGATTATCATCACGCTGACCTTTTTTTACTGGCCGGCCATACAAGGACTTATACAGTCCTTTCTACTCAGTGATCCGTTTGGCAGGAGCAGTAAGTTTGTCTGGTTTTATAACTACATTGAGATTTTTTCAGACCCACTGTACCTCAAGTCGATCCTGATCACATTTATCTTCAGTATTGCTGTTGCCTCTGTCTCCATTGCTTTAGGACTTTTTATTGCAACCATGGCAAACAGGGCACTCAGAGCAAAGGCACTTGTCAGAACCCTCTTAATATGGCCCTATGCCGTTGCTCCTGCAATCTCGGGAATCCTGTGGCTTTTCCTCCTTCATCCTTCATACGGTATTGTTGCCCTTGGTATCAATTCGTGGCTGGGACTGGATTGGAACCCTGTACTCAAGGGAAGCGATGCTATGATCATGATAACCGTAGCTGCTGCCTGGAAACAGATTAGTTATAATTTTGTGTTTTTTATGGCAGGTCTGCAAGCGGTACCTAAATCTCTCATTGAAGCAGCTGCAATTGATGGTGCAAGCCCTTTGAAACGATTCTGGGCAATCACCTTCCCGCTTCTATCACCGACCTTCTTCTTTTTGTCGGTTATGAATATCATTTATTCATTCTTTGAGACATTTGGTGTAATCCATACTGTGACGCAGGGTGGACCTGGAGGATCAACAAATATCCTCGTATACAAAGTCTACCAGGACGGATTTGTTGGCTTAAACCTTGGTTCCTCTTCAGCACAATCCGTTGTACTCATGTCGCTGATTGTCATTATTACGGTTCTACAGTTTAGATACGTTGAGAAAAAAGTTCAATACACTGGTTAGGCACTATGGTTGAAAAAACCCCCATATTAGATTCATTTACATACATCTTTTTGATGGTAGGTATCCTTATCGTTGGGTTCCCTATGATTTACAGCCTTATTGCGGCGACACTTCCATTGGAAGAAGTCTCAAAGGTTCCCATGCCGCTCATACCTGGTGATCAGTTTCTTACCAATATGACGGAGGCCTGGACCAGAGGTAATCTTGGTAATCAGATATTTAACTCTTTTGTGATGGCAACAGGCATTACTGTCGGTAAAATCTCTATATCAATAATTGGAGCTTTCTCCATGGTATATTTTGATTACCGTCTCAGAGTAGTGGCGTTCGCCTCTGTTTTTTGCACCTTGATGCTGCCAGTCGAAGTTAGAATCATGCCCACCTATGAAGTTGCGGCCAATGTTTTAGGGCCAATGCAGGCATTATGGGATGTACTACATCTCAACAGTGTCGTATCCTGGTTCACTGGTAATGATTTTGAGTTACGCCTTAACTGGTCTCTACTCGATAGCTACACTGGCCTTACCCTGCCACTTATTGCGTCGGCCACCTGTACTTTTTTATTCAGACAGTTTTTCCTTACAGTACCTGAAGAACTCTGTGAAGCGGCAAAGATGGATGGCGCAACCCCAATGACGTTTTTCAGAAAGATTCTACTGCCACTATCCACAACCAACATCGCAGCACTCGTAGTGATTGAATTTGTCTATGGATACAACCAGTATCTGTGGCCACTACTCATTACCACCGACCCGAACATGACCACAGCTGTAATTGGTCTACAGGATTTAATTCCCCAGGCAGATGATCTCCCTGAATGGAACGTTGCCCTAAGCGGTGCCCTTTTAGTTATGATGCCACCTGTCTTAGTTGTTCTATCCATGCAACGCTGGTTCGTTAAAGGACTCATAGAAAAAGAGAAGTAAACAAAAAGGTAATTTCCTTCATTGCAGGGAATCACCTTTTTGGCCTAAAACGCCTATCTAACTACATGGGTTACGATATAGTTGTCCTACAACTTTAAACTCGTATTCCCCAAACCACGCCCTCTGGGCGTGGTCGGTGATTTAGTAACCTGTCACTTCGGCAAAACGTATAAAGTCGCGAATGCTGAGTGATGGGTTAATATTGCCATCTCGAATGTCTGCGAATTTTCCCAGTGCTTCCATTTGAGGTTGTTCCTTCTAAGTAACAAAGTCCATAACTTGTTGATTATTCGTCAAATGTTCTTTTTGTTACTTTTATAATAAATGCCGGGATTTTTTTACCCCGGTTGGGATGCTGTGAAGTTACAGTTTCAGGTTGGCTGAAAATTCGCTGATAGGAAATCAGAGCTTCACAGGAACTTCTTTAATTGGAGGATTGACAGGGAAACAATACCTTCAATGTGGAAACATTAACCCCGTAATATGAGCTGTAGTCATTATCCATCAAAACTATCTTCTCGAAAAAATGGGAGCAAGGTTTGGTTTCCACTTTTCAACCTACTTCAGTATCATGTATCTGAGCTGTTTCAGGTAACATCAAAAGAGCACCGACGAAAAAACAGACGCCGCCGATAAGGGTGAACACAACAGAAATGGTGGCAGCATCAGATCCAAGACCGCTGATTGGCACGTAGGAGAAAAGAGCAGAGATCATAAAGGCCACACAACCGAGAAAACTGATATAGGTTACCCACCAGGACAGGCTGGCTGGGTTCCACGACCAATAGGCATGGCATGTCTCAACAAAGGCAAGATAGCCGGAGGCTAAGAACAGGATCGAACCGACTAAATCGGGAGCCCAAATCGCCAGGTCCTGCTGCAGCCAGTCCATTTGCGGTAACATCCCATCAAAGGTGTTGATGTTAAATAACAGGGTTCCGATAAACTGCAGGGCACAGCTAAGCCAGCCAATCTGGTGCGGGTGCCAGCCAAAGATCACTCTCTGTTTCGAAGTCGATGTGGACTTTATTGCAAAGATACCAGCGTTTGCCGCCTGAAACAGTTGGAGATAGGCCGCGATTGTGAACGGTATTGAGCCAACAAAGAAAACAATATTAGCACTATTGGTTCCAGGTGACCAGCCGCGGCTTATCGAAGGTATAAGAACCAGAATACTCCCCAGCATGAACAGCAAAGCACCGAGCGAGAAACCAATCCCTATCCACCAGTTCAGCTGTTCAGGCATCCACAGGCAACGCAGTAATCCGGCTTCCTGCGTCACCCTGTACAGTCCTTTACGATGATGGCGGGAACAGAATAGAGTTCGCTCGCCAGAGGACCATAGCACTACATGTTGAGAGATAAAGGGCCAGGGCCCAGTCGAGTCGATATGTGTTGGTGAGTTAGGGGTCTTATCAGTGTGATTCACGTGCTTTCCCTTCACTTATAGTTACGCGTTCTGCAAGCGATCAGTGATGAAAACCGGAAGCATCCTCACTTGTTAGTGGTTGCTGCATCCGGTGCTTCGCGAGGTAATCAAGTGCCGTCTGCATATCTTTAAGAAGCAGACTGGCAAGATCACGGCTCACCCCGTGGCGCACCAGTATTCGTTGTATCGTTAGATCCTGGCAGTTTGCAGGTAAAGCATAGGCAGGGACCTGCCAGCCACGGCTCCGCAAGCGATCGGCAAAATCAAACAGGCTAAAACCTGCATCAATACCATCTTTCATTTTCCAGCAGAGTGCGGGGATGCCACCGCCTTCACTGCCATTATAGATAATCTCAAACGGCCCCAACTTTTCAATTTCAGCGGCGAGGTATTGGGCTGTTTTATAACAGGCACCATGAATCTTGCTGTATCCCTCCCGGCCCAGCCGTAGAAAATTGTAATACTGGCAGACAATCTGGCCTCCAGGCCGGGAGAAATTGAGCGCAATATCACGCATGTTTCCACCCAGATAGTTGACCCAGAAGACCAACTCCTCGGGAAGATCCTGAGGTTCACGCCAAATAACCCATCCGACACCCAAAGGGGACAGGCCGAATTTATGCCCGGAAGAATTGATTGACTTCACTCGTGGCAGACGAAAATCCCATACCAGTTCAGGCGCACAGAATGGCGCGAGGAAACCGCCACTTGCTCCATCAACGTGGATGGGAATATCGATGCCAGTTTTTTCCTGGAGTGTGTCAAGAGCCTTGGCAATCTCCTGAACTGGTTCAAACTGACCAGTGAAGGTAACTCCCAATGTTGGTACCACACCGATGGTGTTCTCGTCGCATCGTGCTAAAACTTCTTCTGCTGTCATTAACAGGCGACCATTCTCCATCGGTATCTCACGATGCTCGATATCCCAGTAACGGGTGAATTTATGCCAGCAGATTTGTACCGGTCCAGAGATCATGTTCGGTTTATCGATTGGTTTGCCTTCAGCTTTTCGCCTCGCCTCCCAACGACGTTTCATTGCCATGCCGCCAAGCATTGCTGCCTCACTTGAACCGGTGGTAGAGGTTCCTACTGCCTTGTCTGCTTTTGCAGGAGAATTCCAGAGATCTGCGAGCATACGAACACAGCGGGCCTCAATCTCTGCCGTCTGCGGATATTCATCCTTATCGACCATGTTCTTGTCTATGCACTCATCCATCAACTTATGTACTTCAGGCTCCTCCCAGGTCTGGCAAAACGTTGCCAGATTCTGACGTGCATTGCCGTCCAGCATCAATTCGTCATGAACTGCTGCATAAATCCTGCGCGGGTCATTTTCAGAGGTTGGGAATGTGTTTTTAGGAAGCCCGATATCAGACATTTCATTACCGTAAAGATCGTCATAGGTATTCGTTTTCAGATTTTTTCTGTCATTTGCAGCCATATTGCCTCCAGAGTGTATTAAATAAGCCGTGAAGAATTGTGTGGTCTTCTAGGTTTAATGTGTTTTGTTAAATAGCTAATCAATTAAGCCAAGTATCCGCAGACTACCTTTACCAAGCTCACTGCGCTTATGAGCATCGCTCATGCTCAGTAAGCCTAAATTCAACGCAAAACTGTAAACTCATCCTTTATTTTCAACCCACCAGCCAATTTTTTGGGACCATCCGGTTTTAGCAAAAAGAGACCAGTTAGCCCCTTGTTCCAGCAGGAGTATTGCCTGAACCTGGGCCCTGGAATTTTGTGGAAACGAAAGATCATCTTCAGCCAGACGGGCGAGAAACATCCCGCGTGGTGGCATAATTCTGTAAAAAATAAACATGTTAGGCAGGCTGTCAAAAATTATAAATTATGGATTTAAAACGATATCTTAAATTAACGATTAATTACTCTGATTAACCAATGTGCGTGAAGTTATCGATTCTTCCTGTGAGGTAAAATTAACACCCCTGCTGAATTTGCTAATACTCCCCCTAATCAATCCCTTTCTTTTGATCCCCAATTTATTTCTGTTATCTAATATAGGGCACTTAACATCAGCTCAAAACAATAGGAGGGTGATCATTTCTTATTTTCGGTAAATATTTCCGGCAGAACCATGCCAAACGAACCTGATGGCGGTTTAATGCCAAGGTATGCCGCCAGCGTCGGGGCAACATCTACTGTCTGCACCGTGCGCACAACATGCTGGGCAGGAATGTCCATACCGCCAAAGGCAATTGGCACATAGTTATCGTAACTCCATGGTGAGCCGTGGGTTGAGGACACCGTAAGCCCGTCAAATTCATTGATAAACCAGTGTGGCTCATAGACCAGATAAATGTCACCTGACCGATTGGCGTTGAAATTGTTCAGTATCGCCCGATTGACCGGCGTATCGGGGAGATTTGCCTCTCGCAGTTCACTGCTCGAAGAATAAAAGGGGACAGATCGAAAGCGCCGGTAAAAGCCGGCAAAGAGTAAAGGGTGAAAGTCCCTACATAGTAA
>CAZOWJ010000025.1:0-42375 GCA_964583415.1 uncultured Desulfocapsaceae bacterium
TCGGCTATAATTTTCTTGCTGGCCTGCACATTATAGCGTTTCATCCTGTTCCACACAGTTACTCTGGACACACCCAGGATCTTGGCGGCTCGCGACTGATTTCCCTTGGCCTTCTCGAGCGCTTCCAGGAGCTCCAGTCTTTCAATTTCATGCATGTTAAAAGCGGATGGCTTAGGCCCGCCCTGTATTCTTTTTTGTCGAAAAACGGTTTCCGGCAGATGGTTTGGGTGAATCATGTTGGTGTGGCAGGTTACAAAGGCATACTCAAGTGCACCTTTGAGTTCCCTGACGTTTCCCGGCCACTGGTGATGCATCAGGATCTCCATGGTATCTTCTCTTATTCCATCAATTGCCTTGCCGTTCTTCAATCTCATTTTGCGAAAAAAGGACTCGGCCAGCAAGGGGATATCTTCAGCCCGCTCTCTTAATGCTGGAAGGAAAATAGGAATGACGTTTATCCGGAAATAAAAATCTGTTCTGAACGTTCCGTTTTCAACGAGGGTGGGTAGATCCTGATTGGTTGCAGAAATGATGCGTACATCTGTTTCGATAGACTTGGAAGAACCTACCCGCTCGATCACTTTTTCCTCCAGTACCCGCAATAATTTAATTTGTGTGGGCAGAGGGAGGTCGCCGATTTCATCAAGGAAAAGATCACCCTGGTTTGCCATTTCAAACCTTCCTACCCGGTCTTTATAAGCACCGGTATAAGCTCCCCGAACATGCCCGAAAAGCTCGCTTTCCAGCAGAGATTCGCTCAGACTGGCACAATTTACCTTGATAAAAGGCATATCTTTCCTGGAGCCAATTTTATGGATGGCCTTGCTGACCAGCTCTTTGCCGGTGCCGCTTTCGCCATAGATGATAACGGGAGCATCGGAGAGGGCAGCATTTTCGATCATATCGAAAACTCGCTGCATCGCAGCCGATGAGCCGACAATGCCATGGAGGCCACTGTCGTTGTTCAATTGCTGGCGAATTTCCTCTAACTGGTTCTCTTTTTCTGTAATTTCAGTGAGATCGGTGATTGTCACAACACTTCCAATGATACTGTTGCTGGTATCTTTCAGTGTTGCTGAATTTGTCAGGGCGTGTATGTAGGAGCCGTCTTTTCGCCTGATCCGGCATTTGCGCTGTTCTGATATATCATTTCCGGAAAGATTGTGTGGATCTGATGACTCGCTGCCTGAGAGTGATTGAGGAAATTCACAATTAAGTATTTTATCGGGCTGGCCGATTAATTCTTCTCGAGCGTATCCGGTTATCTGCTCAAAGGCTTTATTTACTGAGACGATGGCTCCACCGGTATTGACGATCATGATGCCATCACGAATGGCATTGACCACTGTTTTCCAAAAGCCATCTAGTTCCCGGCCGATCATGAACACTCCCTGTTAAGCCTTAACACCTGTAAAGAGCTACTGCTTTAACACTTTAACACTTTCTTAACACTTTTTTGTAAAGGGTTGACTCATTTTAACAAATTTTTACTTCCTCAGGAAGAGTGTCTTGGCCAGGATAATACGATTAACAATATGTTATTACTTGACAATCCATTTCCTTATTCTTTGCATCAGCATAACTGATTAACGATTGGTCTGATTGTTGCGTTGTCAAGGATGATTAAACAACAAGGAGTATGCAGGCTTTGGCAGATAAAACAGACATCGTTATTGACGTGAGACATTTCGTCTCATGGTTATCCCTTCTTAAGGTAACTCAAGTATTTGGTGAGATGAAACCTGAGGATATCCTTGAAGTTCGCGGTGCTGACATCGACACGAGGCAGGATCTCTTTAAGATCCTGCCCGAGTCAACGTACCGGTTACTCAAGGTGGATTACCATGAGGATGATGGCTTCCACCTGCTTCGAATACAAAAGCGGGTATAAGCTTCCATGTCATTGATGAAGCGAAAAGTGGTCAACCATAATCAAGCATGATCTGGTTATAATCAAAAGGAAAGACTCATGTCAGAAACGAGCATTAAGATCAAAGGGAAAAAGCAGAGTACATTTAAAGACAAGGTCAAAGAAATCATCCCTGGCGGTGGAAATCTTGATCTCTGTCTGACTTGTGGTGCCTGTGCTTCGGGATGCCCGGCGTCCGGGCTGGAGGATATGGATCCACGCAAATTTCTCCGCATGTGTGCCATGGGGCTGGATGAGGAAGTGACGACTACCCCCTGGGTGTGGATGTGCACCATGTGTCAACGCTGCATTTACGTGTGTCCAATGCAGATTGACATACCGCAGCTGGTATTTAATGCACGGGCAGAATGGCCTCGTGAAGATCGACCCAAGGGCATCAGAGATTCGTGTGACATGGCCATGCGGAACGAATCGGGAAGCGCCATGGGCACGGCCCCTGATGACTTTGTTTTCGTAGTAAATGATGTCCTTGAAGAGTACCGGGAGGCGCAACCTGAATTTAAAGACATGGTTGCCCCGATTGATAAGCCGAACGCGCACTTCTTTCTCAATCAGAATTCAAGAGAACCCAATGTAGAGCCTGATGAGCTGGTGCCGTTATGGAAGATACTCCATCTGGCCGGGGTTGACTGGACGTACGGCAGCAAGGGATGGGCTGCAGAGAACTACTGCCTCTTTCTTGCAGACAACGAATGCTGGGAGCATGTAACCCGTGTTTCTTCAAAGCAGGCCGATGAATTGGGGTGCGGGGTCTTTCTCAATACCGAATGAGGTCACATAACATTCTCAGTCCGGGCCGGACTGAAAAAATTCAACATAGACCATAACTTCGAAGTCGCCTCTATCTATCAGTATTACGCAAAGTGGATACGGGAAGGCAGGTTAAAGGTAAATTCAGACTGGAATAAAGAACGAAGGATAACCTTCACTATCCAGGATCCCTGCCAGATTGTCCGCAAAGGCTATGGAGATGCAGTGGCAGATGATCTTCGTTTCGTCATAAAATCGGTGGTTGGTGAAGAAAATGTCATCGAGATGACACCGAATAAATCCAACAACTACTGTTGCGGCGGCGGGGGAGGATTCCTCCAGTCCGGGTTCACTGATGCAAGACGGGATTACGGTCAGCTGAAATACGATCAGATCATTGCGACTGGCGCCGACTATTGTATTACAGGCTGCCATAACTGCCATGCCCAGGTTCATGATCTGAGCCATCACCATGGTGCGACTTATAACACAGTACATATCTGGACCCTTATCTGCCTTTCATTAGGTATTCTGGGGCCCAATGAGCGCGCCTACCTTGGCGACGATTTGAAAGATGTGAATGTTTTTCACCCTGAATCAGCGCTGTACTAGATGAAGTGCGTTGGTTGTTCGGGGAGAAATATCAATTAGTCAGCTCTGAGCTGGAGGGAAAAACATATGAGTTTTCAAAAACGATTAGCCGCAAAAGAATTTGTTGTACTGGCTGAAATGCACACTCCCAAAGGAGTGAATATTTCCAGGCTTGTCAATGATGCACGTCGAATCAAGGGAAGAGTCGATGCCATTGTCGTGCCCGATATGGATAACGGCATTATGAGAATGAGTGCCCTGGCCGGCGGGGTTCTCATGCAGCAGCAGGGTGTGGAGGCAGTTATCCATGTATATTGCCGCGACAGAAACAGAATGGCCCTGCAGGGCGATCTGCTTGCTGCCCATGTTCTTGGTATTCAGAATGTTCTGGTGACCCATAGTGAAGATATCAGCCAGAGTGATCATCGAGATGCCAAAGAGGTTTTTGACCTCGACGAGACGGAACTCGTTGGGGCGATTAGAACCCTGAACCAGGGAAAAGATCTTGGTGGATTTGAGCTTGACGGTATGCCCGATTTTACAGCCGGCTGCACGATCGCCTCATTTGCAGATGAGGCAGCCCTGGACCAGGAACTGGCTGCAGCTGCCGCCAAGATTGAGGCCGGGGCGTCTTTTTTGATTACACCGCCTGTTTTTGATCTGGAGAAGTTTGCTGATTTTATGAAGAAGGCACAGACGTTAAATGTCCCTGTCATCCCAACGGTATTCCTGATTAAATCACTCGCGATAGCCCAGTACATTGTCAACAGCGAACCGGGTGCCAATATTTCAGACGAGTTGATCAGAAGGATCCGTAAGTCTTCAGACCGTGAACTTGAGGGAATCAAGATTGCCGCAGAAACAGTGGCCTCCCTAAAAGATATGGCCAATGGCGTGATGCTCCAGACCCTTGGCTGGGAGCATAAACTTCCTGAAATTCTTGATATCGCAGGCCTTTAACAGAGCGGGAAACAGATACAATAACCAGGTTAGCCTGCTAACTCTTTAGGAATATAGCACATGCAGAATACGAATAGAACAAAAACCAGTAACAGGGTAGTCGTCGTCGGTGGTGGCATGGGGGGAATTCGGACGGCGCTGGATTTGGCTGAAGCCGAAAAGGATGTCGTCCTTGTCGATACTGCCTACAATATTGGCGGTCTGATGACCCAGTTGGACAGAACCTTCCCAACCAATAATTGTGACCTCTGTACACTTGCCCCCAATCTCTCAGAAAGTGGTCGGCAGGAATATATCTCCCTGCTTTCCATGACCTCAGTCGAGGCTATTTCAGGTGAAAAAGGAGACTTTACGGTCAGCCTGAAAAGCACACCGCGCTATATTAATCTGGACAAATGTACCGGTTGCGGCGCCTGTCATGAGGCATTTCCTGAGTGCGTAAGGTTTACGCCAGGGCTTGACCATCGGGCACCGACCTGTATGCGTTACCCGCAGGCAACGCCCCAATCTTATTCAATTGACCTTGAAAAATGCAATGATATCGAATCATTGGTCAAGATCTGTCCGGCAGGCGCAATTAATCCGGATGATCTTGGAAGCAGCGGTGATATCTCCTGCGGTGCAATTGTATTGTCACCAGGTGCAGCACTGTTTGATCCCAGCGGCCTTGACTATCTCGGCTATTCAGAGCAGCCGGATGTGGTGACGAGTCTTGAATATGAGCGTATTTTATCGGCTTCAGGGCCAACTGGCGGTCAGCTTCGCAGGCCGTCGAATGGGGAGAAGCCAAAGAAAGTGGCGTGGATTCAATGTATCGGTTCACGGGGTCTTCAAAAAGGTGCAGCTTCATACTGTTCCGGTGCCTGCTGCATGTTTGCACTGAAAGAAGCCATGGTAACCAAAGAGCGATTCCAGGAAGATATTGAGACTACCATATTCTATATGGATATGCGCACCTTTGGTAAAGATTACGAGCGCTATTATCAGCGTGCACGAGATGAGTTTGGAATCCGTTTTATTCATAGTCGGCCACACTCTATACTGCGTCATCACGGCCAGCAGGATTTATCAATTTCCTATACGACAGATGAATCGTCAAACCTTCTCACCGAAGAATTTGACATGGTTGTACTGTCCACCGGTTTCAAGGCAAGTGAAGAGAACAGAGTCCTGGCCGAGAAAGCCGGTATTGAATTAAATGAGAGTAATTTCCCCATTCATTCCGGGCTCAATCAAGTGGCAACCAGCCGGCCTGGTATCTATGTTGCCGGTACTTTTCAGGCACCGAAAGATATACCTGAGACAATGGTACAGGCCAGTGCCGCGGCCTGCCTTGCGGGTAAAGCGATATCATCGGCGGAAAAAGATCAGGATGAGACGGCTCGGCCATTATTGCCGCCTGAACGTAATGTGGTTGGGGAAGAACTGCGGGTGGGGGTTTTTGTCTGCGATTGTGGTGAGAATATTGGCGGTGTTATTGATGTCGAGGCTGTTATTGAAAGTGCAGCGAAGCTGCCCCATGTTGCTGTTGCACAGGCAGAAGGCCATGGCTGCAGCCGTGAATCGATGGAACACATACGCCGGACCATTGAAGAACAGAATATCAACCGTGTGGTGATTGGCGGTTGTTCACCGAGAACGCATGAGAGCAAGTTTCAGGATCTTATCCGTAGAGCGGGCATAAACAGGTATCTCCTTGAATTTGCAAATATTCGGGACCAGGCCACCTGGGTTCATGGTCATCAGCCTGCAAAGGCCATGGCCAAGGCAAAAGACCTGATCAGGATGGCTGTCGGGGCTGTTGTCGAGGCACAGCCTCTTGCAGAGCATCGCCTGCCAATTAACAAGAATGTACTGGTTGTCGGTGGTGGTGTTACCGGAATGACGTCGGCCCTTGAGCTGGCTGACCAGGGTTTTAAGGTCTATCTTGCAGAAAAGACACCAGACCTTGGCGGTGTTGCCAGAAAGATCAGACGAACGCTTGAAGGTGAGGAGATTCAGCCCTTTATTGACAACCTGGTTGAGCAGACCACAGCGCACAACAATATCGAGGTTATCACCGGGGCAATCATTGTCGATCATACTGGCATGCCCGGCATGTTTACAACCGGCATGCAGGTTGGACGGCAGATGTTTTATCGCCAGATTGAACACGGCATTACAATACTTGCAACCGGCGCTGAGCCTCATCGACCAGCGTTGTTTATGCTGGGTGAATGTGATCAGGTCAGGACCCAGCTTGAGGTCCAGGAACTGATTGCTGACAGTCCGGACGTTGTTGATAGTTGGGAAAACGTGGTGATGATCCAGTGTGTTGGCTCGAGAACCGAGGAGAATCCCAACTGTTCAAGAATCTGTTGCCAGACAGCCGTTAAAAACGCACTGAGCATAGTCGAACAAAACCCAGATGCACGGGTTTTTGTTCTCTATCGTGATATGAGGACGTACGGATTCCAGGAAGAATATTATCAAAAAGCACGGGAGAAAGGGGTGATTTTTGTCCGTTATCACCAGGATGCTCCTCCCCGGGTAACTGCAGTTGATGGAAAGGTTGACGTACGCTTCACCGATATCATCCTTGGCAGAGATATTACGGTCAGTGCCGACTGCCTCTGCCTCAGTACCGGACTAATTGCCGATCAGGATTCGACAGAGGAACTTGCAATGGTGTTCAAGCTTCCTCGAACGCATGATGGCTATTTCCTTGAAGATCATGTGAAACTGCGGCCGGTGGACCTGTCTGTCCCGGGATTTTTCGTAGCAGGGACAGCACATGCACCAAAAACAATCAGTGAAAGTCTGGTACAGGCAAGAGCCGTTGCCTCCAGGGCTCAGACCATGCTGGTAAAGGATTATATCAGTCTTGGCGCAGCTACTGCCAGAGTAGATAGCAGCCGATGTGCGTCCTGCCTGATCTGTGTCCGGGCCTGTCCGTTCGATGTGCCGTTTATTAACGCCGATGGCTATTCAGAAATCGATCCAGCCAAATGTCATGGCTGTGGAATCTGTGCTTCTGAATGTCCGGCCAAGGCAATTCAATTGATGCAGTTTGAAGATGATCAAATACTCTCTAAATTGGAGCAACTCTTTGTAGAGGTGGAAGGATAATGGAAAATTTTGAACCGGTAATAGTGGCGTTTTGCTGTCACTATTGTGCATACACGGCTGCAGATATGGCGGGCAGCCAGAGACTCCCCTATCCGGCCAATGTAAAAATTGTTCGTGTTCCATGTTCTGGACATGTTGATGCCCTGCATATCGTCAAAGCTTTTGAGAAAGGTGCTGACGGAGTATATGTCGCCGGGTGTCTGGAAGGTGACTGTCACTTCAAGAACGGAAATACAAAAGCTGCAAAACGAGTTGCCTACGTTCAAAAATATCTCGAGGAAATTGGCATTGAGAGTGAGCGCTTGAGAATGGTCAAAATGTCAGCCGGAATGGGTGAAAAGTTTGCCCAGGTTGCAACAGAAATAACAGAAGAAGTACGAAAAATGGGACCGAGCCCGATTAACGCTGCTGCCGCATGAGGATAACCGTGCGATACAGCAGCTTTAACAGAGTATAAGAAGGAGAATGAATCACAATGATCACCGCTGAACGGAAACCTTTAGAAGAAATAATCGAGTATGTTAAGCCATTTAAGCGTATTCTGCTGCTTGGCTGCAACGAGTGTGTCACGGTGTGCGCAGCAGGCGGGCGAAAGGAAGTGGGTCTGCTTGCTGCCGGTATTCAGATGACTTTGCTGAAAAGTGGCAGCAGTATTGAGATCCGTGAGCATACCCTGGAGAGACAGTGTGACCCTGAGTATGTGGAAGAGCTGGTACCAATGATTGACAGTGCTGACGCAGTTTTGTCGATGGCCTGCGGTTGCGGCGTGCAGCAGCTTGCCATGCGATTTAAAGACAAGCCTGTTTTTCCAGCGGTCAACACAAAATTTATGGGTGGGTCTGAGCGTCAGGGAGTCTGGACTGAGCGATGTAAAGGCTGTGGCGATTGCCTGCTGGGTATAACGGGTGGGATTTGTCCTATCGCCAAATGTGCCAAACAGCTGATGAATGGTCCCTGTGGCGGATCTACTACCGGCAAGTGTGAAATCAGTGATGATGTGGACTGCGCCTGGCAGCTTATCTGGGACAGACTTAAAGCCCTCGGTTTACAGGATAGATATCTTGATATCATGCCGGCTAAAGATTGGAGACCTGGGGGAGGCGGTGGGCCCCGTAAGATTACGAGAGAGGATTTAGCGGAATGAAAACTGAGAGCAATTTAGAAAAAGTCTTAGCGACAGGCCACCTTGCAGTTACTTCGGAGTGTGGCCCGCCCCGGGGAGCAGATGCAGCCTCCGTAAAAGAAAAAGCAAAGTACCTCGATGGTGTTGTCGATGCGGTAAATATTACTGATAACCAGACCGCGATGGTGCGAATGTCAAGTTTTGCCGGATCAGTGCTGGTAAAGCAGATGGGAATGGATCCGGTCCTGCAGATGGTCACCCGTGACCGAAATCGACTGGCGATGCAGGCGGACATTCTTGGGGCCTATTCTCTGGGGATAGATACCATGCTCTGTCTCTCAGGAGATCACACCAAGTTCGGTGATCATCCGATGGCGGCAAATGTCCATGATATCGACTCAATCCAACTTATCCAGATGGTCAAGGCCATGCGGGATGAGTCAAAATTCCAGGGTGGAGCTGATATTAAAGGTGCGCCGAAAATGTTTATCGGCGCGGCCGCCAACCCCTTTGCAGATCCCTTTGAGCTGCGGGTAATGCGACTTGCCAAGAAAATTGCAGCCGGGGCCGATTTTATCCAGACCCAGTGTGTTTTTAACGTGGAAAAGTTCGAGCTCTGGATGGAAGGTGTCCGCAAAATGGGCCTGCACAAGAAGTGCTATATTCTCGCAGGAATAACACCAATGAAGTCAGTTGGTGCGGCCCGGTACATGAAAAACAGAGTGCCGGGGATGGAAGTGCCGGCAGAGCTTGTTGAGCGTATGGGCAGTGTACCGAAAGAAGAACAACCGGAAGAAGGTGTAAAAATCTGCATCGAGACTATTGAGCGACTGAAAAAGGTCGAAGGTGTTGCAGGTTTTCATATTATGGCAATCGACTGGGAAGAAAAGGTGGAAGAAATTGTTAAACGGGCCGGACTCTATCCCAGGCCGCAGATTTAATGAAAACAGATATTAAACAAGGAGGAGGTCTTAGTACATGAGCGATAAACAACTCATACTCGTCGTCGATGACGACACCGATCTAGTGGAAGCTTTATCAATGAAGCTTGAGAGTGAAAATTTTTCCGTTGCAAAGGCTTATGACGGTATTGAAGGATTTGACAAAATAAAGGCCGAGAGACCGGATCTGGTCATCCTTGATGTCATGATGCCGCGCAAGGATGGTTATAAGCTTTGTGATGAATTAAAGAATGATGATGAATACAAGAGTATTCCGATCATTCTTCTCACCGCAGTAACTGATGCGATCAATTCAACCAATTACACTCACATGGGTGGCAAGACGACATTGGCCGATGACTTTATTCCAAAGCCGATTGACCTAGATAAGCTCATGGAGATCGTCAAAGACACACTCTAGAAGGACAAACGGTGGATCCCTGAACTGGTCAGGGATCCACCGATCCACTAATCTGCAAAATCGACAGGGCATGGACACCAAAACCACTGAGAAAATATCGATCGGAGGCCTGAGGTTCAGTTCTGAACAGACACAGCTGGAATTGGCGGGTTTTTCTGCTGATTTCAGTGAGTTTGTTAGTTTCCTGGACGAACTTGCAGAAGATCAGATAAATCTGCCTTTTCTCTGTCTTGATACAATTTTTGGGACCCGTGCATCTGCCTGTATGGCGCGGAAAGATTTTGAGCAGCAGCGGCAACAGCTGAGCGATTTTCTGCTGCGTGATCTTGTAACTCCCCAATGGATAACCTCAACCGGGAGCTTGACACTTTTCCCCCACCAGTCACGCCTTAAAATACTTGGAGCACTTCTCGAGATTTTTGGAAAAAACAGATTTCCTCTCTATAGTTTATGCTCTTCTATTTCTGCCCTTGTGGTTAACACAGATTATCATCAGCTGAGCCCTGCTGCTGAGGCGATGGAGACCTTATTCCAGCTGCCTGAAAACCACTCGCCTTTCCGACAGCAGGCAAAGGGTAATGATATTTTAAATGAAGCTGTTGACGGTGATCGTTCTACTGTCGTAGAAACGGCTGCAGCCTACTGGGAACCTGTGATCAAGATTTACGGGTCATCTATAAAGAAAGACCTGCTGATGACGACAGCACATATCAACGAGAGTCAGCTTTCACTCGCAGGAATTCAGTTGCAGACAGTCGATAGTGGTAAGGCTGTCTTTGAGATGGTGCTCATGCAGCGACTCGATAATAAGACATATAAGCTGGGACTGCTTTATGACAGCAGTCTTGCTGATGAATATCATACGCTCTTTAGCAGCCGTGACTCGCTTTTTTCCGAGCCGGATCATAGACCTGCTGAACTGCTCTATCTCCATGGACCGCATTTTCATGATCGATACGGAGTTGCGTCTGCTGCCTTCAGCAATCTGCAAAAGAAAAATGAACTGTTTGCTGTTGGCTGCGCTGGTACGAGTATTTATTTGATAACACCGAGCAAAAAGGCTCGACTCTGTGCCGATGCCCTTGAAAAAATATTTATAGTGCCGAGATTTTCATAGCGTGAATGAAGAGCCGGGGATACATTCCGTGGTCTTTACAAGGAATGAGTTTAAAGATGAGTTTACTTCATCGTTATAAAATCAGTGATCAGGATTATGGCACCGGATGAAAAAGATATAGACTGGCGAATTCGCGTTTTCGATTCCCTTTCCTATCCAACACGAATACTCCAACCCGATGGCACGATTATCGCGGTGAATGATATTTTCATGGAATCTATTGGAGAATCATCTGATTCTCTGATTGGGCTGAACTGTAAGCAGGCTAATAAAAAGCATTTCCCCAACCAGACCTTTCCCTGTGATGATCATCAAAGGTGTCCGCTCTGCAGAGCGTTGAAAACAAAGTCGGGACAATCTGTTCTTCAGCACACAGTCGAATCTGACGGTGAAGACCGCTGGGAAGATCGTGTATTCTCTCCTATCCTCGGAGACAGCGGCGAAGTCAAATATGTTATCGAGAGTATTCGCGATGTTACCAGAGTTAAAATTCTGGAAAAACTGTACACCGATGTCCGTGAGCTTATCGATAAGGTTGTGCAGAGCTCGGTCAGTGGTATTATCGCCGCCAATCGGAGGGGCGATATCATTCTGGTAAACGAGGCCGCCGAGGAGCTTTTCGGTTATTCCGCTCAAGAAGTGAGAAACGTTCATATCGAAAGCTTTTACCCCAAAGGGGTCGCCCAGGATATTATGAAAATGCTGCGGGACAAAAACCATGGCGGCAAGGGAAAGCTGCCGATCACCAGGCTGGATATCATAAACAAAAAAGGAGAAAAAATTCCGGTAGAAATGACCGCGGCCATCATTTATGAAGATGGTGAAGAAGAGGCAACGGCAGGTATTTTTAACGATTTAAGGGAAATGCTGAGTGTAGAGCAAAAATTGCGTGAAGCCCAAACGAAGATAGGCCAGACCGAGAAAATGGCATCTCTTGGGCGGCTTGCGGCAGGAGTTGCCCACGAGATCAATAACCCGCTTACCAGTATCCTGCTTTATGGCAATATGATGCGGGAGAAACTCGAACACGAGCATCCGCTAAGTAAAAATCTTGACTATGTGCTTGAAGATGCTGAACGCTGCCGGGAAATTGTAAAAAACCTTCTGGCCTACAGTCGACAGTCAAGTCCTTCAAAAGAAGTGTTTCCCCTTAACAGCCTGGTGACGGACAGCCTCAAACTGCTTCATGACCAGCGTCTTTTTATGAATGTTAAAGTTGTGAAAGAATTGGTGGGCCACGAGATTCTTGTTCGTGCTGACAAAAATCAAATCTGCCAGGTGGTTATCAATCTGATTATTAATGCCGTCGACGCCATGGAAGAAAAAGGCGTGATCACCCTGAGGACACACTGGGAAGAGGAGATTGGAAAATCATACCTTGAGGTCGCCGATACCGGCTGTGGAATACCAGCCGGTGATGTATCAAAAATATTTGATCCATTCTTTACCACAAAGGGCCTTGGCAAAGGAACAGGGCTCGGGCTCAGTATGGCCTATGGTATCATGGAAGAAAATCAGGGACGTATCTGGGTTAAGCAAACGTCTTCCGAGGGCACAACCATCGCACTTGAATTACCGATAGTTGCCATCTCAAATGAAATACTTTTTGACTCGATCGGATAAATGGAGCGTGTGAAACAGATGAACGATTTGGAATCAAAAAAGCTGAACAGTCTACTGAAAATTCTGGTGATTGATGATGAACCGCGTATCCGTGACGGTTGCCAGATGGTTTTAAATGAAGAAGGCTTTGAAGTAGCCCTTGCCTCGGATGGTAATGAAGGCGTGCAGATGATTCAGGAGGAGCATTATGACATCATCCTGGTTGACCTGATGATGCCGGGCCTCTCCGGCCTTGAAGTCCTGTCATTGGTTAAAGAGCGGCACCCAGACACGGTGGTAATAGTCATTACCGGCTATGCGACGCTTGAGCACTCCATCAGTGCGATGAAACGGGGGGCATTTGATTTCGTACCAAAGCCATTCACTCCGGACCAGCTCAGAGCGGTTGTCGCCAAAGCCATTAAGTATAATCGCGCACTCCAGGATATTTCGGAAACCAACTCCCGGCTCAAGGTAATGGTTAACCGACTGACAGATGGAGTGATGACATGCGATATTGAAAAAAGAATTGTCCTGGCAAACCCAGCCTTTCTTCACATGATCGGATACCACGGTGAGCCGGTTCTTGGGCGAAGTATTGATGACGTCAATATAGGTGAGCAATTACGCACAATGATCGACAAGGCCCTTGTGATGTCAGCGGAGTCGGGCACAGAATTAACAGAAGAGTTGAGCTGGCAGCATGGCGAACGCAAGAAAATTTATAACGCCAAATGCGTCCCCTTTCCGGGGCGTGGCGGCTCCAACATCGGCACCATTACCGTTCTCAATGACATTACCGCACTCAAGGAAATTGAACAGATGAAGTCCGATTTCGTCTCAATGGTAAGCCATGAAGTCAGAAGCCCGATGAACTCTTTATTGATGCAGATCAAAGTGATTGTCGATGGGCTGGCGGGTGATGTAACTGATAAACAGAAAGAGATATTGGGGAGAGCATCCGAGAAGATCCTCAGTCTGACGAGTATGGTGTCTGAACTTCTTGATCTCTCGCGAATAGAGGCCGGCCTGATAAGCAGTGAAAAGGTTGCAGTTGACATGAGAAAACTGCTGGAGGAGCAGGTGACCTTTCATTTGCCTGGGGCGGGGGAAAGAGGAATTACCCTTGATCTGGAACTGGAGGAACTGCCATCAGTACTTGCCAACCAGAGAAGCATGGAAGAAGTAATGACGAATCTGATCACCAATGCTATCAAGTACTCACCAGAAAACAGCAGCGTCCGTATATCTGCGACTCCTGAAAACAAGTACCTGAAAATTTGTGTTGAAGATAATGGTTATGGAATTCCCGAAGAGGATGTCGAGAGAATTTTTGATAAATTTTTTCGCGTTAAGGATGAAAATACCAGAGCGATGATTGGTACCGGCCTGGGGCTTGCCATTGTCAAAAGCATTGTTGAGGCACACCATGGAAGCATCAAGGTGATGAGCAGGGTGGGCGGCGGCAGTACCTTTACGGTACTGCTTCCCGTTACTGATATCTGATTACATATATGATTGTATCAGGTTGAGTCAGGAGAGCTCCTCTGTTTCCGGAAACGGCTCGAAAGGCCTCCTGTGCTTTTTATTGACTTTGGTTTCCCAGGAATGGAGGCGCTCAAGATACTCTTTTGAATTTTCAAACCTTACATTCTTGCTGCCGTCTGGAACCTTCTGAGCCCATGCCCACCAATTGTCTTTAACCAGGAAGTTTGAATAATCGGGATGCTGCATGACTAGCAGTTGGAATATCAGTTCTATGTGAGGCTGCACAATTTCATCGGGACCGAGTTCAAGCAGTGAGATCCCGTCCGACTTTGTTTTGCCGTTCTTGATTTTTTTCATGTAGTTCCACTGAAGATCATCAAATACAATCCATCCGCCCGGCTTCAGCAGTTTATCAACAAGGAAAAAGGCGGCAGAGTCGATTGTCCAGTTTTTAGGGCCGTCGATAAAACAGAGATCGTAGATTGGTGTGCAGTTGTTATTTTCACTGCTTTCCATGATTTTCTTTTTGAGGAACCAGTTATATCCGGTATGTTCTCTTTGGATAGTCACCCATTGGCTGAGCCCGGTTCTTTTCAGAAGTTCTTCAATTGTCGGTTTCTGCCAGGATAAACCGGAAATCAAGTCGACAGAAGTAAGATGACCACTTCCTATCTCATCCAGTGCCGCTGAAATGTAACAGCTGGATGCTCCGTGGGCAAAGCCGAGCTCAAGGCAATGAGCCGGCCTGTTATCAATCACGAATTTATAGAGATCTTTGGCCATCTCGGACATGATGTACGGAACCCCATCAACTTTGTTTCGTATTTCTTCAAATTTCATAGAAGGTGGTCTGCGGCCAAAGATCTGGCTTGGTGTGTTGAATCCCCGATGTACTGCGACATCGGTATTTAATTTCAACCCGCTGAGGTTATCTGCAAAAAGCGAGTCGAAACAGTTATACTAACTTCTCAATTCCTTGTCTGTAAAGGCAGAAAAGCTTATCAGGAGCTGAATTGAAAGTCAACGACTTAGCTGTTTACGATCTGATTCCATGATAAATTAAAAAAGTTCAGGGCTGAGGATATATAATCTTTCATAATGGCACGAAAGGCTTATATTGTGTCTTCTGCGGAGTCAATCGTTATCAACATTTTAGAGAGGAAAAAAAATGAAATATTTACACACCATGATACGGGTGCTGGAGTTGGAACAGTCAGTAGAATTTTTCACCGCAAAGCTCGGTTTCGTTGAGACCAGGCGAAAAGAGAATGAGGCTGGCCGTTTTACACTGGTATTTTTTGCCACTGCTCCAGGAGAGCCGGAAATTGAGCTTACTTATAACTGGGATCAGGAGGAGTCGTACAGTGAAGGCAGGAACTTTGGGCATCTCGCCTACAGTGTAGAGAATATTTATGAGTATTGTCAGATGTTAATGGATAAAGGCGTAACAATTCTAAGACCTCCGAGGGATGGCTACATGGCCTTTATCCGTACCCCGGATCAGATTTCAATCGAGCTGCTGCAGGAAGGAGATCGACTGCCTGTTCAGGAGCCATGGGAGTCGATGGAGAATAAGGGCGTCTGGTAGGAGCGGGGGCAGTTTTAGAGGGTTCAATCTGCAACTAAACCCTGTACTAACTCAGTAACAAACAGTTCTTTGTGTTCGCCTGCGGCCAGGTTTATCAGGTGCTGATCCTCATGTGGAATCTTATCTCCCTTGGGATCATGGGTGATCTGAATACGGGGTCTGTCTATTCTGGTACCTACATTATTGACGATACCTCTCGTTCCATCAGACAGTATGACAACATTACCGGCTGGATAGAGACCAACAGCTGATATAAAGGATGCCAGTAGTGCAGGATGAAATCCGCCTTTATCGTTGAGCATAATACAGAATGTCATGTGAGGGCTTAATGGCGGTTTGTAGGGACGTGCTGCAGTAAGGGCTTCAAAAGCATCGCAGATTTGAAGCAGCGATGTAATTGGGTGACGAGATGCCCAGCTGGGCTGCTTTGGATATCCAGAGCCATCATGCCTGATATGATGCCCCCAGGCAGCGGCAATATCGAGGGGCGTTGTGTTCTTCTGTCCCATCAGGATTTCTGCTCCCATCTGAGAATGGGCCATCATTAATGCGAATTCATCTTTATTCAGTTTGCCCGGTTTGTAGAGAATTTCGTCTCCAATTTTACTTTTGCCAACATCATGAAGTAATCCAGCCGTGCCAATTGAAAGGAGAACTTCCTCACTCCAGTTAAATGAATGGGCAAGAAACACTGCCAGGGCGGCGACACGAACAGAATGCCCGACAGTATAACTGTCATAATCGGGATAATGTACGTGCTGCATCATGTCAGAAAAGCGAGTCTGGGTGAAGTGGAGCATATATTCACTGACAGATCTGGTGCTGTCGATATCTATGTCGTTTCCACTGACAACATCTCCATGTGCCTGGGCAACAGCGTCGAAGAGTGCCTGGTAAATCAAGGTTGGTGAGTGAATAAAATCACCGCTATCCTGCCCATGCCAGGCAGTTTGCTGATCTCTTGTCATTGGTCCGGATGGGCCAACATACTGATGAGCGATTTGAATATTGTATATGTCTTTGGAGACAAGTAACTCCCTTGCTTCCTGGATGCTTTCCGTCGGGGTATTGAGGTCGAGAGTAAGGTTGAGGAAGGCTTTAAATTCAGCTTCGGCGGTCTCGCTCGAAAATGAAAGTCCTCCACTTTGGAGTTTCGCCGCGAAATTAATAAGTTGTCGTCCGACAATGGAGGGGCCGATCAGGTTTCTTCCTTCAAAAACAAGGTTATTGTCAATTATTCCGATAAAGAGCCTGTCGAGTTCGTTATCACTGCAGAATTCCTTGAGCTCCTTCATGAACTCGACCGTAAGTGTTTGCACCTTGGGGTGCTCTCCAAAATAGAGCTTACGGGTGGAAATTGTTCTGCAGAGCAGGATCAGCAGGTTGTTCAATTTATCATACATATTGGTTATCCTAGCGTCTCTTCGTGCCGGCCTGGAGTGCAAGCTCAGCTGCATTTCTGCATTCTGCCGGCCATTCAGGGATGAAGAGTAATTTTCTTTCTTTGGCTATCTGGTCGAGGAATGCACGGGTTTCGGCAGTCTGTAGTTGTGCCAGTGAGCTTATGGTGTTTTGCACCCAGGTTTCGCCTCGTTTTTCCACTGGAAGTTCAGCCAGGGAGGCTGTAATGATTTTTGCGGCAACGCTCTTGAGAGCTGTCGGCAGTGATCTCTGAACTGCCTGTCGAAGATATGAATATAGAAAGACTTTGTGATCCTGTTTGGATAGATCAAGCAGCGGCACAATTGCTTTGATAAGCCAGTCAGGTGGATGTCTCCTGAGCCCGCCCATCACGCGTTCTCCAATATATGGCGCTATCTCAGTTTTATAAAGAAAAGCAAAAAACGGGTAACAGCGCCGTGGTACGGCATTGAAAATATCAGGAGCAATGAGATTATCCTGGTAGGATTCCAATAATTGGAGCTGTGGCAGAGCCGCCAGCATTTCTCCTGCTGGAAGATTGGCTGCAAACTGACAGAGGTATTGATATGACTGCTGATCAACATTGCTGCCGCTTACAAGTATTTCGTTGACGATGTATGGCCAGAGAATTTTGCCTTCATTACTATCACAGAGCTGGGCGGTGAGAAAGAAGAGATGCAGAGAGTTGCCATGACTTGATCTGCGTAAGGGGTCTACCATCAGTTTTATTGTAGATGAAACTCGCGTGCGATTTCCCTGGCTAATAATATCATGCAATCCGGAGCTGAGAATTTCCCATCTCGTTTCAGTGAACTTTGAAGACAGGATTTCCCTGAAAATCTGCTGCATGCGGATCTGCGTTTGTAGTGTCTGGTTGTGCTGTGCCAACAGCATCAGGATGGAAAGCGTTTCATTCTGCGCTGATGATTCCGGAATGCCCTGGAGAACCTTTGGGTGTAGCCTGTTTTTTAAGGTAAATTCCTGGACCTGGTCAACCGTCAGGCTTGGTTTATCGGGAAATATCCTGCCGCCGACATCTTCATCCTCAGCAATTTCAATATCGGCATCAGTCAACGGTCTCCTGATGATTGAGACAAGGAGGTTGATTGACTCCTGCGACTTTTTGTCTTTTGTTTCCTGTTCAAGTTTTCTGAGGATTGAGGCTAAGGCGTTAATATGGGTATGTGTGGTCACACGATCTCTGATATCTTCTTCGTCCCTTTTGTCCAGGCTTACCGCCCTTGCAAGAAGACGTGCAACATCATCCCAGGATGCGTGGGGCAGGGCGCTCATATCAATGTTGCTTTGGGTGAGCTTTGCTGGAAGGACCTCGAGAAGTTCCTTGCACTGCTCGATTTCGTGTCCTTTCAACCCATAGCTGGTCAATGATTCTATGAAGGATGAAAGATTCTCTGTTGCCTGTCCGAATGATTCATCAGAAAGGGAACCATCTTCCCGGGCGAGAAACTCTTTTAGTTTGACCTCAATTGAATGAGGGAACTGCTCGACTTCTATTCGGCTAAATTCTTTGGCGGCTACAATTTTGGCCTTAAAAGAAATCATTTTGCGTACAAATACATGCAGTTCTGGCATGCTTATCTCCCGGTCGATGGTGATAGCTTTAATACCGAGAGTGGACAATATAATTTTAAATTCCTTGACAAAAGGATGTTTGGGATCAATTTCAGCACCCTCGAGTAATAAAGTGTTACCGAAGTCCTGGAGGGTCACGGAGGGGTTATCCCCGGCTAAAGCAGCCAGTAACATCATAAAACGGTTGGTTGCCTTATCTAAGATGGCATGCCCTTTCGGGTAATAGATGCCTATTTTGAAAAGTCGTTGTAATGAACTGATGAACTCGTTGAGTGTTGCCGGGTCAGCGAGTGATTCATGATTGTTCTGTGTACTCATAAGGACGCATAAATTGGGTTAACAGTGCGGCATTCCACGGTATAAAAATGCGTGAATCAACCAGGATAACCGATGCGAATGATCCTTTAATGATAATAGGGATTTGAAAAAAAAGCTAATCAATAAAAAATAGCAATCCTTCATGATAAATGGTGTAATATACTGAAATAATTACGTGCTTGTATGAAAAAGCGAGAATGTCTGGTTATAAAATGTCCATCAATCCAAGCAGCAGGTAATCATTAATTGCACAGCAGTGTGATGAGTTTGCCTCAACCTTGGCCGGGAATTACTAATTATCAGCTGAAAACTGTTAAAAATATTTGAAAACCATTATACTTTTTATGACTATCCACGTTATTATGGCGCGACCGGGCTCGACAAGTGAGGGAAAATGGAGATAGATAAGGATAAGCAGGCGCAAGCTCTGGAAAAGGCAAAATCCATAATTTCAGATGCTGAGAAAGAACGGGAAAACACCCGCGTTGAAAAGGGTGTGCAGATGTTGATGCAGGGTAAACCTGACGCTCTTTATAACGATGAGTTAGTTGAAAATCTCGCCTCCTATATACTCAACAAATATATCCTTGACGAAAAAAAAGAAGCAAAGGAAGTGCTGGAAAAACTAGGCGAAAGCCTGTGCAGCCAGGACGTAGATATTCGTGAACGCACCTTGATGATTTTTTCTGTATTCTCAGAAATTATTATTGAAGAGGACTTTAAAGAATTTCAGGAAATTTTACCTGGAATGCTGGTTGAATGGCTGCGGAATGAGGATGAATTTATCGCCGGGTTTGAGTTTGTCTGTTCCCAGCTTGAGAAAATTATTCTTGAAATGCTTTACAATGAACAGTGGCAGGATCTTGCAAGCCATATCCACGTCCTGCACCAGATAACAACGAGGGAAATCGTAAAAAGCAATTTGATCCAGGGTATGACCGCAAAAGTTCACGAAAATTTAGCAGAGCCTGATATTCTTGATAAATTGGTAACGGTTTATCTTGATGAAAATGATGAGAGACGTGAGGTGGCCGAGAATTTATTGATACATTTCGGACGCTTTAGTGCGCTGTTTCTTGTCCAGAAAATGATTTACTGTGCCAGTAAAGAGGGCCGTTTTGCTCTGATAGAACTTATCCCCCGAGTCGGAGAGGTCAGTGTACCCGTCCTTATTGAGTGTCTGGAGGACGACCCTCAGTGGTTTGTCATTCGAAACATCATACTGATTATTTCCCGGCTCGAGGACGCTGAATTGTATTCTGTGGCGGAGCCATATCTGGCCCATAACGACATCAGGATTCAGCAACAGGTTATAAACTGTATTGAGAGGCTTGGCGGGTCCCAGATGAGGAAGCGGTTGATAACGGCATTAATGCAGGTCAATGATGATCTGAAGGGACAGATCATACAGCAGTTGGCCCAATTTGAAGATGACGATGTTGGTGAAGTCTTTCTCAACTTGCTCGAAAATCGAAAGGATATAGCTCGTAATGTTCAGGACGACATCGTTTTAAAGTTGTGCATCAGGATAAAAATATTTCCATCAAAGCGGGTGATTTTCTGCCTGAGAGATCTGGTCCAGGAAAGACAGGGACGATACGGCGCAAAAGACAGGATTGTTCTAGAAGCATCCGCCTCGCTCCAGGCACTGGAAGCGGAATCGGGGGAAGCAGCCCTTGAGCCTGATGAGAAGCCTCCTGCTCCCCCCATTGACGAGGCCATAAGTGGCGATAACCTTCTCGCCGAAGTGACAGAGGGTGGGGAAGAAACACTGTTCAGCAGTGATGAGATGGACAGTTTTTCTATTGGTACAGAATTTACCGAATCATTGGCTGGTTCAATTACTGAAGACGATGAAGAACTTCTCAGACAAGGAAGTGAGGATACACCCTTTCACACCAGCCAGGAGCAGCATCTGGTAATCTGGAGTAAGCTTTATGAACAAATGAGCAGCGATGAGGCCGACAAATTCTTTACACTGTTGAAACCGATGACGTATCAGGCTAATGAAGAAATAGTGGTTCGGGGTGATAGTGTCACCAATATGTTTTTTATAGACAATGGCATTGCAGGGCTCTCCTATAATGATGATGGAGGCGAGATTCTTCTGACCAGTCTCCAGACTGGAGAATTAATTGGCAGTGAGGGCTTTATCCAGGATTTAAAGTGGACCATTTCCCTGTCGGCTCAAACAGACCTTCAGGTGCGGATCCTGAAACAGGACAGTTTTAGAAAACTTACTAAGCAATTCCCTGACTTCTCTCAAAAACTTCAATATTATTGCAATCATTACGATGTCATACCCTACCTGATTAACCTGACGGAAGATAATGCCATTGAGCCTGTCGGTAAAGATATCTCTGTCGATGGCATGTCTTTATTTTATGACTCATCAGGATCGGTTATTGAGGATGCTGTTGTGGGGTCCTTACAATACATCGCCCGTGGAGGATATTGTTTTACCCTGCCCATTGTTCATCCGGACAATGCAAAAAAAATCCTGGGACGACAGGTATCTTCAGAAGTCACGCTCAATGATGGGTCCGAGAAAAAATGTTTCGGGGTGATTGCTGGTGCCGGATCTCATTCTCAGGATGATCAGCAGATCTTTGTCTATGTAAAGTTTTATCACCCCCTGAACAAGGCCGACTACAAATGTTCAAAGCTCAGTGTAATGTAAGGTCTGCAGGGCCGATGTGACCATATTTACTAATTCAGCGAAGAATGGGCATGCTGCGGGAAATACCCCTTTACTTGAGAAAAACGTTTTACCGCACGTGCCTGATATCAACAGCCACGTTCGGCGGAGTTGTGCCTTTTATATCTTCCGGGTATTGGCAAGATTTACTGCCTGCTTGACATTCTTCCCTGTTCGTGGCGCTCCGTTTCTTTGTCCTGGAATTATCAGCTTTCAATGAACGAGGATTTAAGGCCGAAATTGGTTTTGAACACAGATGATGGGGACAGACTGATGGGGAAGGGTCTATTTTTGGGATTAACGACAATAGATATCCTCTATGGCGTGGTTACTCATCCAACACCTAATGAAAAACTAAAAGCAGAGTGGCAGCTGACATATGCCGGAGGGCCTGCTGCCAATGCTGCAGTTGCTTTTTCTGCTCTGGGCAATAACAGCCATTTATGCAGCGGGCTGGGAAACCATCCCGCAACAGATCTTGCTATCAGGGATTTGGCTGAATATGGCGTAAGGTTTCATGATTGTACTGCTCATCCGGATGGACAGCCGGTTTTGTCGTCTATCCTTATAAATTCAATAACCGGTGACCGGTGCGTCATCTATTCGAATACCGATGAGAGGTATCTCCTTGAAGAAATAGATTATGGCTCGTATCTCAGAGACTGTGAGATACTGTTGCTAGATGGTTACTATCTTTCTCAGGCTGTCATACTTGCAAAATCGGCCAGGGAGCGTGGTGTGAAAGTTGTTTTTGACGGGGGATCCTGGAAGAATGGTCTTGATGATCTTCTTGCCTCTGTCGATTATGCAATCTGTTCGGAAAACTTCGTACCTCCCGGATGCACCGATCTTGAATCCGTCTTCGACTATTTATCACGTTATGAAATGGCCGGTTGTGCGGTAAGCCGTGGAAGTAATTCTATTGTCGCCTATGAATGTGGCCGTAAGTATTTTATAGAGGTAGCTGAAGTCAACGCCACTGACACGCTGGGAGCCGGTGACATACTGCACGGTGCTTTTTGTAGCTCTATTCTCTCACATTCCTTCAAGAACAGTCTACAAAGAGCTGCTGCGGTGGCGTCTGAATCGTGTCGATATTACGGGACACGGCAGTGGATTAAATATCATAACAAAAAGAGATAGCCCCATTGATGTTTAACCTGAAATATTCAGGTTAAAGCACCAATGGGGCAACCAGACAACCAACTAACTGAAAAACAAAACAACAGCTGGAGTACGTCGATGGAAAAAGGCCATGATAAAATTGGAGAGCGACTTGTTAATGCACTCAGAGACCCACACCATTCTGAGAGCCAGGAAAGCTTCGTAAAAGCATTCGAGTTGACAAAAGCTTATGCAGGTTCTGGAGCTGTCACTCACTTTGGCTCTGTCGCCAGGCTCTTTTATGATCTATTCGAAATGTTTGAAACAGGCCGAGATCCAAGAGAAAAATGATTGTTATCTCAATCTCATTTTGTTCGTGGTGGTCGTCGCTGTAAATAGAGGAATATATCCTCGGGGTGAGTATGACATTTGTCGACTACCGTCTGCAGGTAATCGATATTAGCTTTAATATTCTCTTTGTATAAGTTCCTGTCAAGATTCCAGCGCTGTTTGAAGTGAGTTCTCATCGCATGCGCAACATCTCCTAATACTGTTTCGAGTCTTTCAATGATGACGTTATGGTAGAATGACGCGGTTTCTTTCATCAGTTCAAATGCTGATACATGATCAAGCACCCCACCGTCCCGTCGCTCCTGATAAAGATGGGGGAGCTGCTCGAGATAATAGCGATCAGCCATTTGGGCTAAAATATCGGCTGTACCGACGATTTGGCCAACGAGCCTAACTTCAGGCGAGTTGAATTGTATCGACTGAAAATCAAGTTCAATGTTGGTAGAGCGAATTATTGAGCTGCAGTCTATCCTTATCTCATCATCAAGTGTGCAGGATTTCAGGTACTTTGTCAGCGCATTTATCGATCGTGTCTCATGGTCACGTGTATACTCAGCACCGTTTTCGGCAGTATCAAAAGACCTGAGCAATAGACCGGTATCGTGAAAATATGCGCTCAACATGCCTTTTAGAATGGTTCGGGAGGAGAATGACTGCCCCTCTGCCATGAGTCCGTGAAAGACTCTTACCGTTGCCAGTGCAACGGCAAAGGTATGTCTGAGGTTATGGTACTTATTGTTGTTTTCTCTATATCCCGGATAGTATCCACTAAAGATATCTGCAATATCCCGGTGAGTGGTAACGATCAGCTTTGTGTCAGCTGAGGGAGCAATACGCTGCAGGAGGTGAATTATTTCGTCCAGGGAATCAGAAGAAATGCCTGAATCAAAGATCTTGAATTGTTGAATATGGTTTTCAGGATCTGATAATTCCATAAGTTTGTCCATTATTTGCAATTGCTGGCAGGGAACGTCAAATATATTGATTTGCAGATTATAAACCAAGGGACAGTAGAGTCAAACGTTAACATTCTTAGATATTTTCAATCCATAATAAGAATAAATTTCATCAGAAAAGAAAAGGAAAAGTAAAATACAATACTGCAAAAATTGGACATTGTCCTTCAGACACGCTAGAATGTCCGTAACGTTGTGTAAAAAGGATGCATATCAATCAATAATGCTGTTTTTGACGATAAAACACCATCAATATGGATAATAACCGCGTAGCAAATATCCTTGTTGTGGATGATGACGAACTGGTAAGGAAAACACTCAGTGTTCTTGTCTCATCCCTGGGATACCACTGTCAACTGGCTTCTGATGGGGTGGAAGCAATCAAAGTGCTGAAGTCGGCAAAATGTGATTTGGTACTTTCTGACGTCATTATGCCCAACATGGACGGTCTTGAGTTGTTGAAGTATATCATCAGACATCATGTAGAAACCGATGTTATCATTGCGACAGGTTACAATGAGCAGACAAGTTATGCTGATGTGATCAGGGCCGGAGCGATCGATTTTCTCAAAAAGCCGATAGACCAGGCGGAACTTGAAGCAAAACTGGCCAGGGCATTGCGTGAGAGGAGCATGGTTCGCAAACTTGAAGAACTGTCAATGTGTGACGGCCTCACCTCGCTCTTGAACCGGCGTGCCTTTGATCTGCGCTTTCCCCGAGAGGTGGAACGGGCGGATCGTCAAAGCTACCCATTATTCCTTGCTATGATTGATGTCGACAATTTTAAGGATTACAATGACTCGTATGGGCACGACTCCGGAGACAAGGTCCTTATCGCGCTCAGCGATATCATGAGGGAAGGTACACGCAACAGTGTTGATCTCTGTTTTCGTCTCGGTGGCGATGAGTTTGCCGTATTATTACCGCAGACAACAGCAACTCAGGCAACCGAAATTGTACAACGTATCCTGCTGAAATTTGTAGAAAGTGACTTTGGTGGAACGACACTTTCTATTGGCATAATTTCGTGTTACCGGAAAAAAGATGTCTCCGCAACAGAAGATCTGACCCATATGCTAAAGCGGGTTGATCAGGCCATGTACGACGCCAAGGATTCAGGTAAGAACTGTGTTATCTGCCGTATCTGAAAATGTATCACCGGACAGTAAATAAGATGCTGGCAGTGGTTTTTAAAGAATGTCCAGGGCGTTCTTGTGGAACGTGCGATCCGGCGGAACCGGATATTCATTGTTAAAACAGGCCAGGCAGAAATCATTCGTGGTCATGCCGGTAGCTTCTACCATGCCTTCCAGGCTCAGGTAGTAGAGCGAATCCAGTCCGAGATAATCTGCAATAGATTTAACGTCATTATTCCAGGCGATGAGCTGTTTTGAGCTCGGGAAGTCGATTCCATAATAACAGGCATATCTGGTCGGTGGACAACTGACCACCATATGGACCTCTTTCACACCAGCATTTCTCAAGGCTTGTACCCGGCTTTTTCCTGTTGTTCCCCTGATGATTGAGTCTTCGATGATAATAACCCGTTTACCTTCCAGAATCGAACGCACCGGATTAAGTTTTACCCGGACATTAAAGTCTCGCATGGATTGGGTGGGTTCGATAAAAGTCCTTCCGACATAGTGGTTTCTGATGACGCCCATCTCAAGCGGCAGCCCTGATTCCTGAGAGTAGCCGATTGCAGCGTAATTTCCCGAGTCGGGAAAGGGCATGACAAAATCTCCGTCAAGCCTGCACTCACGGGCTAGAATCTGGCCCATACGTTTCCGTGTTTCATAAACATTAATACCGAAAATATCGGAATCGGGCCGTGCAAAATAAACATGCTCAAAGATACAGAAACTTGAACGCTGTTTTGGCCACGGAAAAATCGATTTCAGTTTATTGTCACTGATGATCAATATTTCGCCCGGTTCAATATCACGAATATATTCCGCTTCAATCAGGTCAAGAGCACATGTTTCCGAGGCAACGACATAAGCGCCATTGTGGGCCAGCTTGCCAAGACAGAGTGGCCTGAATCCATTAGGGTCGCGCACGGCAATCAAGGATTTCTGGGTCATCATTAACAGGGAAAAGGCGCCTTTGATGGAAGTAAATGTTTCTTTCAGGGCATCCTCAAGTGAATGCTCTGACGAACGGGCCATCAGGTGCAACACAACCTCGCTGTCCATCGTTGTCTGAAAAATCGAGCCCTTTAACTCGAGCTCCTTGCGGAGTTTGATTGAGTTTACCAGGTTGCCGTTATGTGCAACGGCAAGTGTTTTACCCCTGTGTGTTACCAGCAGTGGCTGCGTATTTATAATATTTGATTCACCGGTGGTGGAGTAGCGGACATGACCAATTGAAAGACTGCCTGAGAGTTTTTGCAGTTTTTCTTCGGAGAATATCTCTGGTACCAGCCCCATGTCTTTATGAATAAAAACCTTGTTCCCATCTGATGATATGATACCGGCACTCTCCTGGCCCCGGTGCTGGAGGGCGTAGAGACCAAAATAGGTGAGTTTGGAGGAATCCTCGTGGCCGTAAACGCCACATACACCGCATTCATCTTTTGGACGCAGAGAACTGCAGCCTTGAGCTGAGTGTTGGTTGATTGAAGTGATCATCTGAGAGGCCTGGCAGTTTAAAAAATCGACGAATGGAATAATTTTGATTGATTGTGAAAATGTATTGTACAGCAGGTACAAAGACTAAAGGCACAAAGAATTACTCTCTGTGCCTTTAATCACTTTCGTTCCGCTCTGTTTATAATATGCGCGGACTAAATTCAACAACAAAGAAATGAGAACAGTCCAGTAGCCTGAAATCATACTGCAAATTTATTCCACCTTTTTACTGCCCGATTCCGGAACTGCTATTCTGTTGATATGGTGAGAAGTAGCTCAGTCAGGCTGACCATATCATTAAGATCCAGACACTCGTCTGTGGTGTGAACTTTATTCATGCCAGTGGCAATTATTGCTGTCGATAATCCATAACCGTTATAAATATTGGCGTCACTTCCTCCGCCGGCAATCACCAGGGTAATCTCTCTGCCGAGCTTCTGTCCGGCGGCTTTTACCGTCTGGATAACAGTATCATCTTCAGAAAGCCTCATGGCAGGGTAGTCAGATTCCACCTTCATTTGAACTGACGGGCGTTTTGACTCATTGTCGACTAACCATTTTGCTGCTGTTTGCTTGAACGTTGATTCAATTTCTTGGGTGAAAAATGTAAGTTTTTCTATGGAATGACTCCGAACTTCACCTCGCAACATCAGATGTTCGGGGACGATATTTGTGGCAATACCACCTTTCATGATGCCGATATTCGATGTTGATTCATCATCGATTCTACCAAGGTTGAGTCTGGTGAGAGCCTCCGCGGCAACAAGAAAGGCACTGACACCACTTTCGGGATTCATGCCGGCATGAGAAGCTGTTCCGTGAACGTCTATTCGCATGCGGTTAGCCGCTGGTGCTCCGACGATGACCTTGTCAATTCCATTTGAATCAAGTGCGTATCCGAAATGAGACTGCAGTGATGAATAATCAAGGGATTTGGCACCAAGGAGGCCAATCTCTTCACAGGTTGTGAAAATAAGTTCAATCGTTCGGTGAGCGATATTATTTTCTTTGAGCAGGGTAATGAGTTCAATAAGAGGAGCAATTCCTGATTTGTCATCACCTCCTAAAATTGTGTCCCCTTTGCTGGTAAAGATATCTCCACTTCGCTTTACCTGGACCCCGTCTCCAGGCTGGACCGTGTCCATATGGCAGGCGAAAAAAACCGGTTCCGCTCTGCTGCTCCCTTCAAAACGAAGGATCAGGTTGCCGCAGTCGGCTCCTGTTAATGAAGCGGAGTCATCTTCGTAGGTGTAGTCTGGTGAAAGAGCAGCGAAAACTGATTTTAAATAGTCCGAAACACCCTTTTCTTCACGGGAAGGGCTGCTGGTTTCACACAGTTCTTTAAATATCCTTGCAAGACGTTCTCTGTCTATGGTCACGTTCATTATTTTGATTCCTTTATGGTTCCAGGGTACATGTCAAGAAGAACGACAGCATGGCAGCTGATACCTTCTTCTCTTCCGGTAAAACCCATCTTTTCAGTGGTTGTGGCTTTAATGTTGATATTGCCGATTTCCGTTTTACAGCATGAAGCAAGCTTTTCCCTCATCTGCTGAATATAGGGAGCGAGCTTCGGTGCCTGACATATAACGGTTATGTCTGCATTGGCAAGATAAAATGCTTCTTTTTCAGCTTTTAAGACAACGCTGTCGAGCAGAATAAGTGACAGGATATCCTTGAAGGAGCTGTCATTATCCGGAAAATGGTTGCCGATATCGCCCTGACCCAGAGCTCCGAGTATGGCGTCACAGAGAGCGTGGGTTAAGACATCGGCATCTGAATGTCCAGCCAGACCGCGATGGTGGTCTATCTCGACTCCGCCCAGAACAAGCTTTCTTGCCGTTTCATATCTGTGTGCGTCGAACCCGTGTCCGATACGCATTGTTGTATGTGGTTTTGTCATGATTCTTTCAGCTAGTTCAAGATCTTCAGGGTTGGTAATTTTGATATTTGATTCCGCTCCAACAACGAGTTGAACTTCAATGCCAGCCTGCTCCAGAAGTGACGACTCATCAGTAAAATCAGTTGTTTCAGCGCCAGCATAGGATTCAAGCAAGAGTTCTTTTCGCGCTCCCTGGGGGGTTTGAGCGTGCCACAGATAACTGCGGTCGATGGTGTCTTCAACGAATTGATCAGAATTTCCCTTCTTAAGAGTATCCTTGACCGGAATTGCCATAATTGCAGCCCCAGATTGCTGTGTTGCCTGGTAACAGCGGCTGATGAGTTCAGGAGTGATGAGCGGACGGGCACCATCGTGAACAAGAACAATATCAATACCTGGTTCAACCTTTTTTAGTCCGGCTAAAACGGAATCCTGCCGTCGAAGGCCACCTGCAATAACGGAGATTTTATTTCTGTCCAGTTGGTGATTGACCAGCAAGGTTTCTGTCTCTGTCAGCTTGTCCGATGGCACAACAACAATTATCTGGGAGATGTCCTGACAGTTAATGAATGCAGTTATTGTATGGATAATGATTGGCTTGCCTGCCAGGCTTAGGTACTGTTTTGGTATCGCCGCGTTCATACGCGTACCGCTTCCGGCGGCTGGAATTATTGCTGCTGCAGGATTGGCCATCTAAAAGCTCAATATTTACGGTAATAACCCTGAAAATTCATCTTATATAAGGAAAAAAGGAGCGGGCTGTAAGCCGAATTCTGTACCCATTAAGGCCATGATCATTTAACTGGGATGTCGGTCACCCGACACCTCTTGCAACCTACCCGGAGATCTTGGACGGGCAGCCCTCAATCATCTCCCTATTTGGTCTTGCTCCGGATGGGGTTTACCCTGCCTCGCATGTCACCATGAGAGCGGTGAGCTCTTACCTCACCGTTTCACCCTTACCCGATAGAATCGGGCGGTTTGTTTTCTGTGGCACTTTCCGCCAGTCGCCCGGCGTTCGCGTTACGAACCATCCTGCCCTGCGGAGTTCGGACTTTCCTCCCCGGCAAAAAAAATTGCCGGAGCGATCATGTACCCGCTCCAGCAATTAATGTAGTGATTAAATCGAAAAGTTGAAAGGAGAAAATGCGATTAATTATCAAGCTCCTGATGGTAAATCAATCTTTGGCAGGATGGACATTCAAGCATCATGTCTCCCCTGAGCAGTATATTGTACTGCTGGGGCGGCAGGTTCATGAAACAACCCTGACAGACACCTCCGAGGACATTGACAATTGCCAGGCCGTTTCTGCGATCTCTGAGGATGTCATATTTCCTGATTATGGTGTCCTCAAGGCCTTTGGCCTGTCTGTCACGCTTGTTTTTCTTGGTCTTTTTGCCTTTGTTGATCTTTTCGATAGCCCCTCTGACTTTTTCAGTTTCTTCAGCAACCAGCTTCTTTTCCGTTTTAAGAACATTTTTTTCTTCGGTAAGCTCGGTCGTCAGGTTTTCAACCTGCTCCATGATTGCGACAATTTTCTCCTCGTTTTCTTTGGCGTTTTTTTTCGCGTCCTCAATTTCTTTGAGAAGAGCTGTCTGCTCGCGGCTTGTCTGCACCTGCATCATCTTTGATTGTCGTTCTTTGACGCGGGCAATCTTGTCAGTCATTTCATCTTCCAGAGTGCGTCTTTCCCGCTCAAAAGTCTCGATACTTGAAGTGAGTTCGTTGATATGACTCTCTCTTGCCGCCAAAGCTGATATGCGTTTATCGAGTTCTTCCTGTTCCTTTTTAATCTCATTGTCTATCTGATCAATTTCAAGATCAATCACCTGCAGAGAGACAAGTTGTTCTGTTTGTTCGTTCAAGACGTTTCTCCTGTTTGATTTTTTGTTTATATATAACTATTTGTATCCACCATCGTAAATGGGTGGCGTTCTGTCGTTGTTTCGTTGAGTGAGATGTCCCAGCGGTGTGTGTCCGCGTAGGTCTTTATTTTTTTAACCAGTAATCGTAGCGCAGGTTTTTCGGTGGCATAATGAGTTCCGTCGATAATACAAAAATTTGCTTCTTCTGCCCAACGGGCAATGTTGTGTTTGACTTCTGCAGTTATAAAAAGATCGGCGCCGCACCGTCGGGCAACTTCTGCAAACTCTGATCCGCTGCCACCGCAGAGTGCAACACAAGATACCATCTCGGGGATGCTGCCTGCTGCCTGGATTGAAGGAAGTTCTAGTATATTGAGGAGCTTGCTTATGAAAGTTGTTCGCTCAAGTGGCTGCGGAAAATACCCCAGCCTCCCCATTCCGGCACCATCAATATGCTGGGACGAATCAGGTACTAAGGGGCTGATATTTTCAAGCCCGAGGAGATCTGAAAGTTCATCATTTACTCCAGGAGCGACACTGTCAAAGTTAGTGTGGCAGGCAAAAACATTAATGTGATTATTCAAGGCTTTCTCAAGAAATTTTCCCGCCGGTTCGGCAGTATCAATAGAAGGTATCGGTTTGAAAATGGCAGGGTGATGAGTAATGACCGTATCCGCTCCAACCGTGACCGCCTCATTAAGCAATCTCATGGTGGGGTCGAGACCAACCAGTATTGATCTCACTTCACGATTACGGTTTCCCACGAGCAGACCAACATTATCCCAGGACTCCGCAATGGCAAATGGAGCGATTTCGTCAAGACATTTGATGATATCTTTGATTGTGACAGCCATTAAAATAGTTGATATTTTTCAAAAACCATAAAAAAAAGGTACATCCCTTTCGGAGTGTACCTTTAGCCCTTCTTCGTCCAGGGTGTTGTTTTTTTCACCTGAACGCTGTGTATCCAGAAAGAGGGTGCCTGTCTTCATCCCTCGTGCATGTCTTCCAGTTCTTTTTCTTTTCAAGATCCCAGTGTAAATCTGGTTTGTTAATAATGGTGGGCGCAGTAGGACTCGAACCTACGACCGACCGGTTATGAGCCGGTGGCTCTAGCCAACTGAGCTATGCGCCCTTCCGGCAGTTAAACTGTCAAATAAATCTTATGTTAGTGGTAATGTCAATAAAAAAAGATAATAGTGTGGAAAAAACAAAACAAATGCGATACTGAGTATGGAATGATTGTGCAGTTTTAAAGAGCTTTTTGATATTCACTGACTTCCTTGCTGTTGCCTTTAAAGAGCATTATAATGGCAACGGGTTGTCGTTTTGATTAATTTTAATCCAATTAAATAACGTGATTTATAGTAACCTGCTTATTTTCCTGACAGCTATTTTCCTGTTCAGCATTAAGTCTGCTCCAGCTGCACCTGCTGCTTCTTTACTGGAGTTACTGCTGGTTATGTCGGGGTGCTTCGGTCTTTATGCCTACTTATCACATCGTTCTTTTCAGGGCACCGGGACGCGAACTTCGGCGGGATACTTCAAGGCTGAAAAAAGATTTTCTGTCCTGGCTCTTGTTTTCTATGCCGGGTTATTATCATTCACTGACGTAAAATATTACTGTTCTTTCTTCAGTTTTGGAGACAGGCTGCCTGTTCTGACAAATATCGCCGGCCTGGCCTTGTTCATCGCCTTTTTATCACTCATGTGGCTGACAGCACGGAACAGTTATTTTTATGTTTTTGGAAAACGGTACCGGCTGAGTACGTTTCTGGCCTTGAATATCAGGACAAATCTGCCGATTGTGCTGCCCTGGGTTGTTTTGTCCCTGTTTTACGATCTGCTCGCACTTGCCCCATTTGATGGGTTGAAAACCTTTATGTCCTCAACATTGGGGGATCTGCTCTTCTTTGTCATCTTTCTGGTTTTTGTGATGATTTTTTTTCCTCCGCTGGTGCGGCGTCTCTGGGGGTGTAAAAAATTGCCTGAAGGTTCTTTAAAAGACTATCTCAGTGATTTTTGCAGGCGTCAGAATTTTAAAGTAGAGCTTTATATCTGGCCGCTTTTTGAAGGACAGGTTTTGACGGCGGGGGTTATGGGGCTGGTACCTGGACTTCGCTATATTTTGCTGACCCCGGCAATCATTGAGACCATGTCGATCAGTGAACTGGAAGCAGTTATGGCGCATGAGATCGGTCATGTAAAGAAGAAACATCTATTAATGTACATACTTTTGATCAGTGGGTTCAGTGTAATAGCCGGATTGCTGGCAGAACCTCTTTTTTACTATTCATTTTCTTTTGAGTGGGTCTTTCAACTGTTGACCAGTGAGAAGATGAATCCTGACACGATTGTCGGCCTGATCGTTGGGGTGCCGTTTCTCATTCTCCTGCTGCTCTACTTCAGGTTTATCTTCGGCTACTTTATCCGCAACTTTGAGCGGCAGGCTGATCTTTATGTTATCAAAATACTGGGGAGTGGTCGGGCCCTGATTTCAGCCTTTGATAGAATTGCCGGTACAAGTGGGGAGAGTAAAAAGAAACCAAACTGGCATCATTTCGGTATTGGTGAGCGGATTGATACGCTGGAGAGGTGTGAAAAAGAACCATCAATAATTGACAGGCAGGATAAAAAAGTTCGTCGAAGCCTTCTCATCTATATGCTTATCCTTGTATCTGTTGCCGTGTTGGTAAAACAGGTGCCGACAGATGAAATGGCAAAAAACTATCAGGAGAAATACATCGAGCTTGATTTGTTAAGTCGAGTTCAGAATATAGAAGATAAAGCGCTCTGGTTTCAGTTGGTGGGTGATTTGATGATCAACAGGCAGATGGAGCAGCGAGCGCTTGTTGCCTATAATAAAGCCCTGGAGATTGACCCAGGCAACCCTGTGGTGCTGAACAACCTTGCCTGGCTTCTGTTGACAAGTGAGGATTCTACGCTGCGAGACCCCTTGAGGGCCTTGATTCTTGCCCAGAGAGCCGTTTTGAGAAACTCCAAAGCACATGTCCTCGATACCCTGGCGACAGCCTACTGGGCAAATGGGTTAGTGGAAGAGGCCATCCGCACGGAAATGGAAGCTTTGAGCGGAGCAACTTCACAGAGGGAGTTCTACCGAGAGCAGATTGAAAAGTTCAGGACAGAGAAGTATCCGTCGGAAACGCCAATATAATTTCATCTGGGGAATTAAGTATTAATCATGCCATTACTCGGAGCACATGAGTCGGTCAGCAAGGGGCTGCATTACGCCTTTGAAAGGATAAACAAGGTAGGGGGTGAATCGCTGCAGATTTTTACCCGTAATCAGCGGCAATGGCGTCCGAAACCGTTGACTGAAGAAGAAATTGACAGTTATCTTGAGAGCTGGCAGCAGTGCCACAAAATGATTGTTGCTTCTCACGCATCATATCTGGTCAATCTGGCAAGCGGAAAGCCGGAACTGCGTAAAAAATCTATTGAAACGTTCGTGGAAGAACTGCGGCGCTGTCACCAGTTGTCAATACCCTATGTTGTCCTGCATCCTGGTTCTCATACCGGAGATGGCGTTGAGGTTGGGCTTGATCGGTTTGTCGGTGCACTAGACGAAGCAATAGACCAGGCAGAATCGGATGCCATGATTCTGGTGGAAACCACCGCTGGACAAGGGACCGGGCTGGGAAGCAGTTTTCATGAGCTTGGCTCTATCAGAGACAGGTCTCGTTTTCAGGATAAGATCGGTGTCTGCCTTGACACCTGTCACATTTTTGCGGCCGGCTATGATATTCGTAGTGTGGAGGCATATCAAATGACCATGCAGGAGTTTGACCGGGAAATTGGCCTTGCGCATTTGCACTTCTTTCACCTCAATGACTCTAAAAAAGATCTTGGCAGCCGGGTAGACCGACATGAGCATATCGGTCAGGGCTGTATTGGCCTGACTGGGTTTACTCATCTGCTCAACGATCCACGATTTCAAAACCATCCGATGACCCTGGAAACACCCAAAGGTGATGCTTTGCTCGAAGACACAGAAAACCTGAGAACCTTGCGTAATCTCATTTCATCCTGAAACGAAAGAACCTTGCGAAAATGAAGAGAAAAGTAGACAATAGAGTAGTCTGATTAATCGATAGAAGCTAAGGAGAATCGATGAAGCTACTGTATAGCGACGCTTTGCTTGTCTTACTGAAGCGGCAAGGTGTTTTATCTGAAAAACAATGTAAATTTGTCAACCTGGAGAAGGGCAAGAAGCGTCAGAAATTGCTCAAACAGCACGGCAGTGATGATCCTCTCGACAAAAACTATCCGGATTTAATTGACATTATTGTCTCTTTTAATCTCAAGAAAAGGGGTGGTGACCAGCTGGTTGATGAAGAAATGATCATGCGGGCTGTTGGCGAAGAGACCAAATTACCATTTAAAAAATTGGATCCGCTTGAGCTGGATATGGATATCGTTACCAAAACGATTCCTAAAAACTTCGCTATCCGGCAGTTATTATTGCCTTTTAATATTGTTGATGGAGTCCTCGAAGTTGCAGTATACCATCCCGACAGCCAGCCTGTCCTGTCAGACATTGAGCAGGCAAACCAGGTCAAGACCAAAGCTTACGTAGCTACTAAATCAGATATTAAACGAATCTTGGGGGAGTTTTTCGGCTTTCAGAGTTCGATCAGTGCAGCAGAGGACCAGATAGGGTCTCTCTCGGGTGGCTCTGCAGTCGATATTGGCAACCTCGAGCGTTATGTAAAAATCACCACCAAGGGCATAACGTCTTCTGACCAGCATATTAAAAATGCGGTAAATCATATTTTCCATTACGCTCTCGATCAGCGGGCAAGTGATATTCACATCGAACCGAAACGGGATATATGTTTGATCAGGTTCCGTATAGATGGTTCATTGCACACAATTTATAAATTACCAAAGGCCGTTCATTCAGCGATTGTTTCCAGGATCAAATTTCTGTCTCGCCTGGATATTGCAGAAAAACGGCGGCCTCAGGATGGCAGGATCAAGGTTGGCGTATCTGGTGAAAAAGATATCGAGATTCGGGTTTCAACAGTGCCGGTATCTTTTGGAGAAAAAGCGGTTCTCAGGCTGCTCGACCCTGATGTTATTTTTCAATCGCTTAAACACCTCGGATTTTCAAAACGCGATTACAGTATATTTGATTCGTTCATGCATGCACCCCATGGTATTGTTCTGGTAACCGGCCCCACAGGCAGCGGTAAATCGACCACCCTCTATTCTGCCCTCAAAGAAATATCGTCTCCTGAGATAAACCTGGTGACAGTGGAAGATCCGGTAGAGATGGTGTACGAGGAGTTCAATCAGATTGCAGTACAGCCACTCATTAACATCACCTTTTCTACCATTTTAAGAAACATCCTTCGCCAGGACCCGGATGTGATTATGATTGGCGAGATACGCGATCTCGACACGGCTGCTCATGCCGTGCAGGCAGCAATGACCGGCCATCTTGTCTTTTCAACCCTTCATACAAATGATGCCGTCTCCTCTATTGTGAGACTCATGGATCTTGGTTTGCAGTCATTTCTGATTGGCTCCACGCTTCTTGGTGCAATGGCCCAGCGTCTGGTAAAAAAGATATGTGTACATTGTTCAGAATCATTTGAGATAGAGGCGGAAAAGCTTTACAAAATGGGCTTTCCGATTAACGGTAACGATCCTGTTACGCTGCAAAGAGGAACGGGCTGCAGGGAGTGTCGTGGAACCGGCTATAAAGGGCGTTGCGGAATATTTGAGATTTTCCCTCTTTCCCAGCAGATGAAAATGATGATTGCTGAAGGAAAAACGGGAGAAGAAATGCGTCAGGTTGCAATCAGGGAAGGAATGACTACTCTACGTGAGGACGCGTGGAATAAAATTCAGGCTGGTATCACAACCTATGAGGAAGCCTTAAGGGTAACTTCAGAGCACTAGAGGGAAGAGTTAAGAGCACATGGGTGGGAAAATTGTCTGCCAGAATAAAAAGGCCTATCACAATTATCATATCGAGCAGAAAATCGAGGCAGGTATGGTTCTCAATGGACCGGAGGTTAAGTCTCTCCGGGCAGGAAAGGCCAATTTAAAGGATGGCTATGTCAAAATCGACGCCAAGGGAGAGGCGATTATGCACAATGTACACATATCTTCCTATAGTTTTGCAACCCACAACCCGAATGAGCCAATCCGGATGCGCAAGCTCCTGCTACATAAACGCGAAATAAAAAAACTTATTGGCAAACTGCAGGAAAAAGGCCTTGCTCTGATACCACTGAAGATATACTTTAATAGTAGCGGCAAGGCAAAGGTAGAGTTGGGTCTTGCCCGAGGCAAGAGACAATATGATAAACGGGCGGCACTGAAGAAAAAACAGTCCGACCGCGAGGTTCAGCGCGAAATGAGGCGCAACAACGAAAACTGATCTTTTACAATAAGGGGGCGAAACGGCTTCGACGGGGATGTGTAAGCTTATCGTTGCATGCCGAGCTTCTGTCTGCTCGTAAAACTGATAGAACTTATTTTATAATCGCCGACGATTATAACTACGCAGTAGCAGCTTAGTCTGCTCTGCCGTTCCCCCGGTCTTCGCCCGTAAGACCGGATCGGAGCGCCGACTCAACGGGCTGGCCTGATGATGGTGTCTGTACGTCAGAAGGCGAGATTCTCGCAGAATAGCACCAGGTCCGCTCTGTTCCCGCGGCAAACCTGGCGCGAAACTTCAAGTCGGGAACTAAGCATGTAGATACGAAGGGGGAGCATTTGCGGACGCGGGTTCGACTCCCGCCGCCTCCACCATTGTAAGATCCAGTAAAGTCCAATAAACACCAAAACCCTGAGAGCCAGTAAGGCTTTCGGGGTTTTTCTTTTCCTGTAGTGTCCAAGAAGATCCATTGACATCTGGTGGTAATTGACGGTACCTTGCATATCTTCCTCATCGACGGCCGCAAAGTAATCGACTCGCTTTTTGCTCACAGGCCCATAGGTTTTCCACATGGTATTGCTCGTCATTCTCGGTTCGAGACGGCAGTGTTTTGTGCCAAGTTCATCAGGATCTTGGCAGGAAATACCGGTTCTCCAGGTCGGTGTGTACTCCTATGGAGCAAAGCTAAATTATGCAATTCAGCCTTTTCCCCATTTTCTCTGTCGATATAGGTCCTCGCAGCTGGGAGTCCACTGGAAAATGTTTTCATTTTCACCGGCATAGATGCTCATCTAGTACCTTAGAGCATCGGTGGATATAGCATCTTGGTCGGCCTGGAGAACTGGAAAGCCAGTGTGTGCTCGTGCTAATTGAACACGGTCAGTGACCATGTTTTTTCGGCAATCTACCTCTATTGCAGATAGATTGAAAATCAGCGAGCTTAGGAGAAGCAGGGTGGTGCCTCCGGCACGGTTTATACGTCGAGCATAAACCATGCTCGCTGGCACCACCCTGGAAACAGAGAAAACATGAACCGGGAACAAGAATGATACCGTTTTGAGAAAACGATATCTCGGAACAACCGCACAACAACAGTTTGGGAACATCCTGGCTCAGTCATCGCGATGTTCACTGTAATTTGTGCTGCAGGGCTTTGAAACAATGAGGAGAACGGTAGAAGGAATGAATGAGTGAATTATACACGGACACTCTGGACGGCCGATGAAATATGTGACTGGAAAGTATTCAGTAGGGCTGGTCTCTTTTTACTTAAAAAGTGTTGAGTTTACCAATATAACTCTGTGTAACAATCTCCACATGAGAACTTTACGACCTGACAAAATCAAGAAGCGGATCGTAGTCATGCTTATCAGCCGACCTAAGTGCATTGATGTAATTAGTTCTGCATTCTCCAGCGTTAATCAAACTGCTGCTTCCCCATGTGAATCGCGGTCTATCCAGTGTGTGCACAAGAAGTAAATCTGCCAAAAGCCGTGCATGGCGACCATTCCCGTTAGGGAACGGGTGAATGGCTACAAGACGGTGATGAAATCGTGCGGCTATTTCATCAGCCGGATATGTTTCAAACTCGATCCAGGCTTTGACATCTTCCAGTAATTCTTTAAGAGCAGAGCGAATAGACAAAGGATCAACGCCTAGATTTTTTTCACTTCTTCTAAAAGATCCTGCCCATTTCCAGACTATACCGAACATCTTTTTATGTAGTTTGAGAATGAAATCAACACTCAGCAAATTATCTGGTCTGCGCCGAGAGGCCCAATCTTCAGCCTCTATAATATTTTCCTGTTCCCAACGATTCAGCTCCGATAGGGTAGTAATATGTGACAAAAGAAGCCCGTCAGCTTCGTCAGGATCAATAGGGGTTGCTCCGGGTGGATATTCAAATTCAGCCATGATCTTCCCACAATTCTCTAGGCATTTGTCTAAGGATTTTTTCTACTTCAGCATTGAGCGCCTTTTTTTGTTCGGAATTTGAAAGCTGTTGAGACTCAAGTAACATTGAATGTGAAACTCTTTGAATTCGTTTTTTCGCTAAATTTTCAGCTTGTTTTCGGACGCTCTCTGATAGAGTTTCGCGAGGGATTAAAGCATAGAATAAATCACAATCGAGAGCATTTGCCGCTTCCTGCATCTTTTTTATTGTAACGGCACCAGTCATCTCATCTTTTTCAAGGGCAGTAATTCGAGGAGGTTTTACTCCTAGTCGATTTGCGAATTGCTTGCCTGACATTCCTAAGGCCTCTCGAACCGCACGTATCCAGCCTTTTTGAGGGCGGCTAGTTTTCGCTGCCTTCGAGACGAGATTCAGCGTAGCTTCAAGCTGCTCTCTTATAATAATCTTATGTTCAGGTTTCATGTATTAACCTATTTGTTAATTATTTATGAAAAACATTAATCTATATATTAATTATTGTCAATTAGCATTAATTGATAGGTGAATTTTTCCTTGAGTTAATGTGCTGTCAATGTGTACTAAAGTGAACTCGTCCCTTTTTATCTAAAAAGTTCCCAGTTTTTCTTTTCCCAATCCCTGTCTACGTTTGAGACCCGCAGCTAAATTGCCTATCAAAAAACTCGTGTCTTTTTGCTATTTCAGGACATATAAAGATCCTAGATAATGAGCAAAAGGAGACGCTATGAAAGTTCAACCCATCCGCAGACTAAAAGATGTCCGTGCAATTAAAAAGTTGATTGCTGATTCGCCGAGAGATGCCGCAATTTTTGCTATCGGCATAAATACAAATTTGCGGGCGTCGGACATTCTTGGTTTGACTATAGGCCGGGTGAGAGGGGTGAAACCGGGTCATGAAATTGAAATTATCGAGAAAAAGACCGGTAAAAGACGTCGGATCACTCTTAATAATGAAGTAGCTACGGCGATACAGAGGCTGCTCATCGACCTCGGTGATAAATATAAAGACACCGATTATCTATTTCAGGGCCAGCGCGGCCAGATCACCGTTAAAACAGTTACTCAGCTTGTGAAAAGGTGGTGTGCTTATATCAATCTTCGAGGTAATTTCGGATCACACACGATGCGTAAAACTTTTGGCGTTCACCAAAGAACAAGGTGCGGAACCTCAATACCGGAGCTGATGGTGATGTTCAACCATACGAGCCAAAAGCAGACATTAGACTACCTGTGCATCCAGCCCGAGGAGATTAAGAGCGCGTATATGAAGCTGTCGTATTGAAGTGAAGGTTCGTGAGGGCAATGTTAAGGTCAAACGGGAACAACTGAACCGTGGCTTCACTGGAATAGTCCTAACTTGCAGGTTTGCTTAAATGGTTAATATTGCCACTAATAGCCTCTACCATTGCGATAACGTGTGACCCTGCAGACTTACAGAAATCTACTATTTGGGCGTTGTTAAAGAATGACAACCTTTAATATGGCAACATTAACCATACAACTTGTAACTTAGTCAGCTTTCATCACAAATAAACTTCAGAGAAAAAGAATGGCCCTGAGGTCTGGTTTCAAACATTGCTTCACCTATCTGACTTTTATTCTTCTGGGTTTGCTGCAGTCCATGCCTTATCAAGCTCTTCCATATCCGCTTTCAAATCGAGAGTCATGATTTCCTCAAGGTCTGCATTATGCTTCTGATACATTGATATGTACTTGTCCTCATCTTCCCTAAGTGTTTTGTAGAGTTCAGGCATCATGTCTTCGTCATTCTTCCGAAAAAGACGAGCTAATTTGTGTGCTTCATAAGGATCTCTCCCTAGAAGCTGCAGTGCATCCTGACCAAGTGCTAAAGCACTGCCAAATGTTTCCCTTCGTATTTGGGTAATTCCAAGGTCCATAAGTTCATAAGCAGAGAATCGGTCCGAAGCATTGACTGATATTTTAAGGTGGGGATAGTGTTTGCCCGCTAATTCAACAAGCTCTCTTGATTTTTCTATATCACCTATAGTTATTATGAGAAGTTCAGCTTCGGAGGCTCCTGCTGCTTCAAGCAAGTCAAGCCTTGTGATATCTCCGTAATACACCTCAAATCCGAACTTTCTCAAAACATCCACATTGGCTGCATCATGATCGAGAATGACTGGTTTGATTCCTGCTGAAATAAGGAAACGACCAAGATCTGTTCCGAGACGGCCAAATCCAGCGAGAATGACCTTTTGTCCACTATTATTTATCGTATCTGCGTCACGCTCTACTTTTCCTTCTCCCTGTCTACCTGCACTGAATTTATCATGTGCCATGAAAAGCAGCGGTGCAAGGAACATGGAGATTGCAACGGCTGAAATAAGGGGTTCTATGGTCTCCCCTGGTAACACACCATTGGTTTTAGAAAACTGAAAGAGTACAAAAGCAAATTCCCCTCCCTGGGCAAGTGCAATAGCAAAGAGCGAGCGTTCATTTTTCGCAATTTTAAAAATGAAACCAGTTATGACCAGTACGAACCATTTTATACCTATCAAGGCGATTGTAATTCCTGCGATTAACAGGATCTTTTCTCCGATCAGTGTAAAGTTGAGACTGGCCCCTATTGAAATGAAAAATATCCCAAGCAATAATCCCTTAAATGGCTCTATATCGCTCTCGAGTTCATGGCGGTATTCACTATCCGCAAGGACAACACCGGCAAGAAAAGTTCCGAGGGCAGGAGAAAGACCTACTGCCATCATTAGCAGTGATATGCCAACGACAAGAGCGAGAGCTGCAGCAACAAAGATCTCCCTGACACGTGTTGCTGCAATCGCCCTGAATATTGGCCTGCATGCAAATTTACCAAGAAAGAAAACAGAGAAAATTGCCAGGAGCGTAACACCAATTTGCATGTATCCGGGCAGTGATCCAATATCAAAAAATACTGAGTCATGATGTCCGTCATCATGCATTACCACTGTTGCCAAAAGCGGTAAGACGGCAAGTATTGGAATGACTGCCAGATCCTGAAACAGAAGAACAGAAAAAACAGATCTTCCTGCTGATGTCTCCATCAATTCCTTTTCCCGTAAGGTTTGTAAAACTATGGCTGTAGAAGAAAGAGAGAGGATGAGACCAATGGCGATTCCCTGCTGCCAAGGCAGAAAGATAAGAGATACACCGCCGATTATAATGCTCGATAGAACAACCTGTACTCCCCCCATCCCTAATATTGGTGTACGCATCTGCCAGAGCAGGGATGGTTTGAGCTCAAGCCCGACGAGAAAGAGCATCATCACCACACCAAACTCAGTGAAATGCATGACTTCTTCAATATCACCAATCAGTGAGAGGCAAAAGGGTCCGATAATGATACCTGCTATGAGGTATCCGAGCACTGAACCAAGGCCCATTTTTTTAGCAATAGGGACGGCAATGGCTGCTGCAGTCAAAAAAATGAAGAGTTGAAGGAGGAATTTTTCCATGATTATACCCTCCTGATTGTTGAGTTGAGATCGCTGTTGATATATTGGCTCAGTCCTGCTTTCTCAACATTCAATGTTGCATCTCTCAGGGCAATAACAGTACGGCGATAGTCTTCTGCATAAACATTAATTTTTTCAT
>CAZOWJ010000026.1:0-10726 GCA_964583415.1 uncultured Desulfocapsaceae bacterium
ACCCTGATATAGACAGTTCTATTATATACAATGGAAAGAGAGAAGGGAATGTCAATGTAACACGTTCGTATCGGCCACACTTTTAAGATTTTTGAAGCATGTCGTCTGGCAGGTTACAAAAGAGACGGAGTGGACCTGGTTTCATGCCATGGTTGAGAAAGTTGAGAAGCAAAAATGGCCTCCTCTCGATTATCCCTCGGACAAGGGCGAGAATTATCTGACAATTCTGGCACAATTCACTTTTAAGAAAGAATGGCTCACGCATTGAATAAAGTGTAAAGAGGATTTCGAAGAAGAGGAAATCTACACCTTTTAGAAAATAAAAATGTGTGAGAATTGTGCCATTCAGACAGGTCTTTTCCCATTGGAGTATACTGACCCAAGAAGAGACAACTACCCATGGATTATCAGAACTAATGTCGGCCCAATGAGGCTGTAATCTCTCCACAAACGACCAGAAAAAACTTTCACTTAGTCTCATAACCCTGGCTCACCGATTTTTTCCAAAGGATAATATTGGGCTTATCAGAATGATGTTAGCTTCTGATAGGTGAAATATTAGCTACCATTATGATTTTCTGGCACATATAATAAAACCAGAATTTTCAAGAAACTGGTGGCTGAATGGACAATCCGATTACAAAAGGAGCATTGCGTAAAATTCTTGCGAGGGTAGTTCCCTCTGCCAAAAAGCGTTCAGACCCGGAACATGAGCAAGCTGTTATCAGGCTCCTGATAGGAATTGTTGCAGGAATCTACCTGCTGTCTGTTATGGATACCGATAAAGGGAATTTTCAGGTTATTTCGGTAACCGGCATGATAGCTTTTTTTATACTCGCCTTTGCTATTCTTCTTTCAATCATCAAGAGCCCGGGAGTAAATGTTCCAAGAAGGATTTTTGGCAGTATTCTGGACAACGGTACGGCTACAGCCTTTCTTCTGCTCAACGGGGACCTGGTGGCACCAATTTTTATTGTTTACCTGTGGGTCTCGTTCGGCAACGGATTCCGCTTCGGGAAGCAATATCTCCTTTTTTCAATGGTCTTGAGTATTATTGGTTTCAGTAGTGTACTGCTCTTTTCTAGCAGATGGTCAGCAGAGTTTTCTGTCAATATTGGCCTTTTGGTAGGTTTAGTGGCGCTGCCTCTCTACGTGGCAGCCTTACTCAGCAGGTTAGAACGTGCCCTGGTCAGGGCACAGGAGGCCAACCGGGCAAAATCAAATTTCCTGGCGACCATGAGTCATGAGATTCGTACACCTCTCAACGGCTTAATCGGCATGCTCGATCTGCTGGACATGACGAACCTTGAAACAAAGCAGCAATATTATGTCAATCTGATGAAAAACAGTTCAGACTGGTTACTCAATGTTATCTCAGATGGACTTGACTTCACCAAGATTGAAGCGGATGAGTTAGTTATTGAATCTGTACCAATGGACGTGAAGTCAACCATCTTCAGTATCTGTGAGGTCTATAGAGAGGTTGCTCATAAAAAAGGTATATCATTGAAAGAAGATGTTACAGATTTGACAATTTTTACCGTAGCATCCGACCCAAACCGGCTTACACAGGTTTTAAACAATCTCTTGAACAACGGTTGCAAATTCACAGAAACAGGTGAGGTGCGATTAAATGTAACGTCTGCTGGCCTGCCAAATGAAATGGTTCGTCTTTCATTTAGGGTGAGCGATACCGGGGTTGGAATCGCAGCCGAGAATCTTGAGAGCATATTCTCGCCGTTTAAGCAGGTAAGAACAGAGGGCTCAAACTATTTTAGTGGAACCGGCCTCGGGCTGGCGATCTCCAGCCGCCTCGTCAAGCTCATGGGGGGAAGGATTCATGTTGAAAGCACACCTGGTGTTGGAACTACCTTCTCGTTCTTTCTTGATGTACCCGTTGTACCGGAGCGCGAAATTCAGAAACAGGTAACACCCCCGAAAGGTATCATTTGGCAGAGTCAACCACAAGTCCTGTTGGTAGAAGACAACCAAATAAATCAGGAAGTTGCGATAGCCTACCTGCAACAGTTGGGATGCAAAGTAACCACAGCGGATGATGGTTTGGAAGCGCTCGATCTGGTTCAGCAAAAGAGCTTCGATCTGATATTCATGGATTGTCAGATGCCTAAAATGGACGGTTATGAAACAACAAGAAAAATCAGATCACTTGAAGGTACGTATACGAAGAATATAATCATTGCCCTTACCGCTCATATCACTAAAAGAGATAAAGAAAAATGTTTTGAGGCCGGCATGAATGACTATATGGGCAAACCATATAAGATCGAGACCTTACAACACTTTCTGATCAAGTGGCTCAAGTCACCCCCGATCGCAGAGGATATTCACGCCTCTCCTGAGAGAGTAGACTCAACTGAAGAGGTCATTGAGCGTTCGAGTAAACCGGAGAATAGAAAAAAACTCCATGATCTGCGTAATGCCTTAGGGGGTGTAATTGGTGGTGTGGAGCTTGCATTGATATCCAAAGATGATCCTGATAATTGTGAGCGACATTTAAAAACTGCATTAAAAGGGGCTCAACAGGCAATTTCTATATCATCAGAACTGTCATAATCCAGGCTTCGGCATATAAAAGAAAAGTGGAAAAGCAGTGGCTTCATGGCCGGTTTTCGCTGAGACCATGGTGCTGGGGCAAATTACCCTGTTCGATGAAAGCCTGTATATTTCTGGATGAACCGTTTTATTGCAGTTGCCTCGAAATAAACAGGGTCCCAGTCCTTTTCAGAAACAATATGGCGATAGCTATTTCTAATGGCATACACTTCAGCCCAGAGCAGGGTGGTATTTTCTAACATTACCTGTTCATGCTTTCTGGTATAAAACTGACCTTCAAATTTATCGAGTCTAAGAACGTCGCTCTCCGTGACATTGTAGTAGAGAATGCCGACTACTCCTGATGAGCCCGTTTGATAGAATACTGCCGGATACTCCTCGGCAATGACGGCACGGCGGATATAGTTTGCTAGTGTGGCGGTTGATTTTTCATACTCCCCTTTAACAACAATATTCCAAACCGCATCAAACATGAGCGAGCCGTAAGTAAATACATGTGGCATGATCTTATTTCCAATAACTATTTTAAATATGATGAAACAGTCACCGCGCAAGAGCGATTTTTCCTGACATCATTGTCATAACATTGAATTAAAACAATAAACATTCGCTGGTCACTAAAATTTTATATGATCACATACTCTTTTTTCATATTCATAATGATTCCACCTACTGAACAATCGCAGGCAATGAGGAGTGTTGGTCTCTTTTTCATCAAAGTCACTATCGTGAATTTATGCAGGAAATAGCTTATTCATCCATAACGCTTATTGACCGGCAGGTAATGGCTGTATCGCTTCATGAGGAACTGTCGGGTGATTGGCGCAGCTTCAAAAAATGATGCTCTGAACATTGTAGCGCTTTCATGATACGTTTCGGCAGGAGTTCCTGCTCTATACCAACACAGGTCCGACACCTACCGTAGGCTAATAGCCGACCACAATTTTCACCCATTTTTAATAAGATAGATGTGCAGAATATGCTTGCATCTTTCTCTTGCACTGTGGTACCTTCCGGCCTTTTTTAAATAATCCACCGTCCAGCAATGATAGAACTGACCAGTACCCACCGGCAAGATGGCTGCCACATGAGGATTTGGCACGATTTGGCCCGGTTTTCTTCCGGTTCCCCTGCTGTCTTCCAAATTGTTTCTGGACAACTGATATTTCTGAGAGACATATGATACAAGCTTCAAACATTGCCCTGGCCTATGGTAAACGCGTAATTTTTAAAGACGTTGAAATAAAATTTACCCCTGGTAACTGCTATGGGCTGATCGGTGCCAATGGTGCCGGTAAATCCACTTTTCTAAAAATTTTGGCCGGTCAGCTTGATGCTGACAGCGGTGAGGTCTTTGTCGGTTCAAGGCAGCGCATTGCCATGCTTAGCCAGGACCAGTTCGCTTTTGACGAGATGACTGTTGCCCAGACTGTTCTGATGGCTCACACCCGCCTTCACGAAATCATAGTGGCACGGGGAAGCCTCTATGCAAAGACCGACTTTACAGAAGAAGACGGTATCCTCAGCGGCGAACTGGAGGCGGAATTTGCCGAAATGAATGGCTACGAAGTTGAGTCAGAAGCGGCGGTTCTGCTCAGTGGACTTGGGATTGGAGAAGAGCTGCGCGATAAAAAGATGAAAAAACTCGGGGGTGGTGAGAAAGTGCGGGTTTTACTTGCCCAGGCCCTTTTCGGCAACCCTGACATTCTGCTGCTCGATGAACCGACTAACAACCTGGACCGTAAATCGATCATCTGGCTAGAGGGCTTTCTGGAGCGCTTCCAGAATACCGTTATCATCGTCTCTCATGACAGGCATTTTCTCAATCAGGTATGCACCCATATGGCGGATATCGATTATGGGCAGATCAGGATCTATGTCGGTAACTACGATTTCTGGTATCAGGCCAGTGAAATACTCAAAATACAGCGGCAGGATGCCAACCGCAAGGCAGAGGCCAAGGCAAAAGATCTGAAAGAATTTATCGCCAGGTTTTCTTCCAACGCCTCCAAAGCACGGCAGGCGACGTCGAGAAAGAAGCTTCTCGATAAACTTGAGCTGGAAGATCTGCCAGCGTCCTCAAGAAAGTATCCGTTTATACATTTTAAACCAGGTCGTCCGTGTGGTGATGTTATTCTTGAGGTCAGTAACATCACCAAAGATATTGATGGTATCCGAGTGCTGGACAATTTTTCGATGGTTGTCAATAAGGGTGAGAAAATTGGTTTTGCCGGTACCAACAACCTGGCGATCACCACCCTCTTTCAAATCCTTGCTGGTGAAATGGAGCCAGACAGTGGTACGTTCCGCTGGGGTTTGACCATGAGTACTTCTTATTTTCCAAAAGAGAACTCCGGGTTTTTTAAAACCAATAAATCACTCGTTGAGTGGCTGGGAGCATATACTCCGCCGACGGAAGGAGAGAGTTTTGCTCGGGGATTTCTTGGTAAAATGCTCTTTTCCGGTGACGAAGCGCTGAAAAAAACCAGCGTATTGTCAGGAGGTGAACGAGTACGATGTATGCTTTCCAGAATGATGCTCAGTGACGCCAACGCGCTTATTCTCGATGAACCAACCAATCACCTTGACCTCGAATCGATCACCGCCCTTAACAACGGTTTGAAGAATTTTCCAGAAATCATTCTGTTCTCATCTCACGACCACGCCCTTATGGCCACTGTGGCCTGCAGAATTGTCGAAATATTGCCGGGTGGTGTAATTGATAAGATGCAGCCCTACGATGAATATCTCACTGATAGCAACGTACAGAAACTACAGGAGAAATTTACCCATTAGTCAAATGCGCTGATAAGAAAGGAAAATAGAGCCCTGGTTGAACGCATACAACCAGGGCTCTATTGAAAAGGGATTGTCAGAAACTATATCTTTACCAGCTGTCTCCCAGCACTTGACTGAGATCAACGCAAATTCTTTTCCGATCTTCGGTGTGGTGTTCATTTTGGTGCCCATCGTTACTGTAACATGCATACTCTTTTCCGTCTTCGCCCCGGACCCATTCTATTCTCTGGTATTCTCTGGAAATGATTTCGCCTCTCATGATATTCTCCTGTATTTTAGCTATATTGGTTTATTTATGACACTCTCAGTAATTCAGGAAATCGATATGATTGATGTATCATCAACTTCCATGTCCTGCTCACCACGTCTTGATTAATCGTTCATATTATTGGTGTGCCTTAATGATAACTATAATCAAACAAACATCAATATTAGTAAAATGATAGATTAATTATAGTAATTACTCCTATTTTTCAAGAGTGACATTCAACTGATTAAGAGGGCAGGGATAACGTTCATTCAGCGTATAATATCGTGAAAAGCATACGGAGTTACTGGTAAAAATAACTCCTGAAAGTGCTTGACTAAATTGATAGGAATTGGTCTATTTGGCCGTTGATGTAATTTACCAATCCACAAGGAGGGACACCATGAGAGTGAAACAATATGCGCGGATGGCTGCAGGTGTGGCACTTGTTGTTTTTTTTGCTGGTCAGGTGCAGGCAAGTGGTGGCAGTGGCATGGCTGTAAATGACAATATGCTGCAGGAGTTGAAACGTATGATAGAGCAGCAGCAGGTTCAGATGGACAAGCAGGCGGCAGAAATTGCAGCACTCAAAGAACAACTTGGCGGAACCAACGAGGCTCTTGCCACAAAAGCTGACAAAGAGAGTGTCAAAAGCAATGACAAGATGGTTACCTCCAGCTTTTCGAATGTCAATCTCAGCCTCTATGGGCAGGTCAACAAGGCTGCCATGTATGTCAACAACGGCGATACCAGTAAATGGTATGTGGTCGACAATATCGATTCACAAACCAGACTTGGCTTGCGGGCAAATGTCGAGACCATGAACGCCTGGAATATCGGCGGCCGAATCGAGTATGGTATTGTTTCCAATGCCTCCTCAGACGTCAATCAGCTGAACACCAACAACGCAACTTCAACAAACTTCAAACTGCGCTGGGCCGAAGTTTCATTTAAGAATGAAATGTACGGTAAGCTTTCGCTCGGTAAAGGGAGCAGCGCATCCGACAATTCAGCAGAAATTGATCTTTCAGGAACGGCAGTTTCTTCCTACGCGGGGTATTCCGATATGGCCGGTTCCTCGCTCTGGTACGAGGGAAGCACCAATACCCTGCCGGGGCTTGAAATCAGCAATGTCCACAATGACTTTGATGGTTTGGGCAGGACCGATCGTATCCGCTACGATACCCCGTCTTTTGCCGGCTTCTCTGTGGCGGGATCAGCTTCATCTGGGGATGCCTTCGACGCTGCTCTGACGTATGATCGCAAGTTTGGAGAAACCAAACTTGCAAGTGCCATTGCTTGGGCAAACCCTGGAGACTTAAACTCAGGGGTTGACTCCCAGGTCAGTGGCTCGATCTCGGCCATGTTCCCGATGGGATTCAATGCCACGTTTTCCGCAGGTGGCCAGGAACTGGATACATCAGGCCGGGATAATCCGACCAACTGGTGGGGTAAGCTCGGCTACCAGACCAAGTTCTATGATGCGGCAACCACGTCGTTCTCCATCGATTACGGTGAAACCAGTGATCTGGCTCAAAATAATGACAAGCTCAAATCATGGGCTCTTGCCGCCGTCCATAACATTTCAGACTGGGGTAGTGAAGTCTACATGGCATATCGGAATCATCAGCTCGACCGTGACGGAAGTGATTTTGATGATATCCATGTTTTCTGGACTGGTGCCCGCGTAAAATTCTGATGAACCACAAAAAGATCTTCATTTATCTGCAGGCAGCCACTATGGCTGCCTGCCTCGTCCTTAACGGCTGCGGCGGAGAAGACTGGACCTATCAATCAGATCGACAATTGAAACCAGGCCCTGGATTATTCTCTGGCGAGGATGGCGAGTTCAATCTCATCGGCCAGCCTGAAAAGAAAGAAAAGGATCAAGAGGGAGAATCAGAAAAACAAACGCCGTAGTCAATACCCTTCACCTATAGGTTTTCTCCAGTCAACCGCCTCAGATGGCAGGGTGCAGCAGCGAACCGCATACCTGGGTGTCGGATCAGGAACTCAAACCGGGGCCCGGTTTTGTCACCGTTGAGAACGGAGCTCTCACTATACTGGGTACATCTGTTGAGAGAGAAGATGCAGGAATCAGACACAAGAAAACGAACTCAATAGCATTTTCTCATTCCGATTCTGGTACTGCCTGTTTTTTTTTCAGGTCGGCCAGAATTCGCTCACAATGGTTCTTGTTTGACTCTCGATTATCATATGCCTTCTTAGCAAGGAAAGAAAGACCTCCGGTTGCAATAAAGGCTGAATATTGGGCATATTTTTGGGCGACATCCATTGCATCGATACCGAAATCCGGTTCGGCCAGGGTACCGCCAATATGGATCAGAGATGCAAGGTCAAGATTGGTCAGAGAACTGATTACCTGTCTTGCTTTCGGAGCCAGACCCACATCCAGTTCTTCTGTTTTGAGATTAATTTCTCCACCGCCAATCCATGTTACGTCAGTCGTCTGAGCCGCTATCTTATCTTCAAACTCAACCATACCGTCTGTAATGTCAAATCGGGCGATCGCGCATTCCAGTGTGGTTCGATCCTTTTTAAGAGGGTTGAAATTGGATAGGAACCCGCCTCCATACTTGGTTAGTGTTGTTTCTACCAGTTCAGCGTCATTGAGATGGGCAACAAAGAATCCATCGAGGCTTCCCATCAGATCAGCGACAGAATCACCTGCAGCCTCAAGATCAGCATCCAGGTTAAACTTGCCGCCCAGTCTGGGCAAAACAAAATTATTGAAATCGAGGAGAACATCAAGACGAGCCATGGTATCACGCGCATCGAGCCTTATCACGCCGTCTGCTGCTCCACCACCAGTTCCTTTAAAGTCGACTGGGTCTATTGTAAGGAGTCCTTGATCAAGGGTTACTGCCATATTACCGTGGATAGTAAACCCTTCATGAATGGTAAAATCTTCTGCGTCCATTTTGAAGTCAATATCATAATCCTGCATTGCGCCAAGCATCAAGGGTTCATTGGAGAACAGTTTTTTGTCATCGGCAGGATCCACCGGCTCCGATTTTTCCTCAGCCACCGCAGTTGGTTTGTCTGTTTCCGGTGCTTCTCCAGGTGGGGATTGATTGGTAGTAAAAAATGGGGTGATATCAAGATTCTGTATTGATACCTGTCCGGTTAATTTCTTTCTTCCTGTTTCCCCTTCAAGAGGTGTTGCGTAGGTCAGATTAGAAAGTAATTTGCCCTGGCCTAGGAGAACCACAATTTTTTCCAGATTGTATGTGCCGGGGGACACAGCAAGATTGGTGCTGATTTTGAGTGGTTGATCTCCGGGCAAATCCTTATCAATAATAGTTCCAAGCAGGGCCAATGACTGGGCATCAACACTCAGCTTGGCCAGAATAGTCTGGGGGGATTTCAGGTCCGGAATGGTGGCATCAACGACAGTTTTTGTTTCTTCACCTTCAAGACTGGCGTTGAAAAGCAGCGGGCTTTTGTTCAAGCTCTCTGATGAAGCACGAGCATTAAGCAGCCATGGGCCGGTTTCCGGGAGTTCTGATTTGCTGATAGCTGAGAGGGTGTGCAGTGATTCGAGCTTGGCACTAAGCGTAGTATTTATGCCGGAGAGAGTAAAAATATCTGTTATCGTGGCGTCGACACTTGCTTCCAGTCCTTCAGCCTTCAAAACAGCATTCAACGATTTCAACTGAAGAGCCTGATCCACTGAATTTGCCTGACCATTTATCTGCAGTCCACCGAGTTCAGGGATTTCAATCCCGGCAGTGTGAGCGGCAAATTCTGAGATTGAGACAATGTCCACATTGAGTGATAGATCAATCCCTGCGGCACCGATTGTTTCGGGTTTTTCGGCAGCATTTGCCAGGACAAGTATATTTTGTATAGTGCCCTTTAGCTGGGCACGCAGATCATCACCGTCTAATTGGAGGCTGAATGAATCAAGGGCGAGCATGTCGTTTCCCGAACTCAGGTGTCCATTTAGTTTCAGTGAGCCAAGATCGGGAGCTTCGAGGCCTATTATTTCTTCAGTCAGTTTTGAAATTGACGAAACATTGGCATCAAGTGACATATCAATGCCAGCTGAACCGATTTTTTCGGGCTCTTCAGTAACCAGAGCCAGAGCAAGCAGATCCTGGATCGTCGCCTTTACCTTTGCCTGCAGGTCTTTACCGTCAAGCTGGAGGTCCAGACTATCAAGCTTATACGTTTGATCTGCGGAGCTTACCTGGCTTTTCAGAACGACTGACCCGAGATCGGGAATTTCCATCCCGGCGAATTTTGACAGGTTGGCAGTGCTTGCAATATTGGTCGTCAACGTTGCTGATATTCCCGACTGGTCGAGTATATTTTCTGCCGTTGCGGTAAGGGTTAGATCAAGCCCTTCGTCTTTGACTGCAATTTCCAGGGTATCGACACCAAGCTTATCAAGGTTTCCTGCCCCTTCCATATTAAGAGAGAATGAGGTCGGTAAACTGACGGGCAGCATGAGCTCAAGTTTATTAACAAACTCCTGAAGTTGGCTTGATTCAGCCGTTGCCTTGAAACCGATATTATCTATTTCAAGTTTGTTCTGCTCATCCAGGGTAATGAGTCCGGTCGTCGCTGAAACCTGGGCAGACAGTGCCGGGTCGGTAATATTTATTATCAGCGACTCCAGTTGAGTAACATTGTCAGGCGATATCACCATGGTCGATATATCAATTGGTCCAACCCCGGGGAGTGCCAGTCCGATATAGCCGCCTATAATATCGAGTGTATCTATATTCGCGGTCAGCTTTACCTCAGCACCCTCCAGTTTCAGGATATTTTCCATCGTCCCGGAAAGGTTTATATCCACGCCCTTATCTATTACGGCAACATCGAGATCGGTCATTGTCAGGGTGTCAAGGTCACCTGTCAGTCCGGCTGTAAAGTTGAGTGAATCAGGTATCGATTCAATATTCAGAGCACCGAGTCGCTCACTCAGGGCTGTTCCCTGGTCTGTGGTGACAGCTGCCTTTATGTTGATACCGGCGACATTGTTCAGGTCAGTAACCTCTCCGGTAACATCAAGGGTGAGTTGTGGGTCACTCAGGTTGATTTTAATATTCTCAACAGCAGTCTGACCATCTGCTGCCA
>CAZOWJ010000026.1:10826-40570 GCA_964583415.1 uncultured Desulfocapsaceae bacterium
CAAAAATCCAGTTTCCGTCTCCCGTATCATTGGTTTCCAACAAGACATCAGGACCATCGAGTTCTACGGTCAGGTCGAGAACTCCTTTAAATAGCGGTAGCAGGGAAAGTTCAACAAACAGCCGGTCAGCACTAGCCATGTTGTCCCTGGAACCCCATCGGGCATTGGATAAACTGATATCCTGGGCCAGAAGATTTACGCTGGTCCCAAACTGAAGGTTGAATGGACCTTCAATTGCCAATTCACGTCCGGTTGCTGACTCAACTGCAGCGGCAGCCCACTCCTTATACTGCTCATCACTGATCAATTTCAGAATGATAACAGTCAGGGCAATCAACCCGCAGAGACCAAGGAATGTATATGCGGAGAATTTGAACAATGTTTTCATTTGTTATCCGTTGAAATTGTAATGGGAATTACCGGTGTTTTACCTCAGGCGGCGATTGGTCAGATTCCTTTTATTTTCCGCAGGAGTTTACTGTAACTGGAGTAACGGTACAAAATTAAAGAACCAAAAAAACATAAATCCTGCGCGTTTGATCTGCTAAAAATATCATCGACATTAATCATTTCCTAACAAGTCAGCAAGGTACATCTAATACATACTCTAGACATTATGTCTGCATGCCGTCCTTACATTCTTGAATCTTCCCATTAAAACTGGGATGGTTGACGTTCAGATTAGAATTTTGTATCGATGCGTGTTAGTCATTGTAGTCGAGACTTTTTACAGACAATCTTGAGAATTGCATGTAAGTATTAAATATTAATATGAAAAATATGAAATTGATAATTGTCGGGGGAGTAGCCGGCGGTGCCACCGCCGCCGCCCGGGCGCGTCGTTTAAACGAATTTGCGGAGATTATATTGTTTGAACGAGGCGACTACATCTCATTTGCCAACTGCGGTCTGCCTTACTATATCGGTGAAACCATCAGGGACAGGGATAAACTGATGGTGACCACACCGGAGGCCTTGAAAAAAAGATATCGGATTGATGTCAGGACAGGAGCTGAAGTTCTGTCCATTGACCGCGGTGCAAAACAGGTTCAGGTTAGAAATCTTGCGGACGGCAGCCTCTATCGCCAGGACTATGATGTGCTGATCCTTTCTCCCGGTGCTGAGCCGATCCGGCCCCAGGTTGAAGGTATCCATATGAAAGGGATATTTTCTCTGAGAAATATCCCCGATACCGACCGGATCAAACATTTTGTAGACAGTGAACAACCAGGAAGTGCAGTTGTCGTCGGTGGTGGTTTTATTGGCCTGGAAATGGTTGAGAACCTGGTGGCACGAGGTGTGCAGGTTACGGTGGTCGAAATGGCTGACCAGGTGATGGCCCCTCTTGATTTCGAAATGGCCGCTATTGTCCATACTCATCTCATCGATAATGGCGTTCGACTGGATCTGGAAAACAGTGTTACCGGGTTCAGCTCGAAAAATGAGCAGATAATGGTCCACACCAGAAACAGTGATGAGCTGCTGTGCGATATGGTTATCCTGGCGGTTGGTGTAAGACCGGAAAATGGGTTGGCACGTGCCGCCGGATTGGATATTGGTGAGCGTGGCGGCATTCTCACCGATGCAGCAATGAGAACCTCCGATCCCCACATTTTTGCAGTTGGAGATGCTGTGGAGGTAAAAGACTTTGTTGGTGGTCGTCCGGCAATGATACCGCTTGCCGGACCGGCGAACAAGCAGGGTCGTATCGCTGCAGATAATGCCATGGGGCGAAAAGCACTGTTCAGGGGATCCATGGGAACAGCTATTGTCAAGATTTTTAACCTGGCAGTTGCCAGTACCGGGCTCAACGAAAAAACGATGCGACAAGCCGATATTGCCTATCTCACATCCTTTACCGATGGTCAGTCGCACGCCTCTTATTATCCCGGTTCGGAGTTGATGATGATTAAACTGTTGTACTCTCCTGCAGACGGCGGGCTTCTTGGTGCTCAGATTGTCGGCGGCAAAGGGGTTGATAAACGGATGGATGTGCTGGCGACAGCCATGCGCGGCAGGATGACAGTCTACGATCTCGAGGAGCTGGAATTGGCTTATGCGCCACCATTTTCATCGGCGAAGGACCCCGTAAATGTCGCCGGTTTTCATGCGGCCAACATCCTCAAGGGCGATGTAAATTGTGTTCACTGGCACCAAATGGGCGACTTTGATCCGGGCACAACCGTCATTGTCGATGTTCGAACAAAAAAGGAACTTGATGAAGATGGTGATATTGATGGGGCGATCAACATCCCGATAGATGAGTTGCGGAAAAAAATCGATGCACTGGACCGCACGAAAACCTATATACTGGTCTGCCTGGCTGGGTTGAGAAGCTACCTGGGCTGTCGAATGCTGAGTGGGAATGGGCTAAAATCCTACTCTTTAAGCGGAGGATATGGACTTTACAGGCATGTGCGGTTGAAATAAATAGATGATGATTACAATGTAAAACAGCTATTTTCAAAACACACAATGGAGGCATTATGCTGGTAATAAACAGTCAGGATACCGTGATCGGATTTGTCGGTATCGGAGTTATGGGAAAGAGTATGGCCACGCACCTGATGGCAGCTGGCTACAGAGTGAATGTCTACAACAGAACCAAATCCAAGGCAGATGAATTGCTGGCAGATGGAGCGGTATGGCAGCAGAGCCCTGGTCAGCTCGCAGCAGTTTCGGACGTAATCATTACCATGATCGGTACCCCGCAGGACGTCAGAGAAGTGTATCTGGGTGCTGACGGTATTCTGAAACGTACAAAAAAGGGGAGTCTTGTCATAGACATGACCACCTCAAGCCCGCAACTCGCCGCAGAAATATACCAGGAGGCTCAAAGCGCTGGAATTTTTGCCCTCGATGCGCCTGTTTCGGGTGGAGATATCGGTGCAAAAAATGGAACACTTTCAATCATGGTCGGTGGAGATAAGCAAACCTTTGAGGCAGCCAGGCCGCTCTTTGAGATAATGGGTAAAAATATCGTCTTTCAGGGTAAGGCCGGCAGTGGTCAGCATTGCAAAATGGCCAACCAGATTGCCGTTGCCTCGACAATTATGGGAGTGTGTGAAGCACTTCAGTATTCACGGAAAGCAGGCCTTTCTCCTGAAACAGTGCTTGCAAGTATTGAGGCAGGCGCAGCAGGGAGCTGGACCTTGTCCAATCTTGGACCACGCATGATCAAGGGTGAGTTTGGTCCCGGTTTTTACGTAAAACATTTTATCAAGGACATGAATATTGCCCTTGAGTCAAGTGCTGACATCGGTCTGGATGCCAAAGGGTTGTCGCTCGTCAAAGAACTCTATGACCAGCTTGCGGCAGATGGCGGGGAATACGAAGGTACTCACGCCCTCTATAAACAATATGAGTAATTAAATCAGTTTTTGAGGACCTGCTTTTGGCCAGAAAACTGAGCTGAAAGGGGTTTACATGAACTGCATTTTGGTCGAGGGTGTATCCTGCTGACGACGGGCCCGAACATATAAGAAAAGTAGGTTAATTACCGAATATCAAACCCTTTGTGCTGATTACCTTTAACACTTTGATATAATAGTGTAAAGTGACAATAAAAATTGAGCGTTCCTCTGTTCAACAAATGGTGCGTGCCCAAGTAAGACTCTATTTGCAATCTGTACATTACTGTTCCATATAATAGTTAGGCGTGATGCCGTACGGAGACCATCCTTGGCAGGATTTCGCTTTCTGGAATATGTTTTCAGGAGCGGAAAGCAGGTTTATAATGTGAATTTGAAGTGGAAAATTAATAATTTTTGGGAGATACAGGAGAAAGTGAATTTGTTGTTACTGGTAAGAACGTTTACAGGACGAAATGGCCACTGAATTCATTTTAAAACAATGATTTCAAATTATTATGTTTCTCGAAAATTTTGGTTATCGAATGTTATCTTGAAGTAATAAATGATCAAAATGACAACGAGATTGTCATACCGACTTTTTTTAAAATATCGGCAAACTGGAAAATAGTTATGCCCTGACATAACTATTTGTAATAATAGTATAAATGGTTCCGGCACAAGGATTGCTACTCGGACTCCATGGATACTATTAAAACTAAACAAAATTGTATTGGTGACGGCTTAAAGCATTACTTTACTGCTTTCTGTGCGTTGAGTCTGTGTCTGCTGGTAACTGCCAATGTCTATGCGGCAGTAAATCAATATGATATTCAGGTAGATTATTCCTTTGATACCGGAGCTGTGTCAGGTAAGGAAGTTTCCGGATACCGTCTTTACAAAGAAGCAGATCAGGTCTGCGATGCTGAGCTCACTGGGTTGCAAAGCTTTACCTGCACGGTGACAGGAGAGAGCGGCGACTACAATTTCTTCTTATCGGCACTTTATAGAGATGGCACTGAGAGCCCAAAGTCATCTGCATTCACATTTACAATCCCTGAAATAACTTCTGTACCAGTAGCACCTTCAATCAGTGTGAACAGTCTCGTTATCACCCTTTCCGAGAGCACCGATACTGCTGCCATGGTTAAGGTTGCTGAAATTGTTGTCTCCGACCCTGATGGTGGGACCAATAACCTGGGTCTGAGTGGGCCGGATGCAGTTTTGTTCACCATAATTGGCTCAGAGCTATTTCTCAAGTCCGGCATTCAACTGGATTTTGAGACTAATTCGAGTCTTGAAGTCACAGTAGAAGTTGATGATCCGGCTTTTTCCCCAATTCCTGACGACAGCTCCTCTTTGACCATCAGCGTTACTGATGCCAATGAAGCGGCGACAGTCAGTATAGAAAATCTGATATCCACGATCTCAGAGGCAGTTGATACGAATAGCGATGTTAAAGTTGCTGATATCGTCATCACTGACGACAATCTGGGGACCAATTATCTAGCCCTGAGCGGACCGGATGCCTCCATGTTTACCATTGCAGGATCAGATTTGGCTATTAAAAGCGGTGTTGTTCTGGATTTCGAGTCCCGCAATAGCCTCTCAGTTACGGTAGAAGTCAATGACCCAGGCCTTTCCCAGGCCCCGGAAGACAGCTCAATGGTGGTAATCAATATCTTGGATTTTAACGAAAGCCCTTCGGTTGCCCTGAATAACAAAGTTACGTCATTAAGTGAAAATACCAATACCAGCACGGCCATCAGAGTTGCTGATGTAACCGTTACAGATGACTCCCTGGGCACCAACAATGTAAGCCTGAGCGGTTCAGACGCGGGCATGTTTTCCCTTATTGGATCCGGTCTATTTTTAAATAGTGGAATTGCTTTGGATTTTGAATCAAGGCCCAGCCTTGCTGTAACGGTCAGAGTTGATGACCCGGCTCTTCCCAATGCTCCTGAGGCCATCGCACCTATAACAATCAGCATAACCGATATAAATGAACCGCCTTCAATCAGCCTTAAAAATGTAATATCTTCGCTGGAAGAAGGTATTGATACCAGTGCGACGGTAAAAATCGCTGATGTCTCTATCATGGATGATGGTTTGGGGAACAACATTTTAGGTCTGAGCGGGGCTGAAGCCGGCCTGTTTACCATTTCTGGAACTGGATTATACTTAAAGGCTGGTACCGAACTTGATTATGAGACTGATAGAAACCTTGATATAGTTGTTGAGGTAAACGATCAACAGCTCTCCGACACCTCAATAGACAATGTTGTGCTGACCATCACGATTACCGATAGCAATGATGCCCCTACTGTACGTCTGGCAAATCAGGTGACAACATTGGCTGAGAATGTTGATACCGTTACCGCGGTAAAGGTTGCCGATATTGTCATTGAAGATGATGCTCTGGGGACCAACAATCTGCGTGTGAGCGGTCTTGACGCACTGCTGTTTGTGGTAACCGGCCAAGAACTTCATCTCAAGGCCGGTAGCGTTCTTGACTTTGAAGCCAATTCAGTACTTGATATTACGGTAGAGGCTGATGATCCAGGTATTCCCGGACCGGTTGAGAGCAATGCGGTGATGTCCATTGCCATTACCGATATTGATGAATCGTTGCCCCCGGAACCTGAACCTACACAGCCTCCTGAAGCGGTAATTACTTTATTCAATGCAGCGGGAGAAGCGCCGCTGCTGGTTGGTTTTGATAGTGCAGGTTCAACAGTCGATATACTGCTGTCGGCTACTTATACCTGGGAATTTGGTGATGGCAGTTCTGCCTCCGGTAAGACAGCTTCTCATACATTCACAACCTCTGGGAACCACCAGACAAAATTGACCGTTACTGACAGTAACGGTAAAACCGATACCGCCACAAGCCCGGTTACTGTTTCAGCTCCACAGGTGGAGAACGAGCCCCCGGTATCAACCTTTGTCGCTACTCTAAATCCTGATTTTCCATTAACAATTGCCTTTGATGGCTCTCAGTCAAGCGATCCTGATGGTTCGATAGAGAGATATTCCTGGGATTTTGGAGATGGGTCAGGTGCGGACGGCCTCGCAGTAGAGTATCTTTATTCTGAAATTGGTGAGTACGTGGTGACCCTCCAGGTGACAGATGACGAAGGGCAAATGTCAGAGTCTTCACAGCTGGTTACTGTGGCCAATACAGATGATGAAACCCTTGTGTTTGAACTTGCCGAAGTTCAGGTCGACAATGAGTGGACTTCCTTTACCTTCAGCAAGCCGTTCGTCGACCCTGTAATCATTGCAGGCCCATTGAGCTCTGAGGATGCAGAACCTGCAACGGTGAGGATCAGAAATGTTTCCCAATCTGGTTTTGAAATCAAGATTCAGGAGTGGGATTATCTCGATGACAGCCATAGCCCGGAGATTTTAAGCTTTATTGTATTTGAGAAAGGAATCTACACCCTTAAGAGCGGTGCCAAAGTAGAAGTAGGGAGCTTCAATACCAGATCGACCAGGTTTAAAACGTTCTCTCTGCAGCAGTCTTATGGTGTTGCACCTGTTATCCTTACACAGGTAATGACTTATAATGAAACAGATGCAGTCACTGTACGACTCCGCAGGATTGATCAAGATTCATTTCAGTATAAATTGCAGGAGCAGGAACTGAATAAAAAGGTGCATGCTACAGAATCCATAGGCTATGTTGCCTTGGAACCAGGGAAGGGTGCAATGTCCGGTTTGGTTTACGAAGTAGGGAACACGCCTCAGGTTGTCACAGATAAATGGTACGACCTTGAATATCAGAGTGTATTATCTTCTTTACCATTCTTTTTTGCGAGCATGCAGACCACTGCAGGTGGCAATACCTCGGTAGTCAGGACGCAAAGTTTAAATCAGTCCACAGCGGTCATAAAAATAGAGGAAGAGCAGTCAAAGGATGATGAGGTGCGTCATACTGCCAAGGAAGTTGTTGGGTATATTATATTGGGTCCTGCGGTAAACTAGGTTCTGGAATATAGAGGGAGATCGTCACCTAAAATAATTATCACTATGGTGAAGTTCAGACACATGTCTCTATAGGTTGTTTTCTCTCTCCTGGGCCAACTCCATTATTACCTGTTCAGGCTCTTGTGATCCGGCAATAATGGAGTTGATTGTTTTGATTATTTGCCAGCACATTCTCGAGTCTATCCTAAATGAATGCGGACAGTCTTTTCTGAAATATTCTAATGTTCCCTCACAAAAGGTATTCCCAGGTCTGCCGGGGCATTTGACTTATGCCTCTTTGACGAGGTGGTGACAATGACCAGCACGGCTATGGTCAGCAGGTAGGGCATCATCTTGAGGATATAGAACGGGATGATGTCAATCGATGCGGCCTGGAAAAAGAACTGCAGGGCGGTAAGGCCGCCGAACAACAACGCACCGAAAAAGGCCCGCAGCGGATTCCAGGTACAGAAAATGACCATGGCAATGGCAATCCATCCCTGGCCGCCGGTCATCGTTTCCTTCCAGCCCGGGGTATAGGACAATGAAAGGTAGGTGCCGGCCAAGCCCGCGAAGAGACCACCGGTAAATACGCAAAGGGTGCGGGTAAGGGCCACATTTATTCCCGCAGCATCGGAGGCTGCAGCATCTTCTCCAACGGCTCGCAGGATAAGACCGGTCCTGGTTTTGAACAGTATATACCAGGCCAGGGGAACCAGGATATAGGTTCCGTAGGCAAAGGGGCTCTGGAAAAAGAATATATCTCCCAGAACAGGAATATCCGAGAGGTAGGGCAGTTGCACTGGTCGGATACGAATTCCAGCGGCACCGAGGAGTGGCCTGCCTAAGAAATTGGCCAGGCCGGTTCCCAGAATCGTCAGGGCAAGGCCACAGAGAACCTGATTTGAGCGTAATTTGATGGTGAAAAAAGCGTGGACCAGGGAGAGCAGCCCGCCCGCCAGCATCCCGGCAGCGATGGCAACATAAACATTCTGGCTGGCATACCCGGCAGCGAATCCGGCCAGCGCACCAACGAGCATCATTCCCTCTACTCCCAGGTTGAGTACACCTCCCCGTTCAGTGATAATCTCACCGATTGTTGCCAGCAGTACGGCAACGGATGATTTTATGGATATCTGGGCAATGAAGGTAAAATCATCGATCATGGTGTTTCTCCCTGGTGATCGTTGACTGGTCGGTTTTTGTCATCTGCTGGTCGGGAAAGGACTATTTTATATTTTATCATTGCCTGTCCGCCGAAGAGACCGAATAATAATGCTGCTTCCAGGATCAGGCTGATGGTCGAGGGCAGCCCCAGGACCGTTTGCAGCTGCTCACCTCCAACAAAGAGTGCACCAAGCAGGATCGCAGTAAATGGCACCACCAGCGGGTTCAGCTGAGCCAGCCAGGCGACAATGATCCCGTCGTAACCGTAGCCGACGGCCAGACCCGTTTGCAGCCGGTAATGAATTCCACATACTTCTGCCATTCCGGCCATACCGGCAAGCGCCCCCGACAGTGCCATTACGGCCAGGGTCTGCCTGGTGACGTTGAAACCTGCATATCTGGCAGCTCTTACCTCACTGCCAATAACCCGTATCTGGTATCCCCAGGTCGATTTTTTCAGGATAAAAAAGAGCAGCAGGGCACAGATTAGCGCCAGCGGGAAGCCAAGGTGTATACGGGTTCCAATAAAGCGGATCAGGTGAGCAGATTCGGGGATTTGTGCGGTTCCGGGAAAACCAAACCCGGCGGGGTCGCGCCAGGGGCCATAAAAGAGATGCTCCATGTAGATAATGGCAACATAGTTAAGCAGCAAGGTTGTGAGGATTTCATTTACATTAAATCTTGCCTTGAGGAGACCGGGGATCATTGCCCACATTGTACCTCCGCAGGCCGATGCCGCGATTATCAGCGGGATAAGCAGAGGGGCCGGAGCTGAAGGGAACAAGTAGAGCGCGGTACCAGCTGCAAAAATGCCCCCCCAGACGAGCTGACCTTCGGCGCCGATATTCCAGAGCATCATCATGGCGGCCACAGCGACAGCCAGACCGGTAAAGGTGAGTGGTGTCGCTTTGACGAGAACCTCTGAGAAAGAATGAAAAGAACCAAAAACTCCCATGAACATCGCCAGGTATGCCGTGAGGGGGTTGACGCCAAGACAGATAAAAATAATAGACCCGCTGATGATAGCGATGACAAAAGCAATGAGTGCTGCCATCAGGTGGTGATACTTGGGAAGTGCTACTCTCTTTTCAATGCGGATCATGCGGTTACTCCTGCCATGAGCAGGCCGACACGACCAACAGCGTCTGCGTCCCTGGCATCAATTATTTCAAGGATCCGACCGTTGAAAATAACACCGATGCGGTCTGACAGGGACAATACTTCTTTTAAATCGCCTGTTACCAGCAGGACAGCTGCCTCTTTTCGGCAATCAAGCAGCGCCTTCCAGATCTCCTCGGTCGCTGAAATATCAAGACCCTGAGTGGGCTGCTCAGCAATGAATAATTGTGGTTTTCTCGATAGTTCGCGTGCCAGTATAAGTTTTTGCAGATTGCCGCCTGAAAGGGAATGTGCTGTATCATGGGGTGATTGGGCCTTGATATTAAATGTTTTGATGGCAGCCGCACAATCGTCGATCATTTTCTGCCTGTCCAGAATCAACCCGCCTGGTCCCTTTGAGTATGATGATAATCTGGTTAAGCCAGAATTGTCGCCTATGGACATGGTGCCGACACAGCCGGTATGATAGCGATCCTCCGGAACATAGGCGATATTGTCTTTGGCGGCTTTGACCCATTCCCGTGGGCTGTAGGTGCTATCAAGATAAGACAGCTGCCCGGACTGAGCTTCAGCAAGGCCGGTAATAGCAGAAACAAGTGCATTTTGTCCGTTGCCTGCAACCCCGATGATGGAAAATATTTCGCCCCTCTTGACGTCAAAACTGATATCACTAAATGAGGTGCCGCCGTACGAGCTGTCACCACTGAGGCGCTTTAAAGAAAGAATGTTGTCACCCGGTTCAACAGGTTCTTTGTCCACCTGCAGCACGATGTCCCGGCCCACCATAAGTCGGGCTAACTGGCGTTTGGAAATCTGTTTTTTATCTGCCTTGGTAGAGACGATGAGCCTGCCTTTTCGCATAACGGAGATATCGTCAGCAAGTTTCAGCACCTCTTCGAGCTTGTGAGTGATAAAAACGATGCCCTTGTTATCGCTGCGCAGTCTGTTTACAACAGAAATAAAAGCCTCAATTTCCGGTGGCGTGAGCACAGCAGTTGGCTCATCAAAAATTAATATTTGAGCATCAAGGAGGAGCAGCCTGATAATTTCAACTCTCTGGCGCTCTCCCATCGAGAGCTCAAAAACAAGCTTTTCCGGATCAACATCCAGACCATACTGTTCTGCTGTCTGTCGAATCACCTTGTTGCTGTCTTTCCGGCCAATTTTTTCATGGGCTGAGAGCAAAAGATTCTCGGCAACACTCATTGATTCGATCAACATGAAGCGCTGATAGACCATGCCGATACCATGTTCCAGGGCTGAGGCCGGTGATGAAAAGGTGACGATCCTGCCGTTGATGGCGATACTGCCGCTATCCGCCTTATAACGACCGGCCAGAATAGACATCAGCGTCGATTTTCCGGCCCCGTTCTCACCAAGAAGGGCATGCACTCTTCCTTCATAGACATCGAAATCTATTTCATGGTTGGCGATCACCGAACCAAAATGTTTGGAGATCTTTCGAAGGGAAACGACCGGATCAATCATCGTGCTGCTTATCGCTGTACCGTCTGGGGAACGGGTAACTCGGCCAGAGAGTAAACAGGGGCAGGCAGCAAGTCGCCTGCTTTTCCCTCTGTGGCAGCACAGAAAATACCATGCACCAGAGGTACTCCTCGACCGGACCTGGCAGATGCTTCTTCAAGAATTTCATACAACCCCATTATGGTGCCTCCGGTGCTGACAACATCATCAATAATGATGAAGCCGTTTTCAGCCGAGGTGAGCAGCTGCATGTCACGCTCGTATACCGCTAAAAACTTACCGCCGCTGGTGATTGAATCGGCACCAACCTGGATCACCGGCCTCCGTTCAACTTCCATATGAGGTTTGATGCGGTTATAGGCAACGGCGATCGAATCAATGTTCAAATCGTCAGCCACAACCTGGGTTAACTGCAACGCTTTTTCAACAGCGGTGAGGATGACGACTGATGAGGGGTCTGGAACGCTTGAACGGATTTTATCAGCGAGCAGCTGACCAAGATCTCTGTTGAGCCGGGTCTGTCCCACAAGGTTAAATGAGGCAATCCGGAGATGGTTGTCCCGAGCCGGGACCAGCACGTAAGGGAGCTCTATATCATAGTCCAACCCTTCAACGTGCAGCAGATATTTATCACCTGACTCACTGCTGTCGAGCACATCCATTTTCACGCTCCTTCTTGCACCGTTTCATTAAAAAAGCAAAGTACGCTGGAAAAATAACAGTGGCGTACTTTGCTTCTGAATATTGAATGAAAAATTGTAGATGAAAATTATTGAGGAATTTTACCCGAAACACCTTTCACCAGAACACGCATGGTCAGCAGATCCTTTTCTGAGGCCTGCTCTCCGGCTTTCCAGAGCTCTTTTCCGGCTTGATCAAAGAGTGGACCGGCAAATATTGTATCCTCACCCTTCGCCAGTTTGGCCTGCTCGGCAAGAACCTTTTTCTTTACCTCGGCGGGTACATCGTTATTGAACGATGACATAATAATGCCGTTGTCTTCCATACCTCCCCAATAAGGAGTATTGCTCCAGGTACCGTCCATAACCTGTTCCACGACCTTGACATACCACTGCCCCCAGTTCCAGGTTGTCGAAACAAGTGCGCACTCGGCACCATATTTTGCAACATCCTCTCCGTAGCCAATCGCAGCAACACCTGAAGCACAGGCCGCGACAGCGGAGTCAGGGGTATCGGCCATCTGGCGAATGAGATCATGTTTCCTGGCAATCAGCGTTTCGGCCAATGTTGTTTCATTTGCGGCGTCGCGCCAGGCCTTTAGCCAGACAACGGTGTTTAGTTTGTCTTCATCATATTTTTCACCCGCTTCATCAAGTCCCTTTTTCAGGCCAATGGTAAAGGCATTGATTCCGCGAACGGGCTCAGGGATTGGCTGAGTGGCGACGGTTCCAACCTTTTTAAAACCCATGAGACCTGCCATATATCCGGCAAGGTATTCACCCTGGTACATACGTTCAAAATAGTTGCGCATATTCTCTGCAGATTTGAATCCGGAACAGTGCTCAAACTTGATATTAGGATAATCTTTTGCCACATTGAGCAGCGGGTCCATATGCTCGAAGGTGGTACCGAAAATGACGTCATACCCTTTTCGGGCATAATCACGGAAGACGCGTTCGGCATCTGCTGCCAGAACTTTCTCCGTATATGATACCTCTATTTTGTCGCCCATTTTTTCCTGCAGATATTTGATGCCGTTATAGTGGGCAGTAGTCCACCCCTGATCATCGATGGTCCAGAGCAAGGCGAAAGCAACTTTCAGCTTCTTTGATTCAGCCAAAACCTGGTCAGCAGGTATAACGGCTATCATCAGAAACAGGGCGGCGGTAAGAGCCAGAAGGGGTTTTTTAAACATACGATTCCTCTCTACATAGAGTTAATAAAACAATAATTTGGAGTTACATGAGTCGTGAGCACGTTATTTTCCCGTGTGGTTACAGACAATAAAATACAGGATAAGGTCGAAATTGCAAAATTCCATTGGAAATGAGAGAAAAAATGTTCTCGATAAGTGGTTTGGATCAGGTGAAAATGATATGATGATAGCAGTAGAGTATTAACGGTTAGGCGTCGTGAGAACAACAGGAAGTGAGGAGGACATCATGGCTGATACAAGCTGCAGTACCTGTATCTGGTTTGAATTAATCGAAAATGAATATGGGGAGTGCAGATTGAACCCGCCTCGCATCATTGAAAAACTTGTTGGCGGGAGTAGTTACGCAAATCTGTTTCAGGCAACCAAGAACCCGATTGTGTCGCAAAACCATCGCTGCAGCAAATTAAAAAAAGCAGGATCAGGTGAGTTATGAGTATTTACCACCGACCCTGTTGCCTTTGATGTTCTGAACACGGATTCTTCTGTGAGCCATAGATCCTGAACCACCTCGAAATTTGATCCTGACCTCCTGGCCTCGATAGAAAGAGTGGCTGTACTCCCGCGGAACGGTAAAGCCCAGACCTGAAGCTGAGGTATCACAGAGCCGAATCACCGTTTCTCTGGCATTGGATAAGATGGCGTGTGCTCTCGTACTCGTTACTTCCCTGATAGCTGAACGATAATTAACCATATAGCTTCCTGACAAACCGCATGTACAACGAACGATTTTTCTCCTTGTACCTTGGGAAACTTCGACATATTTCGTTCGTTCACATCTTACGCAGGTAACACGAATCATGCCGCCTTTAACATCGCAGGATTTGAGTTGCCCAGCCATTGCTCTCTCCTTAAGAAATAGGTGATGGATAAGGTTCAGAAGAACTACAAAACTACAATAAGCATGTAATCAAGATATGTGCCAAAAAGACTAATAAGATATTTTGCTTTTAATTCAAGCTGTTAGCTGGAACCGACTGGGTAGCACAATGGTGTTGCTGCCTGAAAGATGGAAAAACCGGACAATTTTTCCGCATTCCAGGAATAAAGGGGTGAGAATGAACCTCCTGACCTTGACTCAGGACTTCCAGGTGATTAATTGTCTAGGGAAACACTCTCCCTTTATATAGTGTTTATACCCGCTACCCTTATTTCTTCCCTCCTTCCAGGTAGCGGGTTTTTTATTTGCTGCCACCACTATTGAGTTTTTTTTGATTTATCTCCTGCCTGTCTGGTATGTATGTTATTTGCTGGAGACCAGTTGTATATGTCAAGTCAGGACAGGAACGGGTGTGGTACGAATGGAAGATAAAGAGGGTGTAAACCGAGTTGAGCTGGGTCGTGTTGGAGAGCGTCCATTCTGGGTTTTAAGTCTGTCAATTCTTATTCGGGCAGTTCATCAGGTTGGAGCTGCCGTTTTCCTGACATCTTTTCTTATCAAAGATCTAGGCAGTCCGGTTACGGACTATCTTGTGCTGACCGTTATCAGTGGCTGCCTGCTCTTTTTTACCGAGGGAATGCGGCATCGGGAGATTTACCGGGAGGTGTCAGGCATGAGTACATTTATCAAACTGATCCTGATAGGTGGCGCCTATCATGGAGTCTTTCCGGAAACGATAACCATCCTCGCTGCTTTTATTATCGCCTGCATCGGGGCTCACGCTCCTAAAATCATTCGACATCGATTGCTGTTTTAATATTCAATCGGAGACTATCCAAAACCGGTTTTAAAGAGCATGGCTCATAGTGTCCAATCAATACTGGTTTTAAAGGTTTTCATTGCACTTTATCCGGTGTGGAAATCCCAAAATGCTTTCGGATCTTTCTAGACAGCCTGCCGGTTAAAGACAGTACTTTTATGGCCTGATCGGTACTTAATGACCCGGTCCCGCATGACGGCGCAATTAAGGTCTGTTCAAGGAGGCGTTTCCGGGGGATACCCAGATTAACCATTGCTTCAAGCTGTTGCTCCCATTTGTTGAACAGACTGGTGAGCGATTCGTTTTCAATAGAGAGTGGATCACCGGTTGGGATGATCCCCCATACAAGCACTCCTCCGCGCTTAATGAAATTGATAAGGGGTTGTTTGTATAAGATAAAATTGTCGAAGTAGGAATACCCATCGAAACTGATAAGATCGGCGTCTGACTCTAAGACAGGCGACCAGTCGCCATTGGCACAGATATGAACGCCGGCCAGACCACCGGCTGATTTTATTTCGCCAATTACTTCACGAACACTGTCAGTAACCATCTCTTTAGTGACACTGGTGTAGGCGGTGGAGCCAAAACTGACAATGCCCGGCTCATCAATGAAAATAATTGGGGGGAATGCCTTTGCATAGGGTTTCAACTGCTCGACCTGCCAGCGTGCCTTCAGGGAAATGAGTTTGACAACAATATCTCTGAGTGTGTCGTCGTAGAAGATCGAGTTGCCATGCTGATCTTTTACTCCGATTCCAGTTGTCATTGGTCCGGTCACCTGGCCTTTGACGCTCAGAGAGCTGAGGTTGTTACTTTCAAGCCTCTGCATGAAAACAAAAAAACCCTGGGCAGTTTGCGGTGTGAGGGCGAATCGCGAACGTGAAGATATGGTTGGATTTTCTGTTTGCTCCATGTATTCCTGATAAAAAAGGGCCATCTCCTCTGCGAACTGCTTATGATCACTGTTCAGCCAAAAACGATTGCCATCCTCGGTTAGTCCTGGTAACCCATCGATAAACTGACGGATCATACCTTCTTTTGGTACCTTGGGGAGCTGGGGCCATAACGGAATCTCTGGCGTATGAGCCATAACAAGTGTGGTTGCTTCCTGGTGGTCTTCCAGTGGCAGGCTGCCAATGAGGATCGGTAGGCATGATGGGGTAATCATACGGCTCTCCAACTAAAGTTCGTAAATCACCGGTTGATCGGCTCAAGAAAAACAGGGAATGAACCGTGGTTCTGGTATAATAGAAAGGAGGATGATTGAAAGTCAAGCAGGTAGAAGCAAGGGATGCAAACTGTTTATAAATTTGAGTAGTGAATGAGGACTCTATCTTGTCGATAAATAATACAAATACACCACTCTATTCGCAGATCAGAATGTTGTTGACTCAGTTGCTGAGAGACGGGCTGCCGGTTACTCCCGACACGCTGTTTTTTGCAGAATCGACCTATGGAATCACTGAGGAGACCTTCGAAACGGCAATTACGGACCGTTGTTTTGAAGAACGGGAGATAGTGATCAATATGCTCTTTTTCCCAACCCAGAAAATGCGGGAACAATTAGAGCCTTTTCTCGTAGCCGGCCCTTTTAGTGATGACAAAATTCAATACCTGGCCCAAGAAATAGCCAGTGATATGGGAGAAATTCGTATACGCTTGCCATCTCTTTCCGGTTTTTCCTGGGCCGTAAGACAGGAGGACATTAACCATTTTATTAACAAACTCTATATGACAAGAGCGCTTGATCCGGCCATAACGGCTGCGCTTGATGATAAGCTTCCGGAGGAAATTGCAACACGTTTGAAGGTCTCTATGCGTTGTCGCAATATCACCTTTTCAGAAGAAGCCCGCCGATTTCTGCTTACATTTGTTGATAAGGGGGCGGATCGGGGAGAAGAGTTTCAAGGTATGGCGGAGTTGCTGATGACACTGACAACCGGGATTCCACCGCAGATGACAATCAGCGAGTACCTGTTTGAACAGCGCGAATATCAAAAGAAACGGTTGTGTGATATTGAGGATTTTGCCAAAAAAACTGAACAATACGGAATGGAATACCTGATGATGCAGAACTACCCGGTGCCTCATGAATCAGAAGAAAAAGTATCACAGTTGCTGCAGATGTATACTATCATTATTGAAGAGGTACTCCATCTTCAGAACCCGAAAGAAAACTATATCAACAGGAGGGAATTGGGAAACTTCGATAGTGAAAATGATTTACAGCGCTTGTTCAAGTCTCTCTCATGAAATTCAAATCTTTCTTCAGTTTGCTCAATAATCATTCTAACTTAATTGTTGTGCGACAAAGTGGTATGCCACAGTGTCGTAATAATTGTGTGTTTTAGATTAGTTACATGATCAAATCATGATCATAATAGTCTTGCATTCGTTCAGCTGTCATGCTATTGAAAAGTAGAGGTACTACATTTGGAGAGTGTAATGGGAGTATGCTTGTAAAAATGGTTGAGTAGGAGGTGTATTATGGCAAGTATGACGTATCATGTTGATCTGAAGGGCAAAAAATATCTGGTAACCGAGCAGTATCAACTGGCAAATATGGATCGCTGGGACCATGATATTCGCGACTGGATTGCTGAGAAGCAGGAAATTAATCTCAACGAAGAACACATTTCTGCTATTGATTTCATTAGAGAGACCTATGCCCGCAGAAGTCAGCATCCCATGGTAAGGGTTATCGCTGCAGAGCTCGCCCAAAAGTATGGGCCTGAGAAAGGAAGTCTGAAATACTTTTACAGTCTTTTCCCGAAAGGGGTTCATCAGGCGGTAGCTATTGCAGGCGTGCCGTTTAAAGGCCTCTGCTTCTAGAAGCAATGCTCATCATCGAGTTGAAATGGGGCCAGCCGGAATATCCGGCTGGCCCCATTTTTTTCACTGTCAGTCAGCTTTTATGCCGATGAAACCATATTCTTGATTTCATCCACAATCTCAGGATTGGCCAACGTCATTACATTTCCAACGTCACCATTGTTTGAGATTGCGCCCAAAACTCTTCTCATAATCTTACCTGAGCGGGTTTTCGGCATATCCGGAACCAGCCAGACATTCTTGCACTTGGCAATTTTGCCGATCTGGTAAACAATGGCATCGGCAATTTTTTTCTGGATTTCAGGAGTTGCCTCGACCCCCGGTTTCAGAGAAACATAGAGCTCCGGCTCTTTTCCTTTGATTTCGTGATTTACCGGTACAACGGCAGCTTCTGCTACCTCTGGTACTGTAAGTGCAGCAGACTCGATCTCTTTTGTGCCGAGGCGATGTCCTGAGACGTTAATAACATCATCAATTCTGCCAAGGATTCGGTAGTAACCGTCAGGTGCTTCCACTGCAGCATCACCGGTAAGATACGGCCAGTCTCTCCAGTCCTTGCTGTTCGGGTCCTTGTTGTACATGCCATAATAGGTCTTTACAAATCGGTCCCGGTCTCCCCAGATGGTCATGAAACCGCCCGGCCATGGATTCTGGATGCAGATATTACCAGCTTTGCCGGCACCCGGAGGAATAACATTTCCTTCCTCGTCATAAATAATCGGGTGTATGCCCGGTACACCAGGTCCGGCGCTGCCCGGTTTCATCGGCTGTATTGCCGGGGTGGTGGAACAGAGAAAACCACCGGTTTCAGTCTGCCAGTAAGTGTCAACAATGGCGGCCTCCCCTCTGCCGACGACGCTTTCATACCAGCGCCAGACCTCAGGCTCGATCGGCTCACCGACGGTTGTCATATGTTTGAATTTATAATTGTACTTGGCCGGCTCATCCGGTCCGATCTTTCTCAGTGCCCTGATTGCCGTTGGCGCGGTGTGGAATATGTTGACGTCGAGTTCCTGGGCAATCCGCCATGAACGTCCCGCATCGGGGTAGGTTGGCACCCCTTCATAAATGACCGTGGATGCGCAGAGCGCAAGTGGTCCGTAAACGATAAACGAGTGACCGGTAATCCAGCCGATATCAGCCATACACCAGTAGACATCTTCCGGATGAATGTCCTGAATGTATTTGGACATTGCCGTTACGTATGACATATAACCGCCGGTACTGTGCTGGCAGCCTTTGGGCTTACCCGTGGTTCCACTGGTGTACATCAGGAACAGCGGGTCCTCGGATAACATTTGCTCAGGCTCTACCCGGGCTCCGTAATACTTTTTCAATTCATCATTGACAATAACATCCCGCCCCGTGACCAGCGGAGCATCGGAAAAATTTTTCCCCGGGTAGCGCTGCCAGATAAGCAGCATATCCACTTTCTGGCCTGCCTTTTCAGCAAGCTGACAGGCCTCATCATCAACAGACTTATGATTCAGTAACTTACCCCCTCGATAGTAGCTATCCATTGTGATCAGTACCCTGCTGTTTGAATCGAAAACTCGATCGGCACAGGCACTTGATGAAAATCCACCAAAAACAACTGAATGAATAACGCCAATACGTGCACAGGCCAGCATGGTAATCGGCAGTTCTGCAGACATCGGCATGTGAATAGTTACCCGGTCGCCCCTCTTGAGACCGGCACTTTCCTTCAGCAGTTGTGCGAATTCATTGACACGGACATACAGCTCCTGATAAGTGATATGTTCGACACGTTCCTCTTCCAGTTCTGGAACAAAGTGAATGGCGGTTTTATTCTTGTTGTCCTTAAGATGTCGATCTATGCAGTTATAACTGGCATTTAATTTTCCACCCTTGAACCATTTCCAGCAAGGTGCGTCGCTGGTATCCAGTACTTCATCCCAGTATTTATACCAGGTGAGCAGTTCTGCAAACTCAGTGTAGTAATCAGGGAAATTATCGAGACTGAATCGATCAAAAATTGATTCGTCGGTAAGATTGGCCTGGCCGACGAAAGTTGGTGATGGGTGAAAAAATTCCTCTTCTTTCCAGTGTACCGCGATTTCTGCTTCAGAAGTTTCAACAATGTTTTTCTCTTCACTCATAAGATCTGCTCCTTGTCAGTAGCTGTTTTTGAGCTGAGCTGTGACCCGTATAATAACAGCTCAGAGTTTGCGCCTCTCCTCCTCTTGATACAAAACATATGAAATGAGCCGCTCCGACCTGAAGCGGCAGGGTGAACATGTAAAAACAGCGATTCGTGCATATACTGGGTACGATGGTTGTAACTGATTTGCCTAACATAAATACAAATTTAAAGCAATTAATCTTATTTGACATCTAAACAAAATTGATGAATTGTGTCGAGCGGTAAATTCATTATAGATTGACAAATTTATGAAATAGTTTGAATTTTGGGGAGTTCTATCGATACATCAGGCCGTTTATTCATACAATGTGAGGGGCTTGATCGATAAAGCCTGTCGCCAATTTTTGAATTTTCCGCCCATCATGGTAGTCTTCAATGATTGATTTACAATTTCAACTAATCCAGGGGAGTAGTCATGGATAAAAGTGAACACTATATTCTGGCTGGCTGGCTGATCGATGGCAGCGGCGGCCCGATTCAAAAAAAGGTATTGTTAAAGCTCGTTGATGGAACTATTGCAGATATCAGCCCTTACAACGGGAGTGACTGCCCCTCACCCTCCCGAACAACTGACCTCTCCCATTGCTGCCTATTGCCACCTTTAATTGACAGCCATGCCCATCTCTGTATGTCTGGAACACTGCACCTGAAAAGTCGTCAGGAACAGTTAACTGCAGAATATGAGGATCTCAAAGGGCTTATCTCGGAGCATCTGAGCTATCACCTGTCTCATGGTGTTCTTGCAGTCCGGGATGGGGGTGACCGGCATTGCAGTGTGATCAGGTACCACCGGGAACTGGATGAAGATGATGCCCTACCGGTAGTGGTTAAATCACCGGGAAAGGCATGGTACCGGGAAGGGCGCTATGGGGGGCTCATTGGCAGGGCCGCAGGAGCATCGACATCATTAGACAGGCTGATTGCTGAAGATACCGCAGAGGCTGATCACATCAAAGTTATCAACTCAGGAGTGAACAGTCTGAAAACATTTGGTCACCAGACGGCTCCCCAGTTCTCACAGCGTGAACTTACCGATACGGTCGCTTACGCTAAAAATCAGGGATTGAAGGTAATGGTCCATGCAAACGGCATACTGCCGGTCCAGAGCGCCATTGAAGCTGGGTGTGATTCCATAGAGCACGGCTATTTCATGGGACAGGAAAACCTCGAGAGGTTGGCTGCAAAACAGATCTTCTGGGTTCCGACACTCTATGCCATGAAGGGATGTCTCGATGGTGTCGAATTCGGTATGAAGGATGCTGACCCAGATGTTGTTGCCAGAAACCTCGAGCACCAGCTTCAGCAGCTTGCCTATGCGAGAGAGTGCGGAGTCCGGGTTGCTGTTGGGACTGATGCCGGCAGTATTGGTGTGCTGCATGGCGAATCATTGATTGGTGAATTAAAGCTGTTTATCCGGGCGGGATATTCTTTGCCTGAGGCGATCAGGTGTGCGACTCATCATGGTGCCCATCTTCTTGGAATTGAAGACCAGTTTGGCCTGATCGGCAGAGGAAGGCCTGCTCATTTTCTGGTGGCACGCGGGACACCGGCTCAGCTGCCGAGAAAATTGAGCTTTCTGGAAGCAATCTACCTAAACGGAAAGCCCAGTGATGATTATCGCCACCTCTTGAGAAAGGCCCGTGTCCATCGGCCTTAGAAAAAGAGAGATAAAGCGGATTATCTCGGAGCGGGTATCGGGCAATCTGCCTTGAATATTAGCGCAGGGTGGTGTAGAAAAACCGAGGGTAGAAGGCGGGAGGCGTGATGGCCATCTGCCTGTCAAAGGAACAGTTTTTAAACAATCAGGGAGAGTGAGATGGGAGTGATCAGGCTGGCAGACAGAATAGAAAAACTTGGTGTTGAAACGGCGTTTCTCGTTGCTGGTCAGGCGGCGGCTCATGCGGCAGCTGGTAACCTGGTTTATCCCTTCCATCTGGGAGACTTGAACCTGAAGACCCCATCTAATATCATTGAAGCTGCCTATCGCGCCCTCCAGGACGGCAGGACCGGTTACACGCCAAGTGCTGGAATTCCGCAGCTCAGGGAGGCACTGGCTGAAGATTTTAATCGTACCCGTGGAACTGATTATTCTCTTGAAAATGTGGCTATTCAGACGGGAGGAAAACCGGTTATCTCAAAGTTCTTGCTCAGTGTGATGAATCCGGGCGATGAGGTGCTGTACCCGAATCCGGGCTTTCCTATCTACGAGTCACAGATTGAGTTTCATGGCGGAATCGGTGTACCCTACGGCACCATCCCCGGTGATGGTAATTTTACCTTTGATATCGAAGGCCTTGAGGCATCGATTACCGATAAAACCAGGGTAATTATCATTAATGACCTGCATAATCCGACCAGTGCTGAATGCAGCCCGGATGATCGACGACGGCTTGCCGAGCTCGCGGTAAAGTATGACCTTGCCGTGCTGTTGGATGAAGCATATTTTGATGTTCGCTACGAAGGAATATCAGCGTCCCTTATATCAGAGCCCGGTATGGCTGAACGAAGTGTCATTCTCTATACTTTTTCAAAACGTTTTGCAATGACTGGCTGGCGATTGGGCGCTGCTATTGGGCCACTCGAAATCATAGATGTTATTGGTAAACTTAATGTCAACGATGAATCCTGCACGAATCATTTCGTACAGTATGCGGCCCTTGAGGCCCTGGCAGGGGATCAGTCGGATGTACAGCATATTCTGAAAGTGCTGAGAACGCGGCGAGACCTTTGTGTTGACATGCTCAACGATATTGAAGGTGTGTTTTGTTATCGTCCTCATGCCACCTTCTACCTCTTTCCAGATGTCACTGAAGCGTTTGTCAATAAAGGGTTCCACGATTACCAGACATTTCTCACCGGTATACTTGAGAATACCGGTGTTTCCATGTGTGCCAGGGCACATTTCGGCACCCCGTTACCGGGGGAAACCAAACAGTACGTGCGCCTTGCCTATTCAGGGATTGGTCGACAATCCATCGAAGAGGGACTGTCCAAATTAAAGGTCTATCTGGAAAGCTGAACTGAAAGATACGGATAAACCACCATTTGTTGGAGAATACACACCGTTGAGGTAGTTTTTCATCTGGGTAGCTGTAGACTGCAGGCGCGCTTGACTTAATGTTACATAACTGTAATGTTTTCATGAGAAATATGACATTTATGTAGGCAGTGTCTGTCTGGCCTTTCCCCGTCAAACCTCAATTGTTTTCACTATATTTAATAATTTTATATCTTTATTTCGTTTTGTGCCGTCCTGGCATGCCCTTTGCGATACTTCCTCCGAGTACATGTTGAGTTGATTGATGACTCGTTGTCATAAACATATCTTTTCAAGGAGGAACGTTGTGAAATTAAGCATGAAGATGAAACCAAGAACCTACTGGGGTGGCGCGCTGGCCTTTGCTGTCCTGGCCGTGGCCTTTCCGGCCCTGGCCGAAGATGTCAGTGTAGCCGATACCGTTATTCACCTGGCCTATTCCATCGATACCTTTTACTTCCTGATGTCAGGAGCACTGGTCATGTGGATGGCAGCAGGTTTTTCAATGCTCGAAGCGGGGCTGGTCAGAAGTAAAAACACCGTTGAAATCCTCACCAAGAATGTCGCCCTCTACTCGATTGCCTGTATCATGTATATGGTCGTCGGTTATAACCTGATGTACGGCGGCGGACCAAACGGCGTCATCCCCGGACTGAGCTTTTTCCTGTCACCGGATAACGCCGTTGACGATGTCCTGAAGAGCGGCGGAGAGATCTACTACTCGGGACTCTCAGACTTCTTCTTCCAGGTCGTTTTCGTGGCAACCGCCATGTCAATTGTCTCTGGTGCCGTTGCCGAACGTATGAAGCTCTGGTCATTTCTGGTCTTTGCTATCGTCATGACCGGTTTTATTTACCCGGTACAGGGCTACTGGAAATGGGGCGGAGGGTTTCTTGATGCCCTTGGTTTTCTTGATTTCGCCGGTTCAGGCGTTGTCCACCTCTGTGGTGCCTCGGCAGCACTTGCCGGTGTGCTGCTCCTCGGTGCGCGTAAGGGCAAATATGTAAACGGCCGCATCAAGGCAATTCCCGGCGCCAACCTGCCGCTTGCCACCCTTGGTACCTTTATTCTCTGGCTGGGCTGGTTCGGTTTCAACGGCGGCTCTGAGTTGAAGATCAGTAATATTGAAGAAGCCAACGCCGTATCGATGGTATTTGTAAACACCAATACCGCAGCAGCCGGCGGCCTTATTGCAGCCCTGCTGTTCTCACGTGCCTGGTTCGGCAAGGCTGACCTGACCATGGTCTTAAACGGCGCACTGGCAGGCCTTGTGGCCATTACCGCAGAGCCGCTGACCCCGAGTCCGCTGCTGGCAACAATCGTTGGTGCAATTGGCGGCTTGATCGTTGTTGCCGCAATCGTTTATATTGATAAGGCCAAGATTGATGATCCGGTTGGTGCAATTTCTGTCCATGGCGTCGTTGGTATCTGGGGCCTGATAGCGGTAGCCTTTACCAACCCTGATGGTTCGCTGGTCGCCCAGCTGATCGGTATCGGTGTGATCTTTGCCTGGGTATTCGGCACCAGCTTTATTACCTGGCTGATCATCAAGGCGGTAATGGGCCTTCGGGTCAGTGAAGAGGAAGAACTTGAAGGCTGTGATATATCTGAATGCGGCCTTGAAGCCTATCCTGAATTTACCAAAGACTGATAAGAGGAGGAAAGAATGAAGAAAGTAGAAGTGATCATCAAGCCGTTTAAGCTTGAAGACGTGAAGGAAGCATTAACAGAACTTGGCATCACCGGAATGACGATATCCGAGGTCAAGGGCTATGGTCGACAGAAAGGTCATACCGAAGTATATCGGGGTGCTGAGTACCGGGTTGAATTTAACCCGAAGACCAAGATAGAGCTGGTCCTCGATTCTGACCTTGTCGAGAAAGTCATTGAGGCGGTCAGGAAGGCAGCAAACACCGGCAAGATCGGTGACGGCAAGATCTTTGTCCTGCCGGTGGATAATGTTATGAGAATCAGGACTGGAGAACAGGGCGTGGACGCCATCTAAAGAAGTAGTTCTGTCGTATCCTCCTCCCAGACCCCTCCCTCGTCGGCTCAGACGGTGAGGGGTTTTTCATTAAGCCCCGAATTTTAATATGGTACCGTCTTCAGGTAAAAAGACACTGAAGGAATTCACTGTGCGGGCGGCTAGACTATTTCACCACGTGGCAGAAGAAGATTGGCTGGTGACGGTTTGCCGGGGTCAGTTATGATGGATGTAATCGTCGTATTTTTCCAGGTAGATATCCGACAGCGTTAGAAACGCGGTTACTATCAATGGTCCGTAGATAATTCCGAGAACGCCATAGACACTCAGTCCACCAATAATAGAGAGAAAAACCAAGAGAGTATGCATCTTCACCTGGTCTCCAACTAACTTTGGTTTGAGCAGATATTCCATAGAGAATGATAAAACCAGATAAAAGATGAACAGGAAAATTCCTTGAGAAATATGACCGTTAAAAGCAAGAACGAGCGCCGCAGGCATCATGACCAGGCCAATGCCAAAAATCGGTAAGAATGCCAGAATTCCCATGATACAACCCCAGAGGATTGGCGAATTCAAGCCCAGAATAGAGAAAACAATTCCTCCGAGCACTCCCTGAATGATTCCACAGATACCGTTTCCCTTGAGAATTGCGCTGGCAATCTCCTCGAATTTTTGAACAAGCAGTCGGTCCTGGTCGTCTGGCAGCGGTGATAACCTGATAACGAAATTGATTAAATTGGGTTGGTCGATGAGAAGAAAAAAAATCACCAGGATCATCATCATAAAGAGTAAGAAAAACTGGGCAATGTTAGCTGCCCAGGCACTTGCCTGGTTGTAGAGCATCAATCCGCCCATTTTGGTTACATAAGAAAGCGATTCGGATATCTGTGCCGGTTGAAAGTCAAAACCTACTTCCCTGAAATATTCCTGGATTTGAGCAACAAAAGGGCTTTCCTGAATAAATATTTGCAGTTTCAGCCAGATCCTACTGTCACGTCCCCATTGGTAAACGGTGAAGGCCTCATCGGACAGGGCGAGGATGAAGAAAACCAGTGGGATAAAGACAATTGCAATAATCAGCAGGCAGGTAAGAACTGAAGAAAAACCCTTGGGAAGTTTTTTGTTAAAAAACAGATAGATGGGTCTGAAAAGGCTGGCAAGGATAAATGACAGAACAAGAATTGACCAGAACGGGTAGAGAATTCTGCCGAGAAAAAACAGAGAGATAAAGAAGATGAGCAGAAAATATCTTACCCTCATAGGGTTCGGGCTGTTTTGGGAAGGAAGGTCTGCCGGAGAATGTTGCCCGCTCATTGTCTTATTGGTCCTGGTAGTGTCTCAGAGTTTTGAAATATGATTGCAATTAATCATGATGCTGAGTTATTCTATGATGCTGTGAAAATACAATTAATGTAAAATAATCGCAAAGTATATAACGAACCAGAGAGTATGAAAAGTAAAATCAGTCAGCTGTGGAGAATAGATAATGTGGGAAGATATTGACATCACACTTGAGAAGGCAAGTGAGTTGAAAGAAAAACCGCCGCTGGAAAATCTGGGATTTGGCCAGCATTTCACGGATCATATGTTCCTGATGGAGTGGAGTCGAGATCAGGGCTGGGTAAATGCCAGAATCTGTCCATTTCAAGACTTCAAACTGAATCCTGCCTCGACGGTATTGCACTATGGGCAGGCAATTTTTGAAGGGCTCAAGGCCTATAAAGGAAACGAAAACCAGATTTTTCTTTTCAGGCCAAAAGACAATCTGGAGCGCATGAATAATGGTGCCGTTCGGATGAGTATGCCCCGGTTCCCTGTTGACCACGTTCTCAAGGCACTCAAAGCACTTGTATATCTCGACAGGGATTGGATACCGGATGGCGATGGGGCGACACTTTACCTGCGGCCGACGATGATCGGGGTAGATCCCTATCTGGGACTGAAACCCTCCGACACCTATCTTTTTTACATTATCATGAGCCCGGTCGGCGCCTATTATGCGGAAGGATTCAGCCCAACGAAAATACTTGTGAATAAAGAGTATGTGCGAGCGGTAAAAGGCGGGGTTGGTCATGTCAAAACGGCCGGGAACTATGCTGCCTCAATGCTTGCCTCCGAAGAGGCAAAGAAAGCGGGTTACACCCAGGTACTGTGGCTTGATGCCTGTGAGCGAAAATATATTGAAGAAGTCGGGACCAGCAATATCTTTTTCATGTTTAGAGATACGCTTACGACCCCGCCACTTGGTGGCTCAATTCTCCCTGGTATAACCCGGGATTCTGTCATTAAGCTGGCCAGAGGTTATGGTGTCGAGGTGGAGGAGCGACGGGTGGCAATCGATGAAGTGATTGCGGCATCTCAAGACGGCAGTCTCAAAGAATCATTCGCCACAGGAACAGCAGCAGTAATATCTCCAATTGGAGAGCTCTTCTATGATGATACCGTTCACACCATAAATAATGGAGAAACCGGTCCGCTATCGGTAAGAATTTTTGAGGAATTGCAGGCAATTCAGCACGGCAGCATGAAAGATCCACATAAGTGGACCGTTAAAGTGGCGTAGATGGAGAAAATAACTATCGACTAATAGTAAATATTCCCATAAAGCAGCTATATAAAAAATAAAAAGGGGCGATGTTAAAAAAAAATAACTCGCCCCTTGATTTTTATACAAGCACCACTATATTTTGGTCTGTCTAAATTTGCCCGATTGTCGGGTTTGGTTGAGCAGGACCCAAAATACAAAAAAAGGCAGTCCTGTAATCTTATTATCATATTGAATAAATGTAGGTTAGGAGAAAACAATGAAAATTCGTCCATTGAATGATCGTATTCTTGTTCAGAGACTTGAAGAGGAAGAGACAACAGCTGGTGGTATTATTATTCCTGACAGCGCTAAAGAGAAACCGGCAGAAGGTAAAATTGTCGCAGTCGGTCCAGGTAAACTGAGTGATGCTGGAGAGCGCGTTGCACTGCAGGTAAAAGAGGGCGATACTGTTCTCTTTTCCAAGTATGGTGGAACCGATGTGAAGATTGATGGTGAAACATATCTGATCATGCGTGAAGATGATGTTCTTGGAGTCATCGAGGGATAACGGTTGTCGAGACGATTGTTTAAAACCGCATTAATTTGTTTATAAATATAAAGGAGAAAATCCAATGGCAGGTAAAGATATTAAATATGGTGTGAAAGGCCGCGAGGCAATTCTAGCCGGAGTTAACATTTTGGCAAACGCAGTAAAAGTAACCCTCGGCCCGAAAGGACGTAATGTACTGCTCGAAAAATCTTTTGGCGCACCGACCATCACCAAAGATGGTGTTACCGTTGCCAAAGAGATCGAGGTGCAGGACAAGATCGAGAATATGGGTGCCCAGATGGTTAAGGAAGTTGCTTCCAAGACCTCTGACGTAGCCGGTGACGGTACTACCACCGCGACCGTTCTTGCCCAGGCGATCTACACTGAAGGTGTAAAACTTGTTGCTGCCGGAGCCAACCCAATGGAGCTCAAGCGTGGAATCGACAAGTCTGTGGAGGTTGTGGTCAACAAACTGAAAGAAATTGCCACCCCGACCAAAGAGCAGAAAGAAATTGCCCAGGTTGGAACCATCTCAGCAAACAGTGATGAGACCATTGGTAATATCATTGCAGAGGCCATGGATAAAGTTGGTAAGGAAGGTGTTATCACCGTTGAGGAAGCAAAATCAATGGATACCACCCTTGATGTTGTTGAGGGTATGCAGTTTGATCGCGGATACCTTTCTCCCTACTTCGTAACCGATCCGGATCGCATGGAAGTAAGCATGGAAGATCCGTATCTGTTGCTCGTTGAGAAGAAAGTCTCCAGCATGAAAGACCTGCTGCCGGTTCTCGAGTCTGTTGCCAAGATGGGCAAAGGCCTTTTCATCATCGCCGAAGATGTTGATGGCGAAGCTCTTGCAACCCTCGTTGTTAATAAACTGCGCGGAACCCTGAACGTTGCAGCTGTTAAAGCTCCTGGTTTCGGTGATCGCAGGAAGGCAATGCTTGAAGATATCGCCACCCTCACCGGTGGACAGGTAATTACCGAAGATCTTGGTATCAAGCTTGAGAACGTAACCGTTAATGATCTTGGAACTGCCAAGCGTATTGTTGTCGACAAAGACAACACCACCATCGTTGACGGTGCCGGAGACAAAGAGCAGCTTGCTGCCCGTGTCAAGCAGATCCGCAACCAGATCGAAGATACCACTTCAGATTACGATCGTGAGAAACTCCAGGAACGTCTTGCTAAACTGATCGGTGGCGTTGCTGTTATCAATGTTGGCGCAGCTACAGAGATCGAGATGAAAGAGAAGAAAGCCCGTGTTGAAGACGCACTGAACTCAACACGCGCTGCGGTAGAAGAAGGTGTTGTTCCTGGTGGTGGTGTGGCTTACCTCCGCTGCCTTGAAGCGCTTGCTGCCCTCGACCTTGAAGGCGAACAGTCACTTGGCAAGAACATCCTGCTGAGAGCCCTTGAGGAGCCGATTCGTCAGATTGCCAACAACGCTGGCCGTGAAGGCTCCGTTATCGTTGAGAAGGTTAAAACACTTAAAGGCGCAAACGGCTTCAACGCTGCAACAGAAGAATACGAAGACCTGATTGCTGCCGGTGTTATTGATCCTGCAAAAGTAACCCGCACTGCGCTCCAGAATGCGGCATCAGTATCTGCTATGCTGCTGACCACAGAGTGTGTCATCGCAGACCTCCCTGAGGATAAAGACGCCGGAGGAATGGGCGGTATGCCTCCAGGTGGAGGTGGAATGGGCGGCATGGGCGGTATGGGTGGAATGGGCGGAATGATGTAATTCCAGCCAGAATCCACCGGCACCAGCCGATGATTGAAAGAGGAGCTCTCCACCGTGAGAGTTCCTCTTTTTTTTTATGCACAGACGGGCCGAAACTCCCTGGCTGGGGCAGTTTCACCAGAAATTTTCTGTTGACACCATCAACCGAATGATGTATCTATTGTGTCCTTTATCACAATGGCGATGTAGCTCAGATGGTTAGAGCATACG
>CAZOWJ010000027.1:0-14361 GCA_964583415.1 uncultured Desulfocapsaceae bacterium
ACCGCTCCTCCGGAGACAACTTTAGAAAAGAGACCTTCTCGCGGCATAATACAGTCACCGGTGGCCTTCTTGATGGCGCAGCCGCTATTATGACATTCTTTGCCAATCTGGGTGATCTGGATAATAACCGAGTCGCCTATCTGCAGTTTGTCACCGATTCCGAGTTTAGCCAGATCAATACCCCGTGTGATAATATTTTCGGCAAAGGCACCTTTTTTAAGAGACGGCAAAACCTCCTTTACCAGATCAATACTCTCTGCAGCAAGCAGTGAAACCTGGCGATGCCAGTCACCACCGTGTGCGTCACCTTCAATTCCCCAGTTTTCTTTGAATAAAACAGAAGGTTGCTCTTTTTTAACAATGCCCTTTTTCTCACTTGTACAGACTGCTTCCACCTGTGCCATGACCTTACCCCTCAAAACAGATAAACCTCGACAAGACTGCCGGGTCTCAAATTTTCACCTGGTTCCAGAACAATATAACCATCAGCATTCACGATTGAACTCAACATATGAGACCCCTGCTGTGCAATCTCGTTGATGAGCGTAACTTCATTTGGTTTGTTTTCTATACCAACTCTGATAAAATTGGTTCGTTTGCCATTATTGACAACCATCTCAGTGGTTTTTGCCGTTATGGTGCGGTTGACAGAAGAGGTTCCCAGTAACTCGGCTATTACCGGCCGTACATAATTATGGAAACACATGAAGGCGGATACTGGATTTCCCGGTAATCCAAAAAGCAGTGTGTTGTCTCGTTTACAAACAAACAATGGCTTTCCTGGTTTCTGTCTTATTTTCCAGAACAGTTCTGTAAAACCTGCTGCCAGGGCTGCATCTTTCACATGATCATGCTTTCCGACAGAGACACCACCCGAACAGAGGATGATATCATCACCGCTGTCAGCGGCCTGCTGAACAGCCTGTATTGTATGGTCCAGGCTGTCTTCGACATGCATGCGGGCATGCACACTGGCACCGACCTCTCGTACCGCATTTGCCAGCATTATCGAGTTTGAATCTCTGATCTGATGCGGTTGAATCGCTTGATCCGCCGGGCTGGCAAGCTCAGTGCCGGTAACCAGCAATGAGACCTTAGGGGGAGCATAAACGGGGACCTGGTAAATCCCAAAGGAAGCTAATAAGGCAAGTTCACGGGATCCCAGACGATAGCCCTTTGAAAACAGCTTTTCACCTTCCTTAAACTCCTCCCCGGCAGATCTGACGTCCTGCCCGAGCGATCTAATGTCTAGAACCTCAACCTGGCTTTTATTCTCACTGGTGTCCTCAACCCGGACAACACTATCTGCACCGGCAGGGAGCATTGCACCGGTACTGATTCTCACGGCGGTACCAACGGTTACCTCACCGTCAAAGGGAATGCCAGCCTGACTCTCGCCGATGATCTGCAAGGTTGCCGGGTTGTCTTTTCCTGCGCCTTTACAATCAATCCACCGCACAGCAAAGCCGTCCATCGCCGAATTGGTATAACGGGGAGAAGACTCGGGTGCTCTGATCTCCTCAAAGAGAAAACAGCAATACGCTTCTTCCAGCGGTATAATTATTTTTCGCGGTTCCGGAATATTATCCCGAAGAATCCGTAATGCCTCCTGTACGGAAATCACCTCATCCTCCTGAAGGATCAGCCACCGATGGAGGCCATGGAAGGTTCACCATTTCGGCAGTTGACCGCCTCGGTTTCGTGACCGTCGGCGTAGCGATTATTCAGACATGTGCGGATAGAATCTGCCAGTTCCTGATCACTGACTCCTTTCCTCAACAGCTCCCTGAGATCAAGCACACCATCATCATAGAGACATGCCTTGAGAATCCCTTCCGGGGTAATACGCACTTTATTGCAGGTGGCACAAAATTTTCTGGAGCGACCTTCAATAATACCAACAGTTCCGCAATGACCAGGCAGGGAAAACTCGCGCGCGGTGCTGGTAACAGCGCGATCATATTCCTTCAGCTCCGGGAAGATAGTTAGTATCCGTTCCTGAAGAGATTTCTGAGATGTATTCTGGGCCACTGAACCACCCGAGAACGGCATTATCTCAATAAACCGTAAACTGATAGCCTGGTCACGTACGAGGTCCACCAGCTTGATGATATCGTCATCACTGGTATCTTCCATAACAACACTGTTTATCTTGAGCGGAATCCCCACTTCAAGGGATCGATTCAGCGTCAGCAATACCTTATCGAGTTGGTCTCTGCGGGTAAGTTCTTTGAAGCGTACTCTGTCCAGAGTGTCCAGGCTCAAGTTGATGCCTGAGATATCAATTTCTTTCAACCGGTCAATGTAGCGATAGGTTTCCACACCGTTTGTGGTCAAGTAAAGCTGTTCGATACCAAGGCGACACTTGAGTGTCTTCATAAATTCAAAGCAGCCTCGCCTTACAAACGGCTCACCACCGGTAATTCTGACTTTGTTGATACCAAGTCCCTGGAACAGTCTGACGAGCCTCTCCAGCTCTTCATATGACAGGGCCTGATCATGCTTTATCGACTCGACACCCTCTTCGGGCATGCAATAGCGGCACCTGAGATTACATCGATCTGTAATTGCCAGTCGTAAATAATTGATCGGGCGGCCATGATTATCGATTAATGATGAACCACGGGATGGCTCCAGAGCAGAACCTCTGGAGGAATTACTTCTGCTATCCATTGTTACTCCTTTTCAAAATCGGAAGGCGGGGCAGTTTCCAGCCCAACCCTTTCGGCCTCAAACCATATACAGAAGACCTTATCTGAACGTAGGCTTTTCGGCTCGGAGTTTTTTATTATTTTCTCTAAGTGCAGATCCCATAACATCTCAGGATTGTATAGTGCTTGCAACCTTTATTTTCATGGAGCCATTTTAAACATCAATGTTCGCTCCTGCCATAGATAGACAGAAAATGACCTGCGGTCTGCAACGTAAACTACAGTCAAATATAATCATTATTTTGACTGAAGTTTCCTGTTGGCCAGGACCACCGGTTCAATACAGTGAAAAAGATTCAGAATATAAGGAATTTTCAGCCGATAATAGACCTGCTTTCCACGCTTTTCATCCTCAACAAGACCGTTTTTCTTCAGCAGGTTTAAATGCTTGGAAACGGTCGATATATCATGTCCGACAAGCTCTGTTAAGTCGTAGACACATCTCTCACCATGGGCAAGCTCATCAATGATCATCAGGCGGGATGGATGCGCCAGAGCTTTCATTATGGCTGCACGGTCATTGAAATGATCACGGTTAAGACGATTCATTTCACCATCTACTTGTCTGTGCTTCATACTATCTCCGCCGTTTTATCTGGCCAATCAGCCAGCCTCCTGCCCCTGTCAAGACAGGACATCACCCCATTGCCGTGATCATTTGGAAGATTCAAGCGCCACTGCCAGTCCCATCCAATCGATTTGACACAACTCTTTAAATAATAACAACGAAGCGTATAGAAAGAGGCGCTTATAGCCTCTGGCAACTCATCAGGAGACAGCTGTTTCAATAGCTGCAATGATATCGGAGATTGGATCCATTTTAGCCAGAATCGCTACCGGATCAATTTGGCGTGCCTGATCATGAATTAGTCTGTCATTATACCCGGTGAAGATAATAATCGGAATACTGTATTTATCTTTAATCTTTCGAGCAGCCTCAATGCCATTCATTTGTCCCGCAAGCGTTACGTCCATCAGGACCACAGATGGCCGGGTTCTTCCTGCACGTTCAACAGACTCCTCACCTGTTGTAACCACATCATCAACTTCATATCCGTAGGCTCTCAGTTTTCTAACAAGCATCAAACCGATGAGAACTTCGTCCTCAACCACCATTACCCTTGTTTTCTGCATACTCATACCCGTGTTTTAATGACTGGCTCATCAATAACAATCAGGAACGCAGTACCGCCCCTGCGTTCAACTGAAAGAGCTCCCCTGAGCTGTAATTTAATCAGGCTGTTTATCAACTGCATACCAAATGAGTTGCTCTCATGAATATCTACATTTCCAGGAAGCCCCACTCCATCGTCACTGATTTCAAGTTTTATCTTTTTATCCTGATGCCTGCAGAGCTGTAAAGAAATAGTTCCTGTTCTCGCCCCGGGAAATGCATGTTTCAAGGAGTTTGTAACAATTTCATTGACCACCAGCCCAAGTGGTATGGCATAATCGATGCTAATCGGCACGGCTTCGACATTTATGTCTACGTTTAGTTTACCGGCCTGAACCATGTTAACAGCCAGGGAATTTATGACTTCCTCCAGGTAGGAGCCCAGGTCTATTTCTGAAAGGTCCTCTGATTGATAGAGCTTTTCATGAACAAGTGCCATCGCCCGTATCCGATGTTCGGTATCTTTAAATATCGACAGTATACGTTGGTCATCAACATCCTGCACCTGCAGCTCAAGCATGGAAATAATCACCAGCATATTATTCTTTGTCCGGTGATAAATCTCTTTTAACAGAATCTCTTTTTCTTCAAGTGATTTACGGAGCTGAATATCCTGGAGCCGTAATTTCTCCTCATTTTGTTGGATATTGCTGACATCGTTAATGGTGCCGACCATCGCCGTCCGGTTTCGCCAGGCAGTAACTTTTGCCCAGACTTCCCCATAAAACGCTTTCCCATCGACGCCCACACACCTTACCCGGTATGGGGGAATCTCGACACCGCGAAGCCTTCTTCCCATATTTTCAGCCACCAGCTCCCTGTCTTCTTCAGAAATTAACGCCAGTGGGCTGGAACCGACAAGCTCCTGTGGACTGCTGTGCATCAGATCGGCCAGGGACTGATTGACATAATCGAAAAGTCCGTCAGTAATAATAAATATACCTGCTTTATTGGCCTCAAGGGTTTCATAATACTGCTGCTGACTGTTTCTTAACGCTTCAGAAATTATCTGCCGTCGTTCTACTTCCTGGTTGAGCAGATCAATGGTCACCTCCAGCTCATTCTTCTTCTCAACGAGTTCCTGGTTTCTCAGCTCAACCTCATTCTCAAGCGAGTCAGCATATTGCTGCTGACGTTCCTTGGCCACTTGTAAACGTTCAACCATGGCGTTGAAGGAATCGGCGAGCACACCTGTTTCGTCTCTGGTCGTTACCGGGCACCGTACCGAAAGGTCCCCTCCGGCAACTTTTTTGGTTGCAGCAGCAAGGGTTCGAAGCGGTGTGACAAGATACTTGACTGATAAAAAGACAATTATGAGTGCGGTTATAATGGTTAATAAAGAGAGAAGCAGCCCGTCCACCTCGATAGTCCTGATCGTCTTATTCAGCGTGGCGCGATTTTTTTCAACTGAGGCGAACATGTCACTCTTTTGGACCACCAGACCCAACACCCAGTCGAGATCCGGTAATCTGGCGGTTGCAGTAAATAATGTTTCATCACCCAGATCAATCTTCGAGAATGTCTCCTCTCCACTGGTTATCAGTACACCAAACTCCCTGACCTCTTTTATATCGGAATCAACCAGACGAAGCTTGAGACTGTCGGATGAATCGGTAAACTGATCCGCGTCGACTGAAAGACCAAAACCATTGTAGTACTTTTCAGGAAAAGCAATCAACCTGCCGTCATTATCAGTTAGAAAGGCAAAGAGAATGGTATTATCAGGATCAAGCTCGTCAATATTGAGTATATCTTCTATGACCGTTTTGAGAGGAAGGTCAATTCCTGAAATGCCGTGAAACAACCCGCTCTCATCATAGATCGGCGCGGATGCGGTGAGCATGAGGCCATCGCTTGCATCATCTTTATAAACATCTGTCCACCTGACACCACGAGCTAGATCTGTCGATTGAGTGAATATGCTTACCGGTTGGCCATCACGCAGGTCAAAAACTGAAAGAAGCGGCAGGTTGAGAGCCATCTCTTTGTTCTCCACCTCATGAGTACGATACTGGCCAATGCCAGATAAGGTGATCACATGACTGGCCAAAACTTCCGGGTTCTCATCGAGCACTCTGGTGAAAAGGGGGGTCATGTGCGTGAGGGCATCGAGCTCTTTTCTCGTTTCAGCTCCGAGATCGTCAGAACCCCAGTAAACAGATATTACCGGATCATTTATGGAGTTCGCCCAAAAGCCGTTTTGCAACTGGATATTATAGTGGTATTGATAAAGTGGTTTGTCAGAGAAAAAATTGATATCTGAATATATCGCTGATGCCTGACTGCCGAGCATTCCTGCCGAAGCCTCGATGCGGTTAAAAAAACTCTGGTAACGGTTTGCCCGCTCCCTGGTAATTTTTTTCAGATATGAAAATGCCTGTGAGCGAATCTGCTGTTCATTGACGGCAGACACTTCATTTCCATAATTGTCAATCGCCTTCAGTGAAGTATAGGCAAGTGGTACGATGGAAAGCGTTATGACCGCTGTAAGCAGGATGAACAGCTTTCCCCCCAGCCGTGAAGATAGTTTGTCTATCATAAATAAGAGCTGAATAGTATGCAGATTATTAACAGGATCTGCTCCAAAACGTCCACATTCCTGTTATTTAACAATTTTCTTCTGTTTTTTTATCTCGGAACAGGTGCAAAGTCAATGAGAGTTATAATCGCTTGATAGATAGAAAATCATGCGGCTCTATTTTTTTCCATATGCTACAGTGCTTGCTGTTTATTCGAACCGGGTGATGACCTCTATTTCGGCACGGCTGGACTGAGAATCAAATATTTATCGGAGCGCATTATGTACCTTGAACGTTTACAACGGTTTTCCCAGTCCATGGAGCAGCTTGGAATCGATGCTGTCGCCTTGAACGCTGGTCCAAGCCTTACGTATCTGACAGGGCTTCATTTTCACTTAATGGAACGACCCGTTATCCTTTTGGCTGCGCCTGGGAAACAGCCGGTTCTTATTCTTCCAGAACTCGAAGAAAAAAAACTTGATCATGCCAGTTATCAGCTCGATTCGTACACCTACTCCGAAAACCCTGCCACCTGGGGTGCTGTTTTCAAAGAGGGTCTTGCAAAGCTGCAGCTCAGCGGTAAAAAGATCGGCATAGAGCCCAACCATATGAGATTGCTGGAATATAATTATCTAACCTCAACTGATAACAACACCACCTTCACAGATGCATCCAGGGCAATTGCATCCTTGAGAGCTGTCAAAGACGCTTCGGAGATTGGAGCAATGAAGCAGGCCGTCACCATAGCCCAGGAGGCCCTGAAGGCGACACTGCCCCTGGCCAGAACAGGTATGACTGAAGAAGAATTGGCCAATGAACTGGTGGTGCAGCTGCTCAGACAAGGATCAGAGCCGACACTGCCTTTTTCTCCCATTGTCTCGAGCGGCCCGAATGGAGCAAATCCACATGCAAAACCGTCTGAGAGGGCGCTTGCAGCAGGTGACCTGCTGATCATTGACTGGGGAGCATCCTTCCAGGGCTATGTTTCTGATTTGACACGCACCTTTGCTATCGGTGAAGTTGGTCCAGAAGCGCAGGCTATCCACGCCATTGTGCAGCTGGCAAACAAGGCCGGACGGCAAGCAGGCAAACCCGGTGTTTCCTGCAAAACGGTGGATAAGGCGGCACGGTCGGTTATCGACTCAGCAGGTTATGGCGATAAATTCACTCATCGCACCGGTCACGGCATCGGTATGGAGTGCCATGAAGAACCCTATATCCGGGGAGATAATGAACAGATTCTCGAATCAGGGATGACCTATACTGTCGAACCCGGAATTTATATCGACGGCAAAAATGGGGTTCGAATTGAAGATGATGTTGTTGTTACATCTGACGGCAGTGAGTCCTTAAGTGATTTTCCACGAGCGTTAACAATAATTTGCTGAGAGAGCACGATTTAGCATATGGTTCTTTCCGGAAAACACCTACCTGAAACAGGAACGCGCATATTGGCTGTTCCCCGTTCAATGCCACCGAGCAAAAGCAATTTGATGGACAACTGATTGATGATTACAGCATTGAGGTATTCGTTTACCCCAAGAACCAACACTATGTCGTAGGACATTGGCGCCGGAATAATCCAACGGGCGTTAGGGAGTATGTGTGGTTACCAGTTCAAAAAAAATGTTCATCACCCTGACAATCGGCTTAATAGGGGCTCTGGCTGCCCAATACGCCGGTCTTCCGGCACCGGCAATCATCGGGTCGACCCTTGCCGTTTCCGGTGCCTCGCTGCTGCGTCTTACCCAGGATATCCCTCATTTCTTAAAGAATATTGCTTTTACCGTTATCGGCTGTTCGCTTGGAAGCAGTATTACCCCGGAAACCCTTGCTGACTCGTCAAAATGGCCACTTAGTTTAACAATTTTGGGTATCGCTGTCATCGCCATCATCTATTTCTGCAGTACAATTTTAGTAAAATATTTCAACAAAAGCAGGGAGACGGCCATCCTGGCAACTTCACCCGGAGCCCTGGCGTACGCTCTCGCCCTTGCCTCCGACCGAAAAGCTGATATCCGTTCAATCGCCGTCATCCAGTCGGTCAGACTCGTTGCGGTACTTACCACTATTCCGATTATGCTCACCTACTTTGGTATGCATCCGGAACAATCGCCAACCATCGGTAAAGAATCGATGGGACTTATCGCCTTCAGTGCCCTATTTGTCGGTTCACTTGTTATTGGCTGGTTCTTCTCCAGGATAAAAATTCCTGCTGCCTTTATTCTGGCCGGGATATTTGTCAGCGGGGCTGCTCACCTGTCAGGGGTTGTTGTCGGGCGGCCTGCCGATGAAATTATATTCATCGGTTTTACCATCACCGGATCACTCGTCGGAGCACGATTCTCAACGATTCCGCTGGAAGATCTTAAAAATCTCTTCTGGGGATCAATCAGCGCCCTGCTGCTGTCCTTGTTTATCGCCGCAATCTTTGCGGCAGCTGTTGCAAAATTACTCGTGCTTCCCTTCGGCCAGGTTTTTGTCGCCTTTGCCCCTGGCGGTGTAGAAGCTATGGCGGCAATGGCTTTATCATTACATTATGACCCGGCATATGTTGCCGTTCACCACCTGTTCCGTATTTTCTTCCTGATCCTGATTCTGCCTTTTTTCCTGAGAAAAAGTAGTCTGAAAAGAAAAAAATAACTGCAAATCCTCCTTGTTGCTGTCTGGTACTTTATTTATCAGATCTGAAATTTAAGGTAGGCAATCAGCAACAAACCCCTTATAGTGTGCATATGAACGATAAGAAGTCTCCCTCACCAGAAACAGTAACGGAAACCATACTGGAGTCGATCTCAGATGGCGTATTCACCGTCGATCATAATTGGCGGATAATGTCATTTAACCGGGCCGCTGAAAAAATTACCGGTATTCCCAGGACTGAGGCAATTGGTCGCTACTGCTGGGAGGTGTTCCGCTCAAATATGTGTGAAAAAAATTGTGCATTAAAACGGACCATGGCAGAGGGCAAATCATATGTCAGCAGTTCGACCTATATCATTAACAGTGAGAGGCGGAAAATTCCCATACAGGTTTCAACCTCACTGCTGCAAAATGAACAAAATGAAATACTCGGCGGGGTTGAAACCTTTCGCGATCACAGCCTGGTCGAAGAGCTTCGACGTGAGATAATCGGCAATTTTGAGTTTGGCGATATGGTAAGCCGATCTAAAACTATGCAGGATCTATTCAAGATCCTTGAACAGGTTGCCCAGAGTGACAGTACGGTACTGATTGAGGGTGAAACCGGAACCGGTAAAGAATTGCTGGCCCGGGCAATTCACAACGTTTCACTTCGCAAAGAACAGCAGTTTATGGCAATAAATTGCGGTGCGCTCCCGGACAGTCTCCTTGAATCAGAATTATTTGGATACAAGGCCGGAGCGTTTACCGATGCACGAGTCGACAGACAGGGGCTGTTTGGAGCAGCCGACAAAGGGACCATTTTCCTCGACGAGATTGGTGACACCAGTTCGGCCTTCCAGGTTCGTTTACTCCGGGTACTCGAGGAGAAAGAGTTTCAGCCGCTGGGCAGCACACAAAAGCAAAAAACCAATAGTCGTATAATCACCGCCACCAATAAAAATCTAGAACTGATGGTCGAGCAGTCCCAGTTTCGACAGGATCTTTATTATCGAGTCAATGTTATACGACTCAACCTACCACCACTCAGGGACCGTATTGAGGATGTAGACCTTCTTACAGAGCGGTTGATATCAAGAATGAATAACATTAAAGGCCGAGCCGTTTCAGGCCTTGAAGCGGATGCCATGGCAGTTTTACTGGCGCATGATTACCCTGGAAATATAAGAGAATTGGAAAATATAATCGAACACGCCTTCGTTCTGTGTAATGGCGAGATGCTTGAACTTCAGCATCTACCCGCTTACCTGAAGGTTAATAAAAGCTCAACCCAGCGTTCAAATAAAAACCATACCAAACTGCAGGAGGCGGAGCGGCAAACAATCCTCAATGCTCTCCAGCAATCCAATTACAACAGATCCGCTGCCGCAGCACGCCTGGGAATGCATAAAAGTACACTGTTTCGAAAGATAAAAAAGCTTGATATCGTTCTGCCTGAAAAGGACGGCCGAAACACCAGAAACCCGGATCACCAACAGACGCAATAGCGCTACGGTGCGACCCTGCTACCATCTCAATTCTGCGACTATAGCCTCCTGAACAATCGTAAACGCTCCTCTCCTCTCAGTATTTTCTATATTACATCCAGATAGTTAAGCAGAATTGTTAACATATGCCCATAATTGGCACCATCTTTGCTACATACAGGTAAGAGACCAACGGCATAAGGAGAAAAGATGATGAGGGTTGCACTAACGGTTTGGGGTAATCGAATATCACCGGTATTCGACTCAGCACAAACTGTGTTGCTTGCAGAGGTTCTGGATAAACAGGTAGTAGACCAGAAGCTTGAATTCATACCACTGCTGATTCCAGTATCCATTGCCCGAAAAATTGTTGCCTTCAACCCGGATTCTTTGATTTGCGGTGCGATATCTCAACAGCCCGCACGAATAATAGAAAACGCTGGAATTACGCTTATTCCGTTTATCTCCGGTAAGGCTGAGCTTATATTGCAGACATATGCCCAAAATTTAGGGATTAGCAACTATTGCATGCCTGGTTGCAGCAAGGCCTGCCGGTGCAACATTCGTGACCATGTCAAACGGCGAATCAGCTCTGACAGGGCTTGAGAAGAAAGTGGGAGGTGCAGCATGGCAGGTTCGAGCAGGAACCGAAAATCAGGGCGGGGACAGAGAAGATGACAGATATGAACAGATTAAATGTAATTCTTCTGGGTAAAGAAGCGTCATCTTTAGCCAACGTTGCATCAGTTTTAATGGAACAGCGTCACTTCCATGTAACCTGTTTTTCTGCAGCAGAAGAGGTATGGACCTATTTACAGAGCAATAAACTTGATGTGGCTGTGGTATCTGAAGTGTTACAGGATTGTACCGGGCTACAATTCATCAAAAACCTGGTTACAAAGGATCCTTTCGTAAACACCGCTCTCAGCTCAGCCCTTTCTAAAGACCAGTTTCATGAAGAAACTGAGGGTTACGGCGTTTTCATGCAGCTGCCCGTCAACCCGAGTGCTCAATCAGCAGGTGAGATGATTGAGCACCTCGACAAAATCTACCAGCTCATCGATTACCATCCTAAGAGGGAAAATTTATGATCATCAGTGTTGCCAGTGGCAAAGGTGGTACCGGAAAAACAACAATTTCGACAAATCTTGCCTTGAGTATAAATCGTGCCGCAAAGCTGCTCGATTGTGATGTTGAGGAACCGAATGCCCACATCTTTATAAAACCTCACGTCCATTCCAGTGAGACAGTCTACACCATGATTCCGATGATAGACGAATCTCTCTGTAACGGTTGTCGGAAATGTGCGGAAATATGCAGATTTAATGCTCTTACTGTTGTTGGCAAGAAGGTTATTGTCTTTCCCGAACTTTGCCACAGCTGCGAGGGCTGTATCGCCGTCTGCCCGGAAGAGGCGGTAACAAAAGGTTCCCGTGAGCTTGGCGTTATCGAGGCAGGGACAAAAGATAAACTCACCTTTATACAAGGCACCATGCGTATCGGAGAGGCAATGTCGCCACCGTTGATCAGAGCGGTACGCAGTAAGATCGATAGGGATGATCTGGTTATTATTGATGCCCCTCCCGGAACCTCATGCCCGGTAATCACCGCAATGAAAGATACCGATTTTGTTCTTCTGGTTACCGAACCGACTCCATTCGGGCTTCACGACCTGACGTTGGCAGTCGAGGCCGTAAAGGTCCTGGATATACCCTGCGGCATTGTTATTAATCGCTCTGATATTGGTGATCGCACTGTGCATCAGTATGCTGCACTGGAAAACATTCCGATACTACTGGAAATCCCCTTCGACCGTCGGATTGCAGAGACCTATTCTCGCGGACGGCTTCTTATTGAAGAGTTTCCGACCTGGCGTCACGCCTTTGAGATGTTATATGGGGATATTCTGGAAATCATTGAATCAAAACAGGTAACAGCATGAGAGAACTCGTAATCATCAGCGGTAAAGGCGGCACCGGAAAGACCAGTATCACAGCAGCGTTTGCCTCCATGGCATCAAATTATGTTCTCTGTGACAGCGATGTCGATGCAGCTGACCTCCATCTACTCATGGACCCTCAGCCATACTCAACCAACGATTTTGTTGGGGGTTCCATTGCGGTCATCAGACAGGATGATTGCACCGCCTGCGGCACCTGCCTGGAACACTGCAAATTTGAGGCAATATCGGATACATATGAAATAGACCCGATCAGTTGTGAGGGCTGCGGCGTCTGTGTGGACTTCTGTCCGGAACAGGCAATCGATTTCCCTAAACAGACGTGTGGCCAATGGTTCCTATCTGAAAGCCGAATGGGGCCGATGGTGCATGCCCGTCTTGGTATTGCAGAGGAGAACTCGGGAAAACTCGTCAGCTTGATCAGGCAGCAGGCACGCATGCTTGCTGAGCAGCAGGGGCGTGATCTGATAATTACGGACGGCCCTCCCGGTGTTGGCTGCCCCGTCATTGCTTCAATTACAGGAGCAACCGCCCTGTTGATCATTGTTGAACCGAGCCTTTCCTCCCTCCACGATATGAGAAGGGTTGCTGAACTTGGTGATCATTTCAAGATACCGCAGATGCTCTGCATCAACAAATACGACATAAATCTCGAAATTTCAACTGCGATCAAGCGGGAAGCAGAAGATCGAAACATCGAGGTTGTCGGAGTTATTCCGTTTGACCCGGCCTTTACTCATTCAATGGTTAATGGTCAGAACATAATCGAGTATGGGAAAAGCCCCCAATTAATTGAGACACTTTCATCAATCTGGGAAAGGCTTATCAACTCAAACCAGATGTGCACAGACAATTCACCGTCTATACCAATAATTTCAACAAAACAGTAAGGAGAAGAAAAATGGCAACAATTCGTATCGCTATACCGTCAATGGGTGAAGGGGGACTGGAAGGTTTACGTGCTGGTCACTTTGGACATTGCGACGTATTCACCTGTATTGATGCTGAAGATGGCGAAATCAAATCAATAACCACCATCCAAAACAAGGAACATGTTCAGGGTGGCTGCATGGTTCCGGTCAATCTGCTGGCAGAAAACAGGGTTAACGCTCTTATCGTCGGCGGCATCGGTATGCGGCCGCTTATGGGCTTCAAGCAGGTTGGTATAGATGTCTATCACGATGCAGAACGAGCTGAAATCAAACCGGTGATCGAAGATATGCTGGCAGGGAAACTGCAACTGATATCAGATGATCAAGTCTGCGGCGGTGGCGGTGGCGGCTCCTAATATAGTATCCCACGGAGGAAATTATGAAGATTGCAGTTAGTTCCAAAGGACCTCAGCTGACGGATCCGGTTGATCCCCGTTTCGGCAGGGCATCATATATCCTGATTGTCGATCCGGACACGCGAGAATTTGAAGTGTTGAATAACAGTGTAAACGCTAATGCCTTCAAAGGTGCCGGCATCCAGGCAGCGACGATGATAAGTGACAAGGGAGCAAAGGTTCTGATGACAGGATATTGCGGGCCAAAGGCCTTCCAGGTGCTGGAGGCAGCCGACATCAAGGTTGTCGACGACATCAGCGGAACCGTATCTGATGCGATAATGAAGTTCAATACGGGTAGTATTATCTACTCAACAGATGCAAACGCAGAGGCGCATTGGTAGTAATAACAATCCATGCGAAGAAAAAGTATGCTTAACGATCAAGAGTTTGAGAAACTGGTTCAACAGCTGCAGAACCAATCATTTGAAGATGCACGGACTGCGTTCGGGGAAAAAGGATTCGATCGATGGCGAAATCCTCGTTATCATGGCCCAATGATGGATGCGGACAGTCATGCCCGAATCCGCGGTGGCTGCGGAGACGCCATGGAGATATTCT
>CAZOWJ010000027.1:14461-40250 GCA_964583415.1 uncultured Desulfocapsaceae bacterium
TGGAGATATTCTGGAGGCTATCGGGACATTTCCACAAAAAGATGAGCATTGTGCGAAGCTGTCCATCCTCACACTGCACCAGGCGTTGAATGAATATCTGATAAAGCAGGCGGTAAAATAGTTACCGAAGTAACGTCTACTATCCCTGACAATTACCATGGGTGTTACAGCAATGACACACTCGTGGTAATTGTCTCATTATTGTTGACTGCTCGCAGCACCCTTTGATGCTGAACGTTTCTGACAGAAGCCCATCCTGCCGACTATGGCCAAAGCCAAATGAACTGGGTCTGAGCCACTGAAAGATCCATTCACTTTGCAAATTTGTGAACGGTGACAACATCACCCTTACGGTATGAGGATACCTCTTCCTGCAGAAATATGTTGCAGCTGGAAAACTCGCGCGGGCCTGCCTGGCGAACATAATTGACTTGATCGCGTGAAAACAGTATTCCTTCCCGGATAAGCACACCACGACTTTTCCTAAATGAAATGTCATGGTCCAGCACTGCTTTTATGTCCCCATTCCTATACGCCGAGTGTCCCTGCATCTTTCTAAGAGCCGGGAGAACCAGTTCATTAAATAGTACTGCGACTGCGGACGGAGGACCTGGCAGACCAAAATAGAGTTTTCCTGCCAGTATTCCAAAGAGTGTTGACTGCCCCGGCCGCATCGCTATTGAACGATAAATTACCGTCCCGCCCATTTGCTCAAACAGTTCTGCCAGCAGGTCATATTTGCCCGGCCCCATACCACCGGTGCTGATGATGATATCTGTCCTGCTGAGCCCAATTTCAGACAACAGGTCGGCTATATTTTTTTTGTTATCCTGCGCAACTCCAAAATCAACAGGTACGGCCTGCTGGCAGGTTATCAGTGAATTGAGCAGATAACGGTTAGAGGAAATTTTCTGACCGGCGGCTACGGTATCATCGATGGCAACCAACTCGTTTCCGCTGCAGAAAAATGAAACACTGACCTTTCGATACACTTCTACCTGATGATTGCCTGTTGCTGCAAGCAAGCCAATTTCCCGCGGCCCGAGTGACGCTCCCTGCGCCACGACACTGCTTGCCCGGGGAATATAAGCCCCCCTTCTCTGAATAAAAGAAGGCTGCCGTTTCAAAACGTCTTCAGGAACTTCAACGCTTGTCCCGGTGCAAATGCAGTCTTCCTGTTGAACCACCCGTTCAGCACCGACAGGCACCATCCCCCCGGTCATAATTCGAAATGATTCCCCGGGTTTCACGTGGGTGGCATCACCTCTTCCGGCAGGTATTTCACCCTTTATTACATAGCAAGAGCTTCCAGAGCCAACAGATCGATCACTTTTACCAATGACGAATCCATCCCGCAGAGATTGATCATATCCCGGGTCGGGAAGCTCTGCACGCACCTCTGTTGCAGTAACGCGTCGCCCGCCATCAACAAGCGACACGTACTCCTGATCGACCGCCTTTGCTTGATCGACAATGGAGGCAAGTGCCTGCTCATAGGGTATGGATGAAGATATTGTACCCACTGCCAAGCCTCCCGTTCAAAATAGTAGAAACGTTATTTCCCAAGACAGAATTGTTCAAAAATCACGTCAAGGACATCTTCGGTGGTGGTTTCGCCGACAATTTCACTCAAATGATCAAGACACTCAAGGATATCAATGGTAACCAGATCACTGGTAAGCCCGGATTCAATACCGTTACAGATGGACAGAGAAGCACCAAGGGCCCGTTCCATTGAGGCCTTGTGTCTGAGGTTTGGTGCACAGCCCTCTTCCTGCCACTGTTCCCTGCCGCCGGTGACCCGCTGAAAAATAGCGTCTTTAAGGTCTGTAATACCGTTCTGGGTGCGCGCTGATACGGATAGTGAATCACTAAAAATCTGCGGATCTGCTTCCCGGGCAATGTTCTCTTCCAGGTCACCTTTCGTAACGATTGTTATCAGCGGTTTATGCAATACCGTTTTAAACAGCACTCTGTCATCTTCGGAGAGTTCACGGGCCCCGTCAACCAAAAAGAGCACCAGATCAGCACGATTTATATGATCCCGTGCCCGGTTGATCCCCAATTGTTCGACTTCTTCGGCATTCTCACGAATACCAGCTGTATCAACGATACGAACAGGTATGCCGTTGATATCAACATATTCTTCAATGGTATCCCGGGTTGTTCCGGGTGTTGCAGTCACCAATGCCCGCTCTTCCTGGAGAATCGTATTGAGCAGACTCGACTTGCCCACATTCGGCAGACCGACAATCACCACAGATACACCGTCACGGATCATTCGCCCGCTGTCAGCACTTTTAATGGACTGTTCAAGGGGACTCATTACCTCATTGCGAACCTGTTCCAGGACGGCTGGCCGATCAATAATTTCAATATCTTCGTCCGGGAAGTCTATTGCCACTTCAAAAAGGGCTCGAACATGGACAAGGCACTGCCTCATCCCATCAACACGCTGGTAGAGCCTGCCGCTCATCTGTTCAAGCGCCAGGTCGACCCCCTTTCTTGTCCGGGCAGAGAGTATATCGATAACCGCTTCGGCACGAGTCAGGTCGATACGTCCGTTTAAAAAAGCGCGCTTGGTGAATTCTCCGGGACTGGCAGGATAGATGCCGAAACCGAGTATCAGGTCAAGGACTGACTGCAGCACAAGATAACTGCCGTGACAGTGTATCTCAACCACGTCTTCTCGTGTGTATGTTCTGGGGCCTTTCATATAGACGGCAAGGACCTCATCAAGCAGCCGACCATCACCAGGGGATCTGATGGTGCCATAGTAAAAGTGATGAGAGTCAAAGGTGCAGTCTGAGGACACAGGATGAAAGATATCTTTTAAAACAGGGAGTGCCTGCGGACCACTCATCCTGATGATGCCGATCCCCCCAGCCCCCGGAGGGGTTGAAATCGCAGCAATTGTCGTACTATCCGGTTCATGATAACTCATCTGATCACCCTGCTTGAAACAGAACAGGCCGGACATTGCTGACCGGCCTGTTTTCAAATCTACGTTGATTCTGTGCTCTTTTCTTCGGCTAGTCTTCCTTCGCCTGGTCAGAATCACTCTTCTTCCGGTATTTAGGCCGACTTTTTTTCCTGTTATTATTGTTTTTGCCTTTTCCCGGCTTATAAATCAACACTTTCTTGAAGAGACCGTCGCCAACACTCCTGCTCCGAATGTCCGAATCGTCCTGCAGAGCAACATGGACAATTCTTCGCTCAGAAGGGTTGAGAGAGGGGATAACCTGGGTTTTACCGTTCTCTTTTACAAGAGCCGCATACTCAATAGCCTTATCCTTTAACTCAAGATTACGACGTTCGCGATAATCTCCAACATCAATCGTTAATCGAACCCGTTCGAAAATTTTTCTTGAAACGATCTTGCGAAGCAGATATTGCAGGCTGTCGAGCGTCCTCCCGTCCTGGCCGGTAAGATCGTCCTCAAACTCCCCGCTCACCTTGCAGTGAACGGTACCGTCTATCATCTCCACGGTGACCGTTGAAGGGCAGGTCATCAACTCGAGTATTTTTTCAAGCTCCAGACGGATAACATCGAGACTTTCCGCAGATGGCTGCACCGGTTCCCGGGATGGTTCCCTGGCAGGTTCTCGTTCCCCGTTTGACCCGTTAGCAGCTTCATCGATGGGACGTTCTTCTTTTTTTTCCGGAGCGTCTGGCTGGACAACCGCTTCCGTTTCCTGGAGTTTCTCTTTTATCTTTGGTTTTCGCTTTGCTGGTCGTGGTTTTTTCTTGGGTTTCTGTTGGGCAGCAGCTTCTTCAGATTGAATAATCACTCTTATGTGTGCTTTTTTACGTATGAGACCGAAAATCCCGGTTGAACCGGTCTCAACTACTTCTATATCGAAGTTTTCCTGAGCTACATTAAGGGTGTCACAAGCCTCCTTGATAGCTGAAGCCACATCTTTACCAAAAAAATCTTTTGCATCCGCTGACATTGAAAAATCCTGATTATATGTTTGTCCTATAACAACATTCTACACGCTGGCAACCAGCGTGATCATGTGGTGGCAGGCACTGGTTTTTTCTGCCGGTTGATCATATACTGCTGAAATATTGACAGCAGGTTGTTGACAAACCAGTATAAAACAAGACCCGAGGCAAAATTGAGAAACATGAAGGTGAAAATAATGGGCAGAAACATCATTATCTTTGCCTGGGTCGGGTCAGCCGTTGTCGGAGTCATCTTCTGTTGCAGAAACATTGATGCTCCCATGAGCAGGGTTAGAACGGGCAAACCGCCAAGGTACGGCACGTCAAATCCGATATATAAACGATCGGGAGCTGACAGATCAGTAATCCACAACATGAATGGCGCATGACGCAACTCGATTGACTGCAGCAGCACTTTATACAGTGAGAAAAATACTGGGATCTGTAAAACCATCGGCAAACAGCCGCCCAGTGGGTTTACCTTATAGGTTTTATAAAGATTCATCACCTCCTTGTTCATGCGGGCGGAATCATCTTTATACTTTTCTTTGATTTTGACCATTTTAGGCTGCAATTTCTGCATGTTCTTCATGGATTTCAGCCCTTTCTGGGTAATGGGCCAGAAGACCGCCTTGAGGATCATCGTAACCAGAATGATTGAGATACCGTAATTGCCAACAATGTTGTAGAGCCAATTGAGGAGATAGAGTGTCGGTTTGGCGATAATATCAAACCAGCCGAAATTAATTATTTTTTCAAGGTTAAAGCCTATCTCTTTGAGCAGGGTCAGTTTCTTGGGCCCATAGAAAAGATCGTAATTATATGTTTTCTCCGCCCCTGGTGCGAGCGTATCGAGTGATGAAACAATATCGATTGAGACGAGTTCATCCTGGGCGTTCATTGTGACGGATTTGGACTTATCTTCAGGAATAATTCCGGTTACGAAGTAGGTTCCTTCATAGGCCACCCAGTCAAATAAACCCTGTACCGTCTTTTCGCCTTCTTTAAACTCCTTGAGCTTAAATTCCTCCAGTCCCTCTTCTCCATAATATGCCGGCCCTCGAAACAGCCATTGACTGCCCTTACCCAGGGCGCCGAAGGGCATATTCAACTGATGAATGCCGCCCGCTCCCTGAAGGGCCTGGCCACCATTATTTTTGACCGTTACCGAGTGTTTGATCGGATAACTGTCGCGACTGAACTCGTAAGAGCGAACAATTTCAAGGCCAGCCTCATTGACGGCTCTCATCGAAATCACTGCACTGCCGGTCTGCTCGTTGAAGATGACGTCCGTACTGTCAAGGGTATAGATGGTGTTTCTGGGGAAAGCACTGCCCCAGGAAAAAGAAAGGGGATATCCCTGTTCCGGGCTGGTTTTTATAAGCTGCTCGCCCGGGGAATCTTTCGAGTTCGTTTCTTTGTAATTCTTGAGGATAAAGCTGGTAAGAACACCGCCATTCTCACTGATCGTCACCGTGTACAGATCAGTATCAACCACTATTTCTGCTGCTGGTCTGGAAGACAGCTGAGCTGGCACTGGCTGTGAAGGCACGGCTGCGGATATGACAGGTGCGGGAGCAGCAGCTTGCGGAACGGTCCCGGCCGTCTGGCTCTGCTGCTCAACGGCAGTGCTGCTCTGCTCTCCAGTCGGCTGCTGTGCAGGTCCTACAAAGAAGTATTGATAACCAACGAGGATGACAAATGAAATAATAATAGCCAGAAAGGCTCTGTACATATCCATGATCTTAATTACTCTTGGGGTCTAGTTGTGAAATGGTCAGCTCACAATGAGAACACATGGACCGAAGGTCCCGGAGTACTCTATGCAACCGGATCGTAGCCACCTCGTGAAAGCGGATGACACCGCAGAACACGCCAGAAACCTTTAAAGCCTCCGCGCAGTGTTCCATAACGTTTAATAGCCTCGATGGTGTAAGCAGAACAGGTAGGGTAAAAACGACAGGTCTGGGGCAATAACGGAGAAATCAGATATTGGTACCCTCTTATCAGTACAATCACAGCTCGGGCAGGCAACTTGAGTATCGACGCAAAATTCATCTTTTACTTTGACTCCGCAGTTACCAGATTTCTAACCGCCCGGATTATAAGATTTGGAGAATCAAGATTAAAATGGGGTCGTACAACAATTACAATATCAGCACCTTGTGGATAATCATTTTTATGAAGCCGAAACGACTCTCTGAATATCCGTTTAATCCTGTTTCTTACAACCGCCCCTTTAATTTTCCTGCTTACACTAATACCTATTCGACTGTTCTCACGGCTGGTTGGCAGAAATAGTATACTGAATCCATTACCCTGCAGCCGTGTACCGTGCCTGTATACTGTGTCAAAATCCGAGGATTTTCTTAACAGGCACTGTTTGGGAAGGCCAAACTGCCGCAATTCAATCAGGCGGAGAGGCGTTTACGTCCCCGGGCCCTGCGGGCGTTGATAATAGCACGTCCAGCCTTGGTTCGCATCCGAACACGAAATCCATGGCTTCTTTTACGTTTTATATTGCTCGGCTGAAAAGTTCTCTTGCTCATATTATTAATTCCTCAAATTACCATCCCATGATCACCCATGGTTTTATATAGCCTGCCGGAAAGATATCAGAAAGAGTAGTATTTCTTAACCGGCTATTCTGCTTCACATCAAAAAAATGTGGCAGAACGACAAGACACAAAGAGACAATATTAAACACAGATAGTGCTCAGTGTCAATTATTTTCACCTCTCCATACACGCCATTTGTTGCACTGGAGGTTGAGCTGTGCTACTTTTTGCAGGACAAAGCCTTAATTACCGTTTTAAATAGATGGTCTCTAAACTATTGACCGTCTCTTAATCTGTCATCACCTGCAAAAAAATCACCATGAGCCAAAGTCAGAACATAACGATTTATAACGACATAGATTGGCAGCTGCTCTGGGAAAACAGTCGGGAGGCGAAGTCCTGGAAGAGCAAGAACGCCAAAGATTGGAATAAAAAGTCGGCCTCCTTTGCCCAGAGAACCAGGCATTCTCCCTATGTCGATCAATTTTTAAAGGCCATTGCTGTGGACCAAAACACTACGGTACTCGACGTTGGCTGCGGCCCAGGAACGCTGGCTGTACCTTATGCCCAAAAGGCATCCAGGGTGACAGCCATCGACTATTCAGAGGGGATGCTCTCCCAGCTGGAGGAATCCGCCCGCGAGCAGAATGTCCAGAACATAAAGACAGTCAAATGTTCATGGCAGGACAACTGGGAAGAAATGCAGATTGGCAGGCATGACCTGGTCATTGCCTCGAGGTCAATGAATATCAATAACCTTGCAGAAGGCATTCAAAAACTTGACAGACATGCGTTAAAACAAGTGGTTATCGCCGACAGGATCGCACCTTCACCTTTTGATCCAGAGGTGTTTGCTGCAATTGGCAGAGAGTTCAACTCTGGTCCGGACTACATCTACACCATGAATATGCTTTATCAATTCAATATCCACCCCCGCATCCATCATATTGAATTACCCGGTGAGATCTGTTTTCCAAGCATGGATGATGCGGTTCAGTCATATAAATGGATGTTCCGGGACCTGAGTGAAGAAGAAGAACAGAAACTGACAGCCTTGGTATTATCCAGGATCCTCAAAAAGAATGATGATGGTATTGTTGTAAAAAGGAATTATCCACAGAGATGGGCGTTATTATCATGGACGAAAAATTCATGAGGCCCGGTACATGTGACATACGTTTGTCTTTCGATCTGATAGTACTGATATCAGAATAATCGAAAGGAAAACACCATAAAGTAAGCATGAGTAAGCCCATATGAGTGAAATTGATTCGTTTGATGTCGCCGTAATTGGTGCCGGCCACGCTGGTTGTGAAGCAGCGCTGGCTGCCGCCCGAATGGGGTGCAAAACAATTGTCACAGTAATTAATGTCGATACCATCGGCGCCATGTCCTGTAACCCGGCCATCGGCGGTCTGGCAAAAGGACACCTGGTTCGGGAGATTGATGCTCTCGGTGGTGAAATGGCCAGAAATATTGACGAAACATCAATCCAGTTTCGCAAGCTCAACACCAGCAAGGGACCGGCGGTCAGGTCCTCCCGGGCGCAGGCAGATCGCCTCCTCTATCGTCTGAGGATGAAAAACATCCTTGAAAATCAGGAAAACCTGACCATACGGCAGGCTGTCGTCGATTCAATTATCGTTGAAAACGGCAGGGTGACGGCAATAAAGACCTCCCTGGATGAGGTCATCCAGGTAAAAACAGTCGTTGTCGCCACCGGCACCTTTCTTAACGGTCTCATTCATATAGGCTTGAAAAATTTTCCTGCAGGACGAATGGGAGACTTGCCATCGCTGAGTCTTGCAGACTGGTTTAAAGAGCAGGGTTTCCGGGTTGGACGAATGAAAACGGGAACCGTCCCGAGAATTGATGCAAACAGTATCAATTACGAGGATCTGGAACCACAATACAGTGATGACCCTCCAACATTTTTTGCCTATGCCAATAAAGGTTCTTATCGGTTGGAGCAACGGCCCTGCTACATCACCTATACCAATGAACAAACCCACAGCATCATCAGGAAATCAATTGATCAATCGCCATTGTATGCAGGTATCATTGAAGGTGTTGGAGCACGGTATTGCCCGTCTATCGAAGATAAGGTGATGCGCTTTCCGGAAAAAGGACGTCACCAGGTGTTTCTTGAACCGGAAGGCCTGGAAACAGCTGAAGTCTATCCAAACGGACTGCCAACCAGTCTTCCTCTTTCAACCCAGGTGGCCATGCTCAGGAGTGTCAAGGGCCTTGAAAAGGCAGTTATCATCAGGCCGGGCTACGCCATTGAATATGATTATGTTGACCCGCTGGAGCTCATGCCATCACTGGAGACCAAGAAAATTCAGGGACTCTTTCTTGCAGGCCAGATCAACGGGACGTCCGGATATGAAGAGGCCGCGGCCCAGGGACTTATGGCTGCCATAAACGCTGTCCGGTCAACGAGAGACCTTGCCCCTCTGGTACTCGATCGTTCACAGGCATATATCGGCGTTCTCATCGACGATCTGGTGACACGGGGAACACTCGAACCATACAGACTTTTCACCTCGCGGGCAGAATACCGGCTGCTGCTGAGAGAGGATAACGCCGACACACGTCTTTCCGAGATAGGATATAAAATCGGTCTGCTCCCTGGAACTCAGTATAAAACGTTTTGTCACAAACAATCAGAGATTGAGTGGGGTATCAGCTTGTTGGACTCAATCTCCATCCGACCCACAGGTGAGATAAACGAAATACTGAAAGGGATAGGAAGCACACCATTAAAGAAGAAATCGTCACTTGCTGAGCTGCTGCGCCGACCTGAATTATCCATCAGTGATCTTGGCGAATTGAACGTTGAAGAAGAAAGGGAGGAGGTAGATCGTCTCCTGCGCTCTGAGTTTAAAGAGGAGATCCAGCTGCAGATAAAGTTCAGCGGCTACATCAAACGGCAGGATGAACAGGTTGCCCGGTTTCGTAAGCTGGAGTCAATGACACTGCCGGAGAACCTTGATTATGCCAGCCTGTCCGGGCTATCAAATGAGGTTATCGAGAAACTGACCACCATTAAACCGTTATCGCTTGGCCAGGCTTCTCGGATTTCAGGAATCACTCCGGCAGCAATATCGATCCTGCAGGTCCATCTGAGAAGAATGAAACACCAGAGTAGACAAACCGGCCCGGTAGCAACTGAGAAATAAAACTTACAATCATTAAACTCCATGCTCACCTATCCCGAAATTGACCCGGTCCTTCTCCATCTTGGCCCGTTGAAGGTTCGCTGGTACGGACTTATGTACGTACTTGGTTTTATGGCCAGTTACTTCCTGGTCAGGAAACAGATAAGAGATTTTAAATTTGATCCCCTTGCTGCTCATTATGAAAATCTCAATATTGTCCTGATTATTGCCCTCATTATCGGCGGCCGCCTTGGTTATGTAGTTTTTTATAATCTCCCCTACTACCTGGAAAACCCATTGGAAATTCCGGCAACATGGTCAGGCGGCATGTCCTTTCATGGAGCAACAATCGGCCTGATCGTTGCTGGAATGATTTTTTGCAGATTGAAAAAAATCGACTTCTGGAAGGCGGCGGATATTTATGTGGTAACCATCCCTATCGGTCTCGGCTTGGGAAGAGTTGGCAATTTCATCAACGGAGAACTGTTTGGCAGAGCTACAGAGCTTCCGTGGGGGATGATTTTTCCAGGAGGTGGTCCGGTGGTCAGACACCCGTCTCAACTCTACGAGGTCATCCTTGAGGGAATCATCCTTTTTGCACTTCTTTGGTCAAATCGTAAAAAACCCTGGCAAAAAGAGAGTCGCTGGCCCCACGGTTCATTACTCGCGCTGTTTCTTATCGGCTATGGAATTGTTCGGTTCATTGTTGAATTCTTCCGAGAACCAGACCCCCAAGTTGGAATACTTTACGACCTCATATCAATGGGCCAGTTACTCAGCAGCATCATGATAGTGGGGGGACTTCTTCTCTGGGGCTGGCGTGTAAAAGCCAGCGGCAAGTCAACTACTGAGCTTTAACCCTGGTACAGAGTTTCTTCCCCGGTCGAAACTTGACAACGTTATGGGCAGGTATCGTTATCGCCTGACCAGTTTGAGGGTTTCGTCCCCTTTGCTCCGCCCGTTCAACCACGCGAAATGAACCAAATCCTGCCAGCGTCACACGCTCACCACGTCTCATCGCACCTGACATGTGGGCAAGCACGCTATCAAGTGCTCTTCCCGCAGCAATTTTTGTCAAATCTCCTGATTGTGCGATGTTTGCAACCAATTCACCTTTGTTCATTAAAAACCTCTTTGTCAAAATTATATCCAATTTCATGAAAGCCGTAAAACTATTACTACTTCTAGAAATAAAAACAATTGTAACAATTACCTATTTTCAACTAGGTATATTTACCTAGTTGAATCTTCCATAATCGAATTATCACTGTGGTTACAGACAAATAAAATCTTAAGCTGCGGGGTGAGGGAGAAAAAGATATTTTCAGATAACACAAAAAAAACGAACCGCCATTTACGGAAGCGCATTTTATATCACGCCTGGCGAAGCGCTGATTATTTCATGCGGGGTGGGGACTGCGAGGCTGGATTGACAGCGGCAGACTCAGCGTTGTGCTCATCGTTTCTTACAATTGATCGTTACTCCACAACCACATAACCATTGCGTACTGCGTAGTTAACCAAGTCAACACTATTTTTCATCTTGAACTTTTTAAGAAGATTAGAACGATGATGATCAATTGTCCGTGGACTCAAGTTGAGTTTGGCTGCCATATCTTTTGAAGTGTTACCCTCCACGACCATCGACAGAATCTGCTTTTCCCGTTTGGTCAAAGCGGTAAAGGTGTTGGCTTCCTCGTTCCGGTAGGCCTTGAGCACGTCGTCGGTAAAATCATCGACCAGATGCGGAGAGATATAGGTGCGCCCGTTGCGAATTTTGTTAATAGCCAGCAAAAGCTCATTGTCTGAATCGCTCTTTATAAGATATCCATCAGCTCCTGCCGACATTGCCCGGTAAAAGTACTGTTTGTTTTTATGCATGGTGAGCATCAAGATTTTCACTGAAGGATAATCTTTTTTCAGAATTCTGGTTAACTCAACCCCGTTTATTTTCGGCATTGAGATATCAAGGATTACCAGGTCCGGAAGATCCTTTTTCAGAGAGGCAAGCACTTCCTCACCGTCCCCGAATTCACCAATAATCTGCAGATGATCCTCCCTGGTAATGATATTTTTAATCCCATGGCGAATCAACACATGATCATCAGCAAGAAGGATTCTATAGTGACTGCTACTCTGACTCATACCAACTCTGTTTACCTTTTCCGTGGAACCACACCGATTTGTGGACAATCTTCATGGAGTACACACCGGTCGCAATGGGGAGCTACCGGCCTGCACAAACCCTGACCAAAGGCAACGAGCAGACTGTTTACCCTTTTCCAGTCTGCTACTGGTAATTTTCGCCGCAAAGCCATCTCTGTTTCCAGAGGATTCTTTGTCCTGACGTATCCCCATATATTCATAATACGATGAACATGGGTATCTACGCAAATAGCAGGGATATCAAAAGCGACAGAAAGCACCAGGTTGGCTGTTTTTCTCCCGACTCCCGGTAACGTTACCAGCTCCTCTATGGTTTCAGGCACCCTCCCCTGATACCTATCAACAAGCAGACGGCAACATTTTTTAACATGAGCCGCCTTATTTTTATAAAAGCCGACAGGATAAATGAGCTTTTGTATCTCTTCCTCTTTTAAATCTGCAAGATGCGCTGCCTCAGCTGCCCTTTGAAAGAGCCGTTCTGAAGCAACTGCGGTTACTTCATCTTTGGTCCGCGCTGACAAGATGGTCGCTATCAAAACCCGAAACGGGTCGGATGTCTGCACTCCTATCAGGTCAACCACCGGAACCTGATAATGTTTAACCTCTTGCGCAACTATATCTAAAAATCTTTCAATATCAATCAAGTTAGTGTAAAAGCATTGTTTTTGCATGTTTTATAAAATAAGAGACGATCCATCACAATAAAAATCCCCCATTTCCGCGATTATAAAAAAAACTGGTTCACCTTATCACATTGTATTACATGTTTTCCATAAGAGTTTTCCTCTTGATTGAACTGATCTGACCATACTCACCCATTTATTATCATTTATTATAAGCACCAGAAACACCGAGATGATACGTGACAAAGAATAGACAGCCTAATGACACAGACGCATATTAAACCGCTACCGGTAACGCTTGATGAGTGCAAACAAAGGGGGTGGGATGAAGTTGATATTGTCCTGGTAACCGGTGATGGATATGTTGATCACCCCTCTTTTGGCATATCACTCATTGGCAGGCTTCTTGAAGGCAGGGGTTATCGGGTTGCCATTCTCCCCCAGCCTCGATTCGACAATGAGAATGACTTCAAGCGATTCGGAAAGCCACGGCTGTTTTATGGAATCTCTGCAGGTAATCTCGACTCTATTGTTGCCAACTACTCAGGTAACGGCAAAGTCCGTGAATTCGATGCATTTTCCCCAAAGGGCAACCCCTGGCGAACAGCGCACCAGGCAAAAGAAAACCGCTGGCGGCCGGATCGTGCCATTCTGACGTACACCGGGCTTGCCCGCAGGGCATACCCCGGGGCTCGCGTTGTTCTCGGCGGCGTTGAAGCATCCCTTCGCCGCTTTGTTCACTTTGATTACAAACAGAATAAATTACGCGGCTCTCATCTGGCAGATGCAAAAGCAGACCTGCTGATATACGGCATGGGGGAAAAAAGTGTTCTCCAGGCGGCGCAGGCAATTTCAGCCGGTCAACAACTCAACCACATTCCGGGAACCTGTATCAGGATGAATGACAGGGATATGATCTCCTTCCGAGACCATATGGAGCATACTGACAGCGCAGTAGTCGAACTCCCTTCCTGGCAGAACATCCAGGAGAGCAGTGATTTTTTCATGACGGCTGAGGTGGAAATAGACCGTCATGCACGAGGGCTGAGCAAGACAATTCTCATCCAGAAACAACAAGCCATGTGGGTGGTGCAATATCCGGCCAGCAGTCCTCTTGATGCCGAGGAAATGGACCGGGTCTATGAACTTCCTTTCAGCCGTAAACCCCACCCGTCTACTCCCGACATCCCTGCTTACTCGATGATAAAAGATTCCATCAGTATCGTACGGGGTTGCTCGGGGAATTGTTCGTTTTGTTCCATCAGTCGTCACCAGGGTCCTGTTGTTACCAGCAGAAGTATTGACTCAATTGTAAACGAGGTCAATTCAATTGCTGGAAGTGGTAATTTCAAGGGGACGATCAGTGACCTTGGCGGGCCTACTGCAAATCTTTACGGTACCAGCTGCGCTATTGGGTCATGTAAAAAGCATGACTGCCTTTATCCACGGGTCTGTAAAAATCTGCTGATTGATGAAAACCGCTTCATCGAACTATTGGATAAAGTACTTGAAATAAAAGAAGTAAAACACGTCTATATCTCCTCAGGACTGAGGATGGAGCTGCTCAGGAAAACGCCGAAACTGATGCGAAAGCTTATCGACAAACATATTCCCGGTAGTCTGAAAATTGCCCCTGAACATACGGAAAAGGAGGTTCTGCAGTTGATGCACAAGGAACCGCACAGCCAGCTGGTTGCATTTCTGGATACATTTAAAAGTATGACCAAGGAGCTCGGCAGGAAGCGTCAGGTAACACCCTATATAATTAGCGCCCATCCAGGCTGCACGGAGAAACACACGGCCCAAATGGTACAGAAATTGAAAAATTTGGGAGTTACCATCAGACAGTTTCAGGATTTCACACCAACACCGGGAACCATTTCAACCGCCATGTACGTCAGCCAGGTTCACAGGGAAACGGGCAAGCCCATTGAGGTTGCGAACACACAGAGTCAGCGCACGGCACAGCGCCGCCTGATCGAAAAGGGTTTTTTTCAAAACAATAAACAGGGAAAAAGGGCTGCAGATACCCAACCCAAGCAACGTCCCAAAAAGAACAAACGACACTAAAGGCTGCTCACCCTCCATCCTTCTACTCCAGTGTTTCTTTTAAAAAGGCAATTCTGGCAAATTCTTCCGTTAAATCAGCGAGATCATAGGCCCACCTGATATTTGAGCCAAGACAGATAATACCATGCTGCTCCAGCAGCAATACTTTACAGTCGGGGTTATTCTCAATCGCCTGCACAACATTGGCCTGCAGTTCCTTTGTACCGGACGGCGCAAAGAGGACACGGGGGATTTTGGGCTGCTTGAAAGCTGCATCTGTTACCATCGGGATATCCCGCTTTAACACGGCAAAGGTTGTTGCATAAGGCGGATGAATATGCAGTACTGCATCCACGTCTGGCCGTAATCGCAAAATATCCGCATGAAACAGATATTCTTTCGATGGCACATATTCTCCTTGTGCCTGCCAGCTATAGGAATCTATCTCCATGTCGATCAGGTTCTCCATCGAGGTGTCACCCAGATTCAACCCTGAAGCGGTTATCGCCATACGGTTTTCTGCAATTCGGGCACTGAAATTTCCGCCCGTACCCCCGACGAGTCCACGATTGTAGGTTCGTTGGGCAAAATAAACCAGTTCTTCCTTCAGTTTCTTTTCATTCATTTCTCATGTCCTTTTGTCACCCAGCCTTGCGGCAGGTCCATCTCTACTAATTGTCGAAAATGGTGTTTGGTATCAAGATATAATTGTTTATACATCGAAAACAATTTGTTGTAGTTCTGATGAGCGTTGTTATCAGGTTCAAATACAGCCCCGGTAACAACCGTCTGTTTCACTGCCTGCTCAAAACCGGGATAGAGTTTCAACCCGACTCCGGCCAGAATAGCTGCACCCAGCACTTCCGTGTGACTCTGGGTTAGGCTGATTACTCGCTTGCCAAGGACATCACAAATAATCTGATTCCAGACACGACTTGACGCAGCTGCCCCGCCTATTCTCAACTCTGATATGGTGATATCGTTATCCGACTCAAGAAGTTCAACAACGTGCCTGATAGCCAAGGCAGCGCCCTCGAGAACCGAGCGAAAAAAATCCCCACGATTATGGCCAAGCGTTACTCCAAAAAATACGCCTCGGGCGTACGGGTCCCAGATGGGGGTTCTCTCTCCGGCAAGATAGGGCAAAAACAGAAGTCCCTTGCTCCCAGGGGGCGAATCGGATGCCTGATCTGTTATCAGTTCATAGACATCATTGCCCGTTGCATCGGCCTCTCGTTGCTCCAGTTCACAGAAGGTATCACGAACCCAGCGAAGTGCAGACCCTACTCCGTTGATTGCGCCGATATACTGCCATGAATTGTCAGTCACATTCGTGCAATTCATAAAACGACGATCAAATTGACCGGTTTTTATTGGTCCCGCCACCCGGGCAGCAGTGCCCATTATGACAAAACACTGGCCTTCTTCTAAAACGCCGGTGCCAAGGGCTGCACCGATGGTGTCCATACATCCACCGATAACGGGTGTACCCATTTTCAAACCGGTCAGCTTTGCTGCAGCCTCTGTGATTGAGCCGACAACCTCATCGCAGGCCACAGGTCGCGGCAATTTCTGTTCATCAATATCGAGTTTATCGAGAAACGGCTTATGCCACTGTCGCTTACGAATATCAAAAAGAAGTGTTGTCGAAGCCCGGGAATGATCAATGGTAAATTCGCCTGTCAGCCGGGCCACCAGGTAGCCGCCGGGTACCATCAGCTTGTGAGCGGCCCTGAATGACTCAGGTTCCTTATGCTTCAGCCAGAGTATTGTCGGCAGTGAGAAGGCCCCGGGAGCAAGGGGATTACCGGTAATTTCAAAGACCTCGTCCCCGCCAAGCTGCTCACGGATTCGTTCCACTTCAGGCAATGCCCGCTGGTCCCACAACATGATCGCCGGCCGGATGGGTCTTGCCTTTTCATCAACGGCAATGAGGCCGTTTGTACAGCCGACGCCAACGGCTTTTATATTTCCCGGATCGATATCGACGATTGCCTCTCTTATTGCACCAATGGTCGCCCCCCACCAGGCTTCAGCGTCATGTTCTGCCTGGCCAGGCAGGGTACTGATCATCTGGTATTCTCCATACCCTGAGCCAACCAGCGTACCATCCAGGGTAAAGACACCGGCCTTTGTACCGGTACCCCCGATATCAATCCCTAACAAATACGGTTTTAAATTATTCATGGATTATTTTCCCATTGCAGCAACGTTGGCACGTAGCTGAGCGCCTTGAAAGCTGACGATTTTTAAAAATGACTTAGCTGGTGCAGAATGTGATGCTGCATCAACAGTCCTGAAAGATCTCTGTCCCTGCTTCTCAAGGCCTGCACAATACTAATATGCTGGTTTATCGATTTTTCCAGCCTACCAATGGGCAGTTTTATCACCAGGCGGGATAATTGAATTTTTGCGTCAATTTTTTCTATTATTTCAAACAAATGAGTATTTTTGGTTCTCCCGGCAATTTCCAGGTGAAAGTTACTGTCTTTCTCAAAGGCACCGGCAACATCACCTTCGGCAATGAGTGCGTCACACTCCCGGGCAATATCTTCAAGATGATCAAAATCTTTGTTAGTGCCTACTTCTGCCAGCAGTTTTGTTGAGAGTGTCTCGAGTTGGGCCCGGATATGGGCGAGCTGAATGGCTTCCTCTTTTGTCAACGAGGCAACAACGGCATGACTCCGGGGTTTCAGGTTTACCAGTCCATATTCGCTCAGCTTTTTCAAGGCCTCTCGTATGGGGGTTCGACTGACGCCGAACAACTGCCCTACTTTCTCCTCATGAATTTTGTGGCCGGCACCAAACTCTCCGGAAAGTATCATCTTCTTGATATAGATATATACCTGTCCGGATAAGCCATTATAGTTAAGATCTATTTTATTCATAACGTCGACAACACTTCCGTGGTTTTTGCTCCGATGAAGTCAAGACTGGAAAGTACTCTGTTCCTGACACCATCATCGAGACTCCTCTTAACCCGGGCGATAGATATCTGGGCCAGCATCACCAGATCTGTCTCCTGCAGCAGCTCTTCAATACCCCGCACGACATCCAAATCATGTCCAGCATCATCTCCGCTATTGAGTTTGGCAAAGGCATCGGGGCACAGTTTGGGGACTAAAACCACCTCTTTACCGAGCCGCTCTGAAACTTCCCGGAACAATATCTGGGAAGGTTCCTGTGTAGTTGGGTTGGTCATTATCAAACCGATCCGATCCCCGTTTTTAATTGCAAACTCCATCATCGGCTCATCGACTTTCAGCACCGGTATCCCCACCCTGTTTTGAACTTCATTGACGCAGGGTGAAAGCGACGAACAGCTGACAACTACTAGATCCGCCCCCCCCGTCTCTGCTGAAGTCACCATCCTGGTCAACCAGTCAACAATCTCAGGCGTAATCCTGCCCTGAGAAGACAAGCTTCTCAGGATACCTTCATCCAGAACATGATTTACGGTGATATCCTGGACAGATCCTGTAATGGCTTCATGAACCGGATCAATTACCAGGCGAGTGCTATGTACAAGGCCAACCAGTCCCTTCATGAAATCCTCCTTAATTTAGTTCTTCTCTGGGACCGTGCCGTGCAACTGGAGTAGAGAAGCCATCAGCTTATCCCCAAGACCAGCATCAACCGCTGCTTGATAGGTAGACAACAAAGATCCAACCAGGTAACTGTCAAACCCCTGGCTGTCTGCAAAATCTTTGAAATAACCTACATCTTTGCAGGCATTAGCCAGAGAAAATTTGTGCCCTGTCAGGTCTCCCTTCAGCAGCGGCGGAACCATTTTCCTGAGCACACCGCTGTCTGCCCCGCCGGAAGACATGACTTCATACAATACCTCTGCATCCACACCAGCCTGGAAACACATGGACAGACCTTCGGCAATCAGTGCGGTATAGCCGCATGAAATAAAATTATTAATCAACTTGGCACTATGCCCTGATCCGGGAAGTCCAAAATAGGCAATATTCTCGGAATAACACGCCAGCAGGGGCCTGATTTTCTTAAATATCTCTTTTTCTGCACCCACCAGGCTGTTCAGCCTGCCGGCCTGTGCGTCCTTTGGCGCCCGGGTAACCGGGGCATCGACAAAGCTGGCCTGTTGAGCACAGAGATCTTTTGCAATACGGATGCTTAATGCCGGGTTACTCGTGGAACAGTCCACCAGGATGAATCCGGCTTTACAATTATCAAGAACACCATTTTCACCATAAACAAGGGATTCAACCTCCTGGGCTCCGGTGACACAAAAGAAAACAATATCACACGCCTCGACAAGATCTGAAATGCTGAAGGCCTCGGATGCTCCCTGCTGGAGAAGATCCTCGAGCGGTGCCCTGTTTTGGTGAACCAGCCCCGTCAGGGGATATTCATTTTTCAGGATATTGCTGGCAATACCGTGACCCATCATACCCAGGCCGACAAAGCCGATTCTCTCTTTCATAATTGCTCCCTGATCCTCTTCAGAACCTCTAGGCTGATCGCACCATGGAACATGCCAGATCAAAGGCAGCCAGCAGCGCCCTCTCGTTGGCTATGCCCTTTCCGGCAATATCAAAGGCGGAGCCGTGGGCAGAGGTAGTAACCGGGTATGGCAGACCGGCATGAACGGTGACGCCATGATCAAAACCCATTAACTTCATGGCGATTTGTCCCTGATCGTGATACATGGTGACGATTGCGTCGTATTTTCCATCACGCCCCATCAGGAAAATTGTGTCGGGGGGAAACGGTCCTGCCGCATTGATTCCTGCATCCTTGGCCTGTTGCACAGCAGGCGCTATAATCTCTATTTCCTCAGTACCAAACGTACCGCCGTCCCCGGCATGCGGATTAAGACCGGCAACCGCAATTTTGGGATTGTCGTTGCCACTGGCACGCAGTGTATTATCAAGCAGCTTTGTCGCTTCAAAAATGGTTTCAGTGGTTAGCAGCTCGCTCACCTGCTTATGGGCGACATGGGAGGTTGCCCGTGACGTCCACAGGGTGCCAAGGGTGTTTAAAAGGCCAAAGTCCCCTTCAAATCCGAGCTGGTCAATAAAAAAACCGGACTCATCTTCATGCTTAAGCCCTGCAAGGTGCATAGCCTCCTTGTTCAAGGGAGCAAAACACATTGCATCCACAAGCCCCCTGGTACAAAGCTCCAGCCCTTTTGCAAGGCAATCAAGCTGATATTTTCCAGAATTCTTCGATACCTGGCCTATATGGTATTCATCTAAAATAACATCAGGACTTTCAAGCAGGACGACACCGCCTGGTTTGAAGGTCTCACTGTTCATATGGTCAGTCAACCGGTAATCAACGCTGATTCCAGCGATATCTGCGCCTTCGGCAAAGACCTTCCGGTCTGCGACAACAACAATATCTGCCCTGTCGGTAATCGTTGAATCACCAAGTACTTTTACACCCAGTTCCGGGCCAATGCCGCAGGGGTCTCCAAGGACCAGGGCTATCCGGGGTTTTATATTTTCAGTCATAATGGTCTTTCTATCCGTAAAATAAGTTTACCAGGGTCAGTGAAACTGGCGGGAAATAGGTGACAAGCATCAGCACACAAACAAGTACAAGAATAAAGGGTATATTAACCTTGGTTGTCTCCCAGATATCAGTCTTGGCAATTGAACAGGAGGTGACCAGCACACTTGCAACCGGAGGGGTTTGCTGACCAATTGCAATATTGAGGGTCATGATCAGGCCAAACTGGATGGGGTTGATGCCGAGCTGATGCACCAGCGGCATGACAATCGGAACGATCAGAATGATCGCCGCCGCCCCGTGTAAAAACATACCGACCACAAACAGCATGACGTTCAGCAGGGCCAGTACCATGATCTTGTTGCTGGTGAAACTCATCATCCAGCTGGCAAAATGCTGCGGTACCTGCATTTCGGTGAGGTAGAGCCCGAGGACTGCGGAGGTAGCAACCAGCAGCATGACCACCGCCGTCTGGATGACCCCTTCAACCATCGCTTTGCGCAGGTGGACCCAGTTAATTTCACGATAAATGAAACCGCCGATAACCAGCGCAGCAACAACCGCCAGCCCCGCACCTTCCGTCGCCGTTACGATACCGCCGAAAATTCCGCCCAGGATGATAATCGGCAGGGTCAAGGCCCAGCCCGCTTCTTTAAAGGCAGTCCATAACCTCGACAGTGAAAAAGCATCTTCTCTTGGCAGATCGTATCGAACAGCATACCAGTAACAGAGTCCCATCATTGAAAAACCGCCAAGGATCCCTGGAATAATTCCCGCCACAAAGAGCTGAACGATAGAAGTATCTGAAAGAGCACCATAAATAATCATGGCGATAGATGGTGGAATTATAATGGCAATCGATGCCGAAGATGAAGTAACCGCGGCTGACAGCTCCGGTGAGTAATTGCGGTTCTTCATAGCCGGAATCAGAACCGAGCCGATTGCGGCAACATCAGCCACGGCAGAGCCTGATATTTCGGCAAAGAACATCGACACACCAACATTAACCATAGCCAGCCCACCGCGCACAAAGCCGATCAGGGCGGACGTCAGGTTGATCAGACGCCTTGAAATACTTGTTGTATTCATCAAGGCCCCGGCCAGGATAAACAGCGGTATTGCCAGCAGGGGAAAATTTGTCGCCCCGTCAAACATAGTCAGGGCGGCGTTATAGATACTGTTTACACCCTTGGACATGACCATACCAATCAAGGCCACGGCTCCGAGGGCAACGGCGATCGGTACATTGATCATAACGAGCAACAGCAGTCCAACAATCAGTAAAGCAGGTATCATGATTGACTTGCCTCCTCGATCGCCTGGTCTATTGCTTCTTTTTCATAGTCAATCCCTGCCAAAGACTTTCTCCAGGCATCAGGAATACTCAAAACCTCGGCGATTATGAACAGGGCAGCTCCAACAGGAATTACCGACTGGGTAAAGCTGAGATGGACCCAGCTGAGGCTGACAAGGGTTTCATCCCCGAAAATGCCGAGGATATACCAGCCCGCATAGCCAATAACCAGGAAAAATCCGATAACCACAAATTCCGCGATAATAAAGGCCACTGCCCGTGCTGTTTTAGGCATTGCAAGAAAGAGCCCCGGGAATCCGAGATGACCTCGATTGCACACCGCAAGGGCGGACCCGTAGTAGGTCAGCCAGGCAAGCACAACAGAGGCAACCTCATCGTACCAGATCAATGACTGTCCAAGAAACCTGAAAACAACTGCCAGGACCACAATAAATGTCAGAGTGATCAACAGAGTAATCGAGATAACTTCCAGGATTTTCTCCAGCCAGTTTTTTAACCGATTAATCATATCCAGATCCCGCCTAAGCGGCTTTTTTCATAAGAATTTATGCACCCGGCAGAGAACGCCGGGTGCAAATGATCGACTACTGAGCCAATTGCAGAGAGATATCAATCATCTCTTTGGCGCTTGGAACTTCTTTTGAAAATTCAGCATAGATGGGCTTGCTTGCCTCAACGAAGGCGGCACGATCAGCAACATTCACTTCCATGCTCTCGCCCAGTTTGGTGCTCAGCGCCATGTCATCCATGGTACCGGTGGCATACATCCAGCCCTGTACGTCAACGGCTGTCTTCTCAAGAATCTGCCTCACATCTTCCGGGAGCTTGCCCCACTGACTTGCACCTGCGGTAAGATAGGAAGGGGTATAGACGTGACCGGTAATGGACACGTATTTCTGGACTTCATTAAGTTTTGCACCATAGATATTGGTAAAAGGATTTTCCTGGCCGTCGATAACACCGGTTTGAAGTGCTACAAAGACTTCAGAAAATGACATTGGGGTAGGATTTGCACCCCAAGCGTTAAACATCTTCACACGCCAGGTGGATTTCGGGGTCCTGATCTTGATGCCCTTCAGATCATCCGGAGTATTGATCGGTTTTACGTTATTGGTGATGTGGCGAATTCCATTTTCCCAGAAGCCGATTACTTTATACCCTTTTGCCTCGATAGCAGGTGCAATCATCGGCCAGAACACCTTATGCTCGATTCTGTTCAGATGAGCTCTGTCTTTTACCAGAAACGGCATATCAAAGAGACCCGCTTCCGGGGCGATAGATGACATGATGGAAGAAGGCATTGTCAGGTGAACGGTTCCAAGCTTCAGTTTCTGCATCAAATCCTTGTCTTTGCCAAGCTGTGAAGATCCGTAAAATACGACCGTTGCCTTGTCTCCCAGGAGTTCATTGGCGCGACGAGTAAATTCCTCTGCGGTAACATATTGTGTCGACCCGGGCTTTGCACTGATCGCGAATACAATTTCAAGAGCCGAAGCAGATTGAACCAGTCCGCCAAACGCCAGAAGTCCAGCGCATGCGCCTAAAATGCACTTCCTCATAGTAACCTTCATAATTTCCTCCTCATTTTTCGTAGTGTTGCCCTGATTAATGCCCGTTATGAAATCAGAAACAAGTAAGCATCATCAGGCGCATTATGGCACATTGCCAACGTACTCTGGCAATATGGCATACTGTATACCAAATGTCAAACAACATTTTTTGCACATTGAGAGGTTTACTTATACCAAGATATTACAGCGGTTTAAGCTATAACCACAGCGTGGTATTGTTTAATAAAAATCTCGCTGGTATACTTCATATTAAACATATTAACAGGTACTTACATTGTATTTGTAGATTATTGAACGCGAGTCAATTATTTACTCAATAATGTCGTGTCAGCGTTTAAGAGAGAACAGCAGGTCTAGAAATAGACTTTTCAGTGCGTATGTTGATAGAGAGTGACGTTTGGGAGAACATATGATTAACAAGGGCAGGAAAAACAGGGCATCGAACCTGGAACACAGATAGAGCGTCCGGTATCATTAAAAACAGCTTCAGCGGCAAAAGAAAGAAGACTGGATATCTGAGCAGGCGCTATTTATCAGCGAACAGTCCCTAATATTTTGAAATAGAGACTTTATCTGACAAAATTCGTGTTCAGGTTTTGATCTCACCTGACAACAGGGATACATTTACAGAAATTCGATGTGGCAGTAATAATGCCTAGCTTACTCGAGATATTGCGGAAATTACGTATTATCAGTTGAAATTGTTTTGTAAGTTTCTTCAACGATTTCCTTGCCATATTTCCTTTCAAGACGTCGTACGACAAAGTGGCCGCGTGCCATATCTTGAAAATGGTCAATGAATAATGTGTTGATAATCGCCCCTCCTGCTGCGCCAATTGCAGGAACTGCTTGTGCGGCTGCTTTCTGCGATACTTGAATACTGAAGCGCTCTGCAATTTTAAAGATCAGCCGCACAAGAGCAGGGGAACCTTTTTCAATCAGTCCATTTTTTGCAATGTGTTTTGCAGCGTTGGCGACAGATTGAGCTAAGGCTGCACGTACCGCAAAATATCCAGACTCTGCAGCATCGTCACTCTTGCTTGGTCCACCGAGAGCAAATACTTCAATACAGGCCATTTTAGACTCAATGTGAGCGATAGGCTCACCTTCACTTCTGGCAATATCGGCAATAGATCGCAACATTACTGTTGTTGATATTGGTAGCTCTATAGCCAATGCAGGTAACCCAAAGAAACCTCCCATGCTACCTGTTGTTGCTACAGCAAATTTATGCCAAATATCTGATGACTCTTTTCCAGGTGAATCTTTCATTGTCAAAACTGCAGCATGGACAGCTTTGGATAAAGCCACTTGAGTGGCCTCACCGATTGTCGCGTTCCAATCATCAGGCAATAATTCAAGTCCCTTTTCGATTGGTGTACCTAGTAGATTTGTAATCTTTGCTGCGATACCAGGATTTTCCAGACGCATCTTCGCCTTCTTTAAATCACTCAAATCGTTATGTTCAAACTCCATAGCTGCCCTTCATGGTTAGCAATGAATCAATGTGTATTATTACCGGGAGCCACCCCCCGGCAAGGTTCGACATGAGACCTGGGCGCCCAGATTAATCTTCTTCCTGAGCACCTTCCGCTGGAGTAGAATTTCCTGCATATGTTTATAAAGAATCGTCTATAAAGTCTCTTGGTTTGACAACATCAATGCCTTGATAACCAGATATTCTCAGCAAATGTTTATCACCGCTGACTATTATTTTACTATTACTGGCTATTGCGCATTCAAGGAACATGTTGTCATCAGGATCTTCACATACTGTGACAGAGATACCTTCAGTCTCTACAATTTCTCCATAAATTGTAAGGAGTTCTATGATCGGCACGATGTCAACTGCTGAAATTTTTTTGGAAAGCTCATGAGCTACCCGCTGATATTCACTCAGAATCTCTTTGGAAATAACAATCTGAAATTTCTGATCTTTCCATGCTTTAAGAATTTGCGCTGGTGGGCCACTGAAAAAAATACCGGATATAAACACATTGGTATCCAGTACTATTTTCATTTTTTTCTTCGAACCTTGAGTATTGATTCCTTTATGTCAGCTTTTTTCAACCCAGCTTGCTTTCCTTTTTTCCGTGCGTCAGCGATAAGCGAATCAAAATCTTCGATGGAAGGAGGTGTAATACTTTTTAAAATGACCACATCCTTGTCACCAACCACGACGAATTGTGCCCCGGTCTGCAGATTTAAGCGCTTACGAATTTCTTCCGGGATTACAACTTGTCCTTTTGAAGACATTTTGGTTGTTGCTACATTTGCCATGTCAATCCTCCTATTGGAACTAATCTTACTGGTAAGACTATACCAAGGATTTGATAAGATGAAAAGGACAATAAACATCTATCTTGTCGTATAAAACATAACTTCCCGGTTCAGCAGCGGCGCACGAGCAACGTCCGCTGACACTGATTGTTTGCTCGCCTTGTTCCATAGCTTCTCAGCTCTGGGCACTTTCCAGGTCTTCATTTTTTCAAGCTCTGGCTGGTAGACCCGCATAATGACGTCAAGGTTTTCGTCCTTGCGATTGATAGGCAACCAATTCTCTTCAGGAACCCCCTTCGGGCTTTTCAGCTGCGATATAGATAGCGATGCCTCCGCTCTCATCGAATTTTATGCCGCCATTTTCACCCACGAGGTAGAAACAAAAGGGGTCAGACCCCTTTTGTTTACTGAGCCTGCAAAGTCATATCAACGGGTCATCCTTCGCGATAGTCTAGAAAACAGGGTATTGGACGTGGGAATGTAAAGATAAGGTTCACCACACCTGCGCTCATCTGCGTGCGGTGAACACTTAATTGGCTAAGATTTTATGAGTGAAGCGGATTTGCTGGTAAGCTGTAGGGGCGACTTGAGCCGCGTGTTCACTGAAGTTTTGATCTGAGTATTGCCGATCAACCAG
>CAZOWJ010000028.1:0-39573 GCA_964583415.1 uncultured Desulfocapsaceae bacterium
ATGTCCGGGCGTACTAATATGCTGGTGGGTCACTGGAACAATCAGTTCACCCATGTACCTATCCCTATGGCTGTGCAGTCAAGAAAGAAAGTCGATCCCCGCGGCAAACTCTGGGCCATTGTACTGGCCTCCACCGGCCAGGCCAATAGCATACTCTGAGCTGAGAGGCCGGGACTCCCCCCGGCCCCTCAGCATATTTTCCACAACGCCCGCCCTAAGAAGCTGCTGTTAAAATATTTTAATATTTTGCTACTTGTAACTATATCAAATATTCGATGTGGTATTTTTTATACAATTACCAATATTGGAGTGCTAAACTAAAAAATTAGCAAATTACGGAAGGCAGGAATGGCAGCCGAAACTATGCAAATGCTCTTCTTGTGGAAAATTATTGTCTAAATTGGCGCTTGGGGATAATCGCAAATCAAGAAAATTCATTTGTCAGAACTGCAACATTATTTGGGATACTGGTTATGTGATGTATTTTGAATTTGATGACCCCAGCTAAAATAGACAAAAAAGAACGTGAAGTATCCAATAATAAGGTCTACTTGTCTTTGACTATGGTAGTTCGGATTAACAGCTTTGCGGAGATTTTATTCTTGGCTCTTTTCTAATTCACAAATTTTCCACATCAGAGCGAGAGAGAGTGGTAATATTAATAACAGGCTGATTATCTGCCCCCACCATGGCCAATATTTCACATCGAACAAACCGAGGGCTATTAGTACCCCAACAAAAATCAGCCCCAACACCTCTTTGTGCATCATTTTACTAAGTCTCATCGATATTACCTACCGTCGAATAAAAGTTAGCACGTACGCTTATTAAAGGTTGTTTTCAAAGCAAGATATCTCTTCATTATCCTAACCCCGATATTTAATTGGTTTGACACAGATTTCTCTACGGGGAAAGAGGAGAATAAAGAAGCAGATCACTTTCAGGTTCTGGCCGTTTGGAATGAGTTGCTTCACTTGCCTTACATTGTATCCATATCTGACGACCAAACACTGCTATAACCAGGCCAACCTGAAGTGCCAGCAGTGTGATGTAAAACGATTTCCCTGTGCCACTGACGATGCTCTCGTAGCAGAATTCCAATACGCTATTGGGAATTGCAGCAAGAACAACAGTGGTACCGTGCAGGGCAATAACATAAAGCAGAAGAAATAAGCCATAGATACCAATTCCTCTCATCGTTTTCATGCAGCTCCTTTCGTTTGTGATCTAAAATATATCATTATTTCCAATTGCTTATAGTCTACTTAACTGATATTTCTTGCACCTGTTTTATTACCGAACCACACCTCAGGTAGTATCGTAAATGCTGGCCCGTTGACTAAGGTGTAAATGGTCTGCTTTTGGTAATACACGGTGCAAAAGTAAAAAAATTTAAACCAGAAAAGGGGAATAATATAAAAATTCGCACTATTCAGACGCATTCAGACCACTCATGCCTAACCTGTTTGGATCAACGATATAATACTGTTATTATATCTTTATTAGCCATGTACTTTGCTGATTTAATCTGAGCAGATCAACATTTCTGTTCCCCTTTCTCGACGTTTAACTGCAATTTTTATTCCGGACCAACAATCGTTTAATTGTAATATGAGACATACTTCTTTTGCTTGTCCAAAAGAAGTATCAAGAAAAAGACATCAAACGATGCCGGCCCTGCGGGCTCCGCTGCTCGGCGGCACCAAACGGGGGACATCCAGTATGCGCATTTCTGTTTCAGGTACCCGTTATCCGGATGAACCAAAAATACAGGTCTCTACCTTTTACCTATTAATGTTCAGATAGTTACGAAAATGGCAGGTTCCCCATGTCCAGATTACCACCCGAAACAATGATACCAACTTTTTGATTCTGTACTTCAACTTTTCTCTCGAGAATTGCTGCCAATGGTACGGCCGAAGAGGGTTCGATAATTATTTTCATGCGCTCCCAAATCAATCGCATAGCTCGAATGATTGATTCTTCGGAAACAGTTACGATGCCGTCTACACTGTCTTTAATGATAGCAAAGTTTCGTTCTCCAAGTGAGGTAAGTAAACCATCGGCAATGGTTTGCGGGTTAACTGATGGAATCAGTTTACCTCTCTTAAATGATCGATAAGCATCGTCAGCGCCTGCTGGTTCGCAGCCAATCAGTCTTGTTTCTGGAGAAAGGTGTCTGATCGAAAGAGCGGACCCGGCTAACAAACCGCCTCCGCCCACCGGTGCAAGAACAATGTCGAGACTGCTCTCATCTTCCAGCAACTCTTTAGCAGCGGTACCCTGCCCGGCAATAACCTCAAAATTGTCATATGGGTGGATTTCGGTTGCACCAGTCTCGGCAATAACGTTTACCAGAGCAGATTCGCGTGCCTCAAGTGTCGGACTGCAGAACGTAACCTTTGCTCCATAACCGGCTACCGCTTTCTTTTTTATCTCTGGCGCATTTTCTGGCATTACCACATAGGCATGCACGCCCCGGTTCCTCGCTGCCAATGCTAATGCCGCGGCATGGTTTCCCGAGGAATGGGTTCCAACACCTCGTATTGATTCTTCATCGCTCAATGACATTACAGCATTTGTTGCTCCACGAAACTTAAAGGCTCCAACCTTCTGGAAATTTTCGCACTTAAAATATATCTCCCCTCCGGTGATATGATTGATACTTTCAGAAACAAGAATCGGGGTGCGGTGTGCAAATCGCTCCACGAGAAGATGCGCTTCAACAACATCAGTATAGGCTGGAATATTCATGGTCCTTTCAGTAATCAGATTTTTGAGATAAGAGGTTTGGACAGTTGATTTTCTTTATCTTTTTTGGTTTGTCATTGAACACTTCAGGTATAATGAATCGGTTCCCCCCTTTGCAATGTACCCATTAGAAGCCACCATTTCTTTAAATATTGGGCGAGTGTAACGTTCTTTCTGCAAATTCGCCATAGCGCCATCCAGATAATTAAAAAAACCGTGTTGAGTGGATTCATAATAGCCACTATTGAAATATTGTTATAATATCACATGATTTAAAATCAGGTTTCTCATTGCTATGGAGTGCTGACTGAATTTTCTGAGGATCGCAGAAGTCTGAAAACATAAAAGAACGTTAATGCTGCGCCCGGCAAAGTGTCACGAAATCAAAAGGATAAATGATGAGTGAAGTTATATTGATAAGTATTACCGGTAGAGACAGAAAAGGGCTCGATGCAAAATTTACCGGAATTCTGGCTGAATATTATGTCAATATCCTCGATATCGGCCAGGCAGTAATTCATGACCATATCTCTCTTGGGATTCTAGCGGAAATCCCCAACTCTGAAGATTTTTCTGCAATTTTCAAGGATATGTTGTTCGAGGGGCACAACATGGGACTTGAGGTGGACATTAAGTCGATTGCTCCTGACAAATATGAAAAATGGGTTCATGCGCAGGGCAAAGAGAGGCGGATTATAACACTCCTCGGCAGAACCCTCACTGCCCAACAGATTTCTTCCGTCGCCTCTATCATCGCCGAAAACCAATTGAATATTGATAATATCTCACGATTAACGGGCAGAATTTCCATTATAAAACCTCAGAGCAACCCAAGAGCCTGTGTACAGCTGTCCGTTAGTGGGGAGCCATTAAATATTCTTGAGATGCGAAAAAGATTCATGGAGATTTCCCAGAATGCAGGTATAGATATCTCCTTTCATGTGGACAACATTTACCGGAAAAACAGGAAGCTGGTTGTTTTTGATATGGATTCAACCTTGATCCAGGCTGAAGTAATAGTTGAGTTAGCCAAGCTGGCAGGTGTCGGAGATCAGGTGAACAGCATCACCGAATCCACCATGCAGGGAGAGATCGATTTCAAAGAAAGCTTTCGACAAAGGGTTGCTCTATTAAAAGGAGTAAAGGAAGAACAATTGGTTAAATTAACAAAGGAACTGCCACTAACTGAAGGTGCCGCCCTGGTCTGCAAAACCCTGAAAAGTCTAGGTTATAAATTGGGTATCCTGTCTGGAGGATTCAGATTCGTTGGAGAATATTTAAAAGATCAACTCGGCTTCGATTATATGTATGCAAACGAGCTCGACGTTAAAGATGGTGTGGTGACCGGTAAAGTTGTGGGTGATATCATCGATGGCGAGAAAAAAGCACAATTATTAAGAAAGCTTGCTCAAAAGGAAAATATTGCCCTTGAACAGACAATAGCTGTTGGCGATGGTGCCAATGATCTTCCCATGATCAGCATTGCAGGTTTGGGTGTAGCATTTAATGCCAAACCAATTGTCCGGCAAAAGGCATCTAATGCCATATCAAGCGTGGGACTAGATGGTCTCCTCTACCTCATTGGTATCCACGACAGAGAGATAAAAGATGAAGTGAATCATTCCAAAAGTGAATCATCTGAATAGGTGAACAACTCCGCTTTTTTGCTTGGTTTTGAGCACTGAACTGACAATCCATCTCTTCTTGGTGTAATGCCGGGTTGCGAAACAGCTTAAAATTACTCTTACCTGTCTTTCAGTGTCCCTATACTCCTTGTTGGTCTTGAGCTTGTTGACAATGACAGCAGCCTCAGATTCATCCATCTTGTCTGAGATCTCCTTTCCAAGAGTCAGCTCAAATTGCTCACCATCAGCTCTTTATCTCTTCAAAAGGTGCTCCAATTTCGTTTGCATAAAGGTCAATGGAGGAACGCCCCATATGAAGCGTATCGTAAGTACGGAAAGGTGTTTTCATTAATCAGTCCCCTCACTTTATTGATGAAATTAAGCTACTTGCGCTAAGCTAAGTTTTGATGGCACTCAGATAAAATGTTAGCAACAAAGCTTTGTATTCAACACCTCAGGGTTAAAGTCAAAAGAGTTTTCCTGTATTACTCTCCTAGGCCGCAGTCCAACCACCATCGACATACAGAATCTGCCCGGTCACAAATTCCATACAAGGCGAACATAGAAAGGCGATGGGGCCAACCAGATATTTTAATTCACAAATTCTTTTTTTGGGAATTCTCGATATTACCCAGTCATGATATTCCTTGTTCTTTAAATCCTCACGGTTGATATCTGTCACGGTAAATGTAGGGGCAATGGCGTTAACACAGATATTGTGCGGTGCCCATTCAATGGCCAGTGATTTTGTCAATTGGTTGACTGCGCCTTTGCTGGGAGCATATGCCATATCTCTCGCTCGACCTTGAAGGCCTCGTACCGATGAGACATTTACAACTCGCCCTTTCTTCTGTTCCAGGAAGTACTTGCCTGCTGCCTGACAGGAGAGGAACGTCCCTTTTACGTTCACCCCCATAAGCAGATCCCATTGTTCTTCTGAGAAATCGACAGCATCCTCTAGATAAGACGCTCCAGCAGAATTGATCAAGATATCAATTTTACCGTATTTGTCCGCCACGTTTTTCATCGCTGCCTGAACACTGTCTTTTTCCTGAATATTCAAAGTACCGGTATCAATTTCTATACCGTTATTTTTATACTCCTCCTGGATTTTTCCCAGCTTTTCCGCGTTTCGTCCCAGTAAAACAACCCTGGCCCCTAAAGAAGCTAAGGTTAATCCTGCTTCAGCTCCAATACTTCCGGACCCTCCTGTGATAACAGCCACCTCGTCCTTCAAACCATACATTGAGTCTAAATTGTATTCCATCTTTGCTCCTTTGGGTTCCAGTTATAACGTCGAGAACAATCAGGCTTGGGCTTCAATCGTTATTAGTCAAAAAGTAATCCACCGTTAATATCAACAATTTCCCCTGTAATGAATCCACTTAAAGGATGAGCTAAAAATGAAACCACGTGGGCAAATTCTTCTGTCTCGCAAAAGCGTCCGACCGGAATTTGCTCCAATAATTCCTGCCTTTGCTCCTCATTGAGTTGTTCGGTAATCATCGGTGTTTTGACATAAGCCGGTGAAATGCCGTTTACCGTGATGCCCTCCCCGGCGAGCTCTCTTGCCAGTGAAAATGTTAAAGACGTCAGAGCGCCCTTAGAGGTTGTATAGGCCGTCCCTGCTGTAATTCCGCCGGTTTTAGAAGCAAGAGAGCAGGTATTGATGATTCTTCCCCACCCTTTTGATTTCATCTGAGGAATAACCTGTTGCGAAAGGTAAAAGGCGCCGTCTAAATTGATTGACATGACGTTTTTCCATTCCTCTGGCGTGGTTTCCAGGACTTTGTTATTGGAAAGAATACCGGCGTTGTTGACTAAGATATCCACGCCGCCAAGTTTTCGCTCAACTTCTGCATAGGTTGCTTTCACGCTATCGAATTCTTTGATGTCAGCCACAAATGGAAGTGCCTTCTCTCCACATTCATTTGCTTTTTTTCGTAAACCTTCAGCGTTGATGTCAATCATTGCCACAGTACAGCCCTGACTAAGCAATTTCTTCACTACTGCTGCGCCCATTGGTCCGGCAGCTCCGGTTACAATGGCGATTTTGTTTTGAAATATTAAATCCATTTTTCCCCTTTTTATCTGAAGTTGTTGCTGACGGCACGAACAATATTTATACTAATTTTTCCGTTGTGGCTGAGAGCATCTTATTATGCGCTATTGCGGACAAAAGATGTAGACATGCACCCGCCCGCAAACAGGTCATTTCCTGAATTTAATTCCACACTCCGGCACTGATAAAAACTGATGACTATAAGAAATCTTCACGCAAAGGTGTAAAGGTATCAATCAGTCGGACATGGCTGGTCAACAATTTTACAGAATGTGGCATGTCCGGCGGTACGGTGAAAATATCTCCTGGGCCCAGTGGTGTAGGTTCTCCGTCTAAAAAGGCGATAACTTCTCCAGCAGCAACGTATGAAATCTGTTCGTGGGGGTGACTATGAGGCGGGTCAGGTTCACTCGTCGGCCCATCGTTGAAATCAATAACGACCATCATAAGATTGTCTGTGTGAGCCAGATACCTGGTTCTTTTATCCCCTATGGTTTCTATAACTGCTTCTTTCTCTTTAAGTGTATCCATTTCAGTCATCCTTTATCAAAAGAAATAATATCAGGTGAGCACGGTTGAATCGTGTACTCCATAATTCAAGATCCTGCATTTGGTTATCGATTCGTTTATGAAATAATCAGCCCCGTCCAGCAATGCTGAACAGGGTGATCAATGTAACGGTAAGAAGGCGGTTATGAACAGGCCAGAATGCGTCATCAACAGAATAACCCCCAACACCAGGGCCCGATCAGTCAGCGCTGAATATATCGGCTATAAAATCAACCATTTCAGGCACCATTTTTTCTCCATAACCGGAGGCCTTAGCCAACCCTAAGGTGCTTTTTATCGCTGGAGAGACAAAACTTGGCACGCCAAAATCATCGGCCATCTTGGAGTAATAACCCACATCCTTGTTGGCGTTGGCAATCGAGAAAGCCATCTGGCCAGGATTGTTGTCCACGGCCCCTATCTTAATAAACTCCATCATCCCGGACTTGAGTGGTCCCGCAGACATTACATCATAGAGAGTCTGACGCTTCAACCCGGCAAGATCTGCCATTGCAAACGCTTCTGACATGGCGCACGCCATAGTCATACCAAAGAAATTATTAATCAGTTTAAGTGTATGGCCAGCACCGATTGGGCCGACATGAAAAACATTTTCCCCAAGATCTTCCAGTACAGGCTTCATTCGCTCGAAATCAGCTGCATCACCGGCGGCCATAATATTCAGGAGCCCGTCGACAGCCTGGGCTGGTGTGCGGCCTAAAGGTGCGTCCATCATCGCTGCACCTTTTGTCTGGCACTCTTGCGCCAGTTGTCTGGTCATGCCCGGGATAGAGGTACCGAAATCGATAACCACACTGTCAGGCTGGAGCTGTTCCAACACACCGCCCTCACCTTTCATTACTGCTTCCACGGCAGCACTGGTGTCAACACAGAGCATGATAATTTCACTGCATTTTGCAACTTCTCCCGCAGTGGTCACTTCTTTGGCTCCCCTTGCCACCGCTTCTTCAATGGGTTTACGATTCCGGTGGGCAACAACGGTGACAGGGTAATCAAGGCTCTGCAGTCTTTGAACCATCGCCGATCCCATTAACCCTAAACCGATGAAACCTATTTTGGGTTTACTTGTAGTACTCATGATATTTCTCCCTTTCAAATTTAATTACAAAATCAGTTTCTTTCATACCCCAGGATCTCCAGGAGCTCAAATAAATAGAGGCACAATATGGCGATCAAAAAGGTTTTCGGTCACATTTTTAGCAACCACTTCCCGGTTTTCCCTAAGCGCATCCAGATACGTATCACCGAGTTCTGCGGCAACCTTGTAACCAACATGGAGCAATTGCCGGAGATTTACATCATAATCGGGGCATGCCTGGTCATGGCGAAGTGTTTTGACATAGTGTTCACTGGTCCAGGTATTCACCTGGGCTGGCGTGGGAAGAGCTTCCCGGTCAATATCGATAACCGAGACATAGGGGGTACATAATTCATCAAATCGGGAGTAGGAAGACGCATAGATCTGTTTGGCGATTTCCAACCCCTCACCGCCTGCCTCAGCAAGACCAATCAACTCTTCAAGCCATGTTGTCCCGGCAGTTTTCACATGGATTCCGGCATCATATTTGTCGATTAACTCCCGAATCGGCTGGTAAATAGAAAATTTATCACTACCTGAATGTACGCTGAGCTTCAGATTAGCAGGTAAATCAAAGTTCTTTACAGCATAGTCTATGATACAGAGGTCCTCTTCAAACTCCTGACGAAATCGAGCCACATTACCAATATAATCAACCCCTTTATTGAAACGACCGGAAAATTTTGGAGCGATGGTCTGTGCGGGTATTTTTTCATCTGCCATGGCAGCAAGAATGAAGAGCATCTCAGTGGGGCTCTGTGGATCAACCGTTTCATCCATGGAAACTTCAGTTATGAAATCTCCATTATCTTTGTTCCTCTCTATGTATCTGTAAATTTTCCCTGCTTCCTGAATTGCATAGAGATATTTTTCTGCGATGATTCGTAACAATTCACTGCTGATATTTAATGGCTGGTCGAAACCAGGTATCGTTCGTTGGCCACTATACTGGCCATATTTGTCTAAAAAAGCTGCCAGACTCTTGTCATCAGCTTTTTTACCGATAAAATCAGCCACATCAAGGGTGAAAAAATCGCTGCTCTCAAGAAAGAAATCCACATTACCGAGCCCGATATGATCAGCATCTACAAAAAATTGACCGCTCCAGCCATTTGTTTTCACAGCCTGGTTGGCCTCTTCACGTACCGCCTGGGGACTGGTCCCTGTGATGATATGTTCACGGTGAGATTTATTCCACACAATGGCAAGATCAACACCTCTGGTCTGGGCTTTCTGCACGGCTGCAAGCTGGGCTTTTCCCTGCAGGCCAAAACGATCTCCTGTACCAAGTGAGTACTTTGCAATTTCCATGACAAGCCTTTGAATAATTAATCAGCAAGGATGGGCAGTTGACACAGTATCATCACCTTTTTCATCCCTCCAGCGTGGTAAAACTCCTTTGGCGATCTGACAGTGCTTACAGCGTTATTGGCGTAAAAGGGTTTCTGGCGTTCATCAACTCAACACGCCTCATGTTACAATGACCATCAGGCATCTTCTTCCTGGTCCGGAGAAATTCCAAAATAATGCACGGCATTATTGTAACAGATATCAGCCACTGTATTGCCGATCAGTTCGAGGTCGTTGGGCAGTTCACCTCTCTCCACATCTCCACCAAAAAGGTTGCACAATATCCGACGAAAATACTCATGACGGGGGTAGGACAGAAAGCTCCGTGAGTCCGTCAGCATACCGACAAACCTGCTCAAAAGACCCATGTTCGATAACGAATTGATCTGCCGTTCCATGCCATCTTTCTGATCGTTAAACCACCATGCGGAGCCAAACTGCATTTTACCCGGGATAGAACCATCCTGGTAGTTACCGATCATTGCTGCTAACAGCTCGTTGTCCCGCGGATTGACATTATAGAGGATGGTCTTTGCCAGATTGCCCTCGGTGGAGAGTATATTGAAAAATTTCGCCAGTGGACGACCGATTTCAAAATCACCGATTGAGTCGTAACCGGTATCCGGTCCCAGTGCTTCCATTGCACCATCATTGGTGTTTCGCAATGCCCCAAAATGAAATTGCTGGGTCCATCCCTTCTGGCTATCCATACGGGCCAGGTCAAGCATGAGTGCCGTCTTGAATTGATGGACATTGCTGATCTCAACTATCTTTCCACTGCGAACCGTGGCAAAAATGTCATCAATTTCGCGGTCTGTGAATTCTTCACAAAAGGGCTGTTCCAGACCATGATCTGAAAGCCGACAACCATTTTCATGAAAAAAATCATGACGCTTCTGCAAGGCTGCAAGGAGGTCCTGGTAGCTTACAATATCTGTATCGGCGGCCTGCTGGAGCGATTCAAGATAGTTGTTATAGGAGTCGGGGGTCTCAATTGCCATGGCCTTGTCCGGCCGAAACGCGGGCAGCACTCTGGTGGAACAAAAATCACCCGCAGCAATTTTCTGGTGATGTTCAAGAGTATCGACAGGATCATCGGTCGTGCAGACAACGTTAACTTTCATCCGCTTCATGAGCCCACAGGCACTGAAGTCCGGCTGGCCAAGCAACTCATTGCACTGGGAATAGATGCTGTCAGCCGTGTCTTCGTTCAGGAGAATTCCCTCTATGCCAAAGGGATGTTTAAGTTCCAGGTGAGTCCAGTGGTAGAGGGGATTTCTCAGGGTCTTCGGCACCGTTGCCGCCCATGCCCGGAACTTTTCATGATCAGAGGCGGAACCGGTAATCAGTTCTTCGTCAATACCGTTGGCGCGCATGGCCCGCCACTTGTAATGATCACCATTGAGCCATATTCTGGTCAGGTTCAGAAAATTTTTATCCGAAGCAATCTCTTCTACCGGCAGGTGACAGTGATAATCAAATATCGGTTGATTTTTAGCATAGTCATGATACAGGCGCCGAGCCGTTTCTGCATGTAAGAGGAAATCGTCTGAGAGAAATGATTGCATGACACAACTCCAAAATGAATAATTCAAAAATCAGGATGATTTTACCCGGTGCAGGATTTCTCCAGCCCGGTCGACAAACAGAATCCCTTCCGACTCCCGGTCTTTGTATGAGTCAAGATCAATGGCCCGGTAATCCATATAGCCCAGGTTAATGTTCAGGCACTCCTCTTCCGACAGAGAAGAGGCAAGAATTACCTCAATCCTCGGCTTTTCAACACCGTTGTCCATCCTGCCGGTGCCGCGCACATGGGTTGAGTGGGCAAGCACCCCCCGCGGGATATGGGTGAATTTGTCAGGCTGGGTCAGAAAATAATCAACCGTATGATAACCAATCTTTTCCATATAGTTGCCCCACGTCCTTGAAACCTCGGTAATGTGTGGGGCATAGATAATCAATTTTCCTCCGGGAGCAACAACCTGCTCAAGTTTGTACATAACCTTTCCGCCGGTCCAGAGCTCATTATACATCTCCGGGCAGACACCGAGTACAGTATCAAACGGTTTCTCCTTGAAAATCACGTGGATCTGTTCAGACAGGTCGGCGGCAGCTTCCCATGATTCAAGATAGCTACCGACATAGATACCGAAGAGTTCCGCCCTGGATTTGACCACCATGGATAGGCAATGAACCGGCACATCAATAAGCTTCATGGCCCGGTTAATAACCTCACGGACAGGTGTATGCTTGATGCCTATTGTACCGGCGCAGGTCACAACCGCGCCGAGCCAGTGGAAAAAATGAAGGAATTCACCACCTGAAATGCCTGGAAACAGATATTTAGCTCCCCCCGAATAGCCAACCACCTCGTGGGGAAAAACTGGGCCGAGGATCAGAATCTGATCATACTCATAAATAATTTTGTTGATATCAACGGGAACTTTTTCCCTCAAGCGACCACCAGAAAGTTCATCTGTTTCCTCTTCTGAGAGATAACCGATCCTGCGAAAGGTATCTTCACGATCCCAGCGGTGATTATATAATTTTGTCCGAGCAAAGGTCGTTTTACGCGCTTCTGCAGAGATACCGTACAGGTCGAGGATTCTCTCTTCACTGAGCGGTTGGTGAGTACCAAGAGCAACCATGAAATCCAGTTGATCTGCCTCCGCCCCGATCACCTCCTGAAAAATGGAAACCATCAGAGGTAATGGGCACGTCCGTGTGGTATCCGGCGTCAAGACAAGGACACGTTTGTCCTGGTACAATTCAGGGGGTGTTCCCGATTCAACGATGTTTCGTATCTGGGTTTCGCTCAGCGCAGCATGCGGCTGCCCGCTTCCAATCATCATAAGATTTTCCCACTCATAAGCAGTATTAATGCAGCAGCAGAGGCCTCTGCCATCATCTCCTTAACCGATAAGATTTGGCAGCGTCAGCGATATCGCCGGTACGAATGTTACCAGCATCAGCGCAACCAATATACCAATGTAAAAGGGCCAGATAGTCTTTATTGCATCCTCTAATTTCACACCACCTACCGCACAGCCAACAAACAGGCACGCACCCACCGGCGGAGTACAGAGTCCAAGCCCGAGATTAATCAATAAAATCATACCGAACTGATACGGATCTATGCCAATGGAGATAGCTACTGGCAGGAAAATTGGGGTGCAGATAAGAATCAGCGCAGCCATATCCATTATCATACCGAGCAGCAACAGCACCATATTTATCATCAAAATGATAATAACCGGGTTTTCTGAAATGCTTGTCAGCAGTGCCGCTGTTTTCTCCGGAACCTGATAAAAAGTCAGCAGATAGGCAAATGCACCAGAACAGGCAATGAGGATCATTACCATCGAGGTAGTTCTTACTGAGTTGACAACAGCGAGTTTAAATTTTTCCCAGCTCAGCGACCTGTAGACAATGATGGTCACAAGAAAGGCATAAATAGTTCCAAAAGCGCCGGATTCCGTAACCGTAAAAATCCCGCTCAGTACTCCGCCGACGATGATCACAGCGGTCATCAGTCCCGGAATAGCCGTAAAGAAGTGTTGTGCCAAAATAACAAATCCCGGAAAGACCTCGGAAGTATAGCCCCGCTTTACCGCTACAAAATAAGAAACAACAGCAAGACACAAACACATCAATACACCGGGAATAAACCCGGCGAGAAACAATTTGGAAATAGAAATTCCGCCTCCGGCAGCCACCGCGTATATAATCATGTTATGGCTCGGCGGAATTATTATTCCTGCAAGGGATGAGGTTACGGTCACATTAACCGCATAGTCATCATCATAGCCTTTCTCCTTCATGACCGGAATCAATATGGATCCAAGGGCAGATATGTCTGCGATGGCCGAACCTGAAATACCGCCAAAGAGCATGGACGAGAAAACATTGACAATGCCAAGTCCCCCCCGCACGGATCCAACAGCAGATTGTGCAAAACGAACCAGTCGCATGGCGATGCCGCCATGAAACATCAGTTCACCGGCAAAGATAAAAAAGGGAATTGCCATCAGGGCAAAAATAGAGATACCTGAAATGATACGCTGGAAGGCAATCATCATCGGCAACCCTTCGTAGAAAAAGGCAGAAACAGCGGCCACCCCAAGGGCAAACGCCACCGGCATCCCTATAACGACGCAAATTGCAAACACAGCTAACAAGATAAACAAACCCATAAATCGAAAATCTCCTATTCAATCACGTCTTGACTTGTTCCCTTAAAGAAATGGATGAGGTGGCCAATGGAAAAGAGAATGATAAAAACTCCGCTCAACGCAATCGGGATAGCCCGCAATCCCTCCGTCACATGAAGGAGGGGGATCTCAGTCGCCCACCTGAATACGGTCAGCTTATAGCCATAGATGGCCATTACCAGACCAAATCCGGTCATGATAACATGCGACGCAAACTCGAATACGAGTTGAACCGGTTTCGGGCTTATCTGGCGAAACACCGAGACGCCCAAATGAGTTTTTTTATGAATACCGACAGATGCGCCCAGGAAAGCAATATAAACTACTAGTAATAATGCGACTTGTTCGACCCATGTTGGTGTGGCATTGAGCACATAACGGCCAAAAACCAGCCAGCCAAAAATAACAGTTAAGACCACAAGAGCCACACCGGTAAAGACGATGTTGATATAGCTGATAAGATCTAAAAATTTGTCAAATATCGACTTTTTACTTGTTGATTTCACAGTAGACATTTGTAATTCCAAATAAAATTTTGCATCCACCCAATTGAATCCTGCAGAGAAATAATCATCGATATCTCTTGACCAAGACAAAAAGATATCGATGATCAGATCCGTTCTCAAAAAAGATTACGGAGTGTTTTGAATCATCTCCACTAATGGCTTCAGGTTGGGATTATCTGCCAGATATTTATCATACACCGGTTTCATCGCCGCCTGGAAAGCGCTTTTGTCTGGAATTTCATTGACTGTAGAGCCGCCAGCTTCGACTTTTTCCTTACTCGCAATCTCACGCTTCTTCCAAAGATCACGTTGAAGCATTGCTGATTCCTGAGCTGCTTCCTTGAGTATTTTCTGATCTTCCTTGGACAAGGATTTGTACACATCTGCATTTATAACCAAGGTCTCTGGAATGATCAGATGTTGAGAGTTGGAATAAAACGGAGCCACTTCGAAGTGACCGGTAGACTCAAAGGACGGATAGTTATTTTCAGCGCCATCAACAACACCGGTTTTCAGGGACTGGTAGACTTCTGCAAAAGCCATTGGTGACGGATTTCCACCGAGTGCCGCGATCATTCCTGAATATAAGTCATTATTCATTACCCGGACTTTCATGCCTACAACATCTTCAGGCTTGGTAATCGGCTTTTTGGAGTTATAAAATGAACGTGCTCCGGCATCATACCATGCCAGAGGGACAAGGCCGAATTTCGTCATACCTTCGTTGATTATTTCGCCCGCTTCTCCATCCAGAACTCGCCACATATGATCAGTGTCTTTGAAGATAAAAGGTAAAGAAACAACGTTAGCCTCTGGAACGATTGGACCAAGAGGTCCCAGGTTAAAGTTGCCAATCTCCAAAGCACCGGTACGCACCTGCTCAATGGCATCCGGCTGGCTTCCAAGTGTACCTGCGTGATACATCTTCACGGTCATTTTGCCACCGGACTTTTCTTTTAAAAGTTCGGCAAACTTATCCATGGCTACCGTATTGGGGTACCCCGCCACATGAATATTCCAGCCCCGCCATTCTTTGGCTTGAGCTGAAAGAGCAAAACCGGAAATGAGTGCAACAGTTAAAGCTGAGAGAGCTAATTTTTTAAAATAATTCATACGGAACATCCTCCTTTCAAAACATGGTTTTACATGCATTTACAGTTAGGTCTTCAGCCAGGTACAGCACATAGCCGGCGACCCTACCGGACACTTTCCTAACGGTTTATAACCGTGATTTTCCCTGCTTTTATTTACCTCCTCTTTCTTTTGATTATGAATGGCTCCAACCTCAAAACCAATTTATTTCTTATCTGGCCTCAGGTCCCCTTAAACCTATCTAACCCCGACAAGCAGGAAATCGAATAAGGTTTTACGCAAAGTACAATCCACCGTTAATTTCAATTATCTCGCCGGTGATGAACGAACCAAGTTCAGTGGCGAAATACAGCACCGCATTGGCAACATCGTCCGGGGTGCCGCCCCGCTTAAGAGGTGTGCTGTTGATTGCACCCTGTATGCCAGCATCGGTGTTGAATGTTTCATGGAAAGGGGTTTCCAGAATAAGACCAGGGGCTACAGCATTAACGGTGATCCCCTGATCAGCGACTTCTTTGCATAATCCACGGGTAAAAGCGATTATTGCTCCCTTGGATGCCGCATAGGCAGTGGCACCATTTCCTCCACCATTTCTCGCTGCCAGGGACGACATATTGATGATACGGCCCCACCCCCTGTTCATAAATGGCAACACAGCTCGTGTACAATAGAACGTGCTTGTCAGGTTGACGTTGATGGTTTTAAACCAGTGCTCATCGGTCATATCGACAATGTTGGACCGGGCGACAAGATGACCTGCATTATTGTTCAGGATATCGATATGTCCACCCAGCCTCTCTGCCACCTGATTAACCACTGTTTTTACCTGCTGACCATCAGTGGCGTCCAGTTGAAAGGCATACCCCTTGCCTCCCATTTGCTCGATGGCCTTTACGGTTTCTTCTCCCTCTTCCCGGTGTGAATAATAGGTCAGGGCGACGTCTGCGCCACAGCGCGCCAGCGCCAGACTCACCCCCCTGCCAATTCCAATATTTCCACCCGTAACCAAGGCTGTTTTGCCCGCAAGAGTTATTTCCATGACATTCTCCTAGAATTTTAGACTATAGTTATTGCTTGTTGGTTCGGCTATTTTCGTTTTCCCTTTTAGTTGTGTCACTGCAGAGGAGACACGCCCTTCTATCTCACTCCAGTTCCCCTTTTTAAGCAGAACTTCAGGCGTGAGCCAACTTCCACCGCAGCAAAACACAGAATCAAGGGCAAGATAATCTCCCAGATTAGCTGGGCTGATGCCGCCAGTTGGCATAAATCGGGCATCGCTGAACACTGCCGCCATAGCCTTCAGCATACCAACACCCCCTACAATCTCAGCAGGAAAAAACTTAACCTTCTGAAGCCCCATGTCGAGACACTGTAAAACCTCAGTCGGTGTTGCCGCTCCCGGACAGACCATGATATCCTGAGAGAGACAGTACTCTACCAATCCTTTGTGAAAACCTGGAATTACAATACCTTCCGCACCAACATCCAGGGCAATTTTGGCCTGTTCGATGGTAAGTACTGTACCGGCCAGCACCAAAAGTTCATTGAACTCCTTCCTCATAGCGGCAATGGCATCTGCCGCACAAGGAGTTCTAAAGGTGATTTCTGCCACTGGCAGGCCACAACGAATCAGTATCTCAGCAAGCCTGAGTCCCGCATCCACCGAAGGCAGGCTGACAACGGGAACGAGCTGCAGGCTGGTCAGCTGATCTTCTATCTCGACAAACCGCTCAACGCTCATCGCAGATCTCTCATGTCTATAAAATCCATATCACCAAAGACCTGGTTTTCACCGGCCATAGCCCAGACAAAGGCATAAGGTTTAGTGCCAACCCCTGAATGAATCGACCAGCTGGGAGAGATTACCGCCTGATGATTTCGCATTACTATGTGACGTGTTTCAGCAGCTTCACCCATAAAATGAAAGACCACAGCATCCTCATCCATCTCGAGATAAAAGTACACCTCCATCCTGCGATCATGGGTATGGGTCGGCATGGTGTTCCAGTTACTGCCGGAGGCAACGCGGGTAAGTCCGAGGCTTAACTGACACGTTGGCAGAACCTCTGGATGGATGTATTTATAGATGGTACGACAGTTACACTGCCATGGTTCACCCAGGCTTTCGGTTATTGCATCTTCCAAGAGGATCTTCCTGCTGGGAAAGCAGTGGTGGGCAGGGGTACAGGCCAGATAAAATGCAGCAGGGTCATCCATGGAATCTGATAGAAAACTGACATCTTTTGTACCGGAGCCAAGGTAGAGGGCCTGCTGTTTTTCAAGCACATAGGTTTCCCCATCGGCGACGACCCGCCCTGTACCCCCAAGATTAATCAAGCCAAGTTCTCGGCGCTCGAGCAGGTATTGCGTACCTACTTTTTTGCCCAGTTGTTCGTCGAAAGACAGAGGGGTATCAACGGGGCAGACTCCACCCACAATTATGCGATCTATATGACTGTATGTAAGGGTTATCTGGCCGGACACGAAAATTCTTTTGATCAGAAAATTGGCGCGCAGCTCTTCAGTATCAAGAACCATGGCGTGATCTGGATGCATGGGGTGTCTAACGTCCATTTTGATCTCCATTGCTGGGTATATGGTAAAAGGTAATCATTACAATTAATTAAATATAACTGACACGATTGAATAGATCGTAACCTACTCTCTGTACTCTCTCTTTATCTTAAAAGGTGATTACCGCCTTGGTGAATGCTTCGGGCTGCTCGATAGCCATGGTAAAGGCTTCGCTGGCCTCTTCCCTGGTGAATCGATGGGTCAGGATTGCCCCAAGCGGCAGCCTGCCTTCTCCGATCAACTCGAGTACAGTTGGAAACATCCCGGAATTCATCCGACTGCCGACGATGTTCAGCTCTTTGCGAAAAATGGAAAGCTCCGTGACATTATTCTGCTGGCCGTCCATACCCAATAAAATGACCGTCCCTGTCGGCGCAGCCAGATCAACACAGAGATCTACAATCGACGGATGGCCAACCGCGTCACAGGTTACCTGAGGCCCTTCCTCACCCGTCAGGGCCAGCATCTGCTCCTTCAAGTCATCCGCCGATGCCGGTATTGCTCCCATTGCACCAAGCTTCAAGGCTTTAGCCAGTCGATCCTCTTTTTTATCAATCATGATACATTTGGCACCGCGATTCATGGCCATGAACATGGTAGTCAGACCGATGGGTCCGGCTCCAAAAATAACCATGGTCTGTCCGTCGGATACATTTCCGCGCCAAACTGCCTGAGCCCCGATTGCAAACGGTTCAACACATGCAGCGAGAACCAGGTCTTCAAGACTGTCCGGCACTTTGTATACATCACGTTCCCGAACTTTAAAAAACTCCTGCATGGCTCCTTCCACATGCACTCCACGACACTTTACGTTGGCACAGGCATTGGCCCTGCCTGTTTTACAGGGTCGACAGTCACCACATCCCAGTACAGGATCAACGGCAACGCGATCACCGGGTTTAACCAGCTGCACCTCACTCCCCACTTCGCTTACAACCCCGCTGCACTCATGGCCCACAACTACCGGCGGCCTGACAAAGGGGTGGGTATTGGTGAAGGTGTGAATATCCGTACCGCAGATAGACACTGCCGCAATTTTGACAATCACCTCCTGAGGGTCGGAAATGACCGGCTCTGGAATATCGATAAGGTTAATTTTGCGTGTATCCGAAATTTCTATCGCTTTCATTATTTATCCAAGCTCCGCTCCAGTTAGTTCAGTATTGTCTTACGATTGAAATATTTGTTTACTGTCCGGTGCGTAACCATTCATAAATGGTATCAACCACAGGAACACCGCTTTTCAAGTTGGCCTCTTCCAATATTACCTGAGGTTCACCAGGTACATATACCCGCTCAAAGCCAGGTCCCGGAGGCTGCGAGTGCAGATCGTCAACCATCGCATCCAGCTGTGATTTAAAAGCATCCACCGAGGTGAAGGTAGACGGATCAATTGCAATCATAAGACTGGCAAGCTCACGGGGCTTGTTGTAATCTCCATACATGGCAGTGATATGCGGACCATATTTAGCTCCCAAGAGCACACCGGTCAAAACATCGATTACCAGCGCCAGGCCATACCCCTTAGGACCTCCAAAAGGAGTCATGGCCTCGACTTTTTCAGGGTCAGTCGTCGGTGCTCCTTCACTGTCAATGCCCCAGTCATCAGGTATAGAGGTACCCTGCTCCTTGGCATGAAGAATATTTCCAAATGCCGTGTTGCTTGTAGCCATATCCAGTACGACAGGACTATGTTTTTTAGTCGGAAAACCAAACGCAATAGGATTAGTGCCAAAGAAGGCCTTGGCACCACCGAAGGGCGCAACACATTTGTCAGTATGGGTGACAGCCATGCCAATCATGTCTTTTGCCACAGCCCGGAGAACAAAATAAGAAAGAGCACCACAATGACTTCCGTTTTCCACTCCTACCATGGCAATGCCAGATTCTTTTGCCATATCAATAGCTTTGTCCATCGCTTCACAACACGCCACATGCCCCATTCCGGCATCTGCATTGAGGACTGCGGCCCCTGAACGAACTTCTTTTACAGTAAAGGCGGGGTCGGGGTTAAGACTCCCGGCCTTTAGGCGAGTTACATAGTGCTCAGTCCGAATTACACCGTGGGAACGGACTCCTCTCAAATCTGCATGAACCAATACATCCGCCACGATTTCGGCATGAAGTTGGTTCAATCCGCCTTCCGTTAATCTCTCAATCACGAGGAAACGCAACTCTCTATCGTTTACCAGTACATCAGACATATGCTGTCCTTTTTGTTATGGTTTATCGTCAGGACCTAGCATTTTCCTGTCCCTGCTACGCTAGAATATCATCAAAAACCGGCATGGCCTCAATCGGGGCAATGGCTCCCTTATGAGCAATAACATACGCCGCCATGCGATGGGCAATTCTTGCCGCTTTCGGCACGTTGCAGCCTGAATTTCTGGCGACAAAATAGGCGGCACTGAAGGAATCACCGGCTGCTGTTGTATCTATCACTTTTTCAACGGCCTCAGCAGGTGACTCAAAATTTTGGTCATATGCCTGAATTGAACAAGGTTCACCACCACTCCTAATAACAGATTCATTCACACCTTTTTGGGACAAATAGTCATGTCCTTCTGCCCTCGAGGAGACACCATGAATAGCAACCAGCTCATCAACGCCGACAAAAACCGTGTCACAGCAGGGAAGGATCGCTTCGTAGGCCTCCCGCCCTTCCATCTTCGAATCCCAGAGATGAGGCCGGTAGTTATAATCCAGGCAAATTTTGGTACCGGAGCCAGCAAGCTGCCCCAGACGTTTAAAAAGACGTTCTCGGCTGACCGGGGTAAGAATGGCCATACTGACACCACTGAGATAGATGGCATCATACTCACGGAGACGATCCAGCACCTCCTGGCCGCCTTGATATTCAAAGTTTTTCTTTGCAGCAGATTCGCCCCGCCAGTAGCTGAAGTAGCGCTCTCCATCCTCATCAAGCTGGATATAGTAAAGCCCCGGCATCTCACCTTTCTCCCGGAGGACAAGGCCGCTGCCAACCCCTTCACGCTCCCAGAAAGCTGCCATCCTTTCACTAAAACTATCGCAACCAAGAGCGGTGACATAATCAACTCGAACAGGAAAGTAACGCCCGAGGCGCGCCATGTATATTGCGGCATTGAGTGTGTCCCCGCCAAATGTCTGCTGGGTTATCCCCGGTTCGATCTCCTGCAGTTCAATCATACACTCGCCAATCAGGGCGGTAGTAAAGCTCATAATGGTCTCCTTTCGCACCGCCATCTTCCTATTTCTGCTCGCGAGGTGGTCGAAGTGAACGCACACTTTGCTTGATTTTCTTTAAATGCTCCCAGGCCACGATACCTTTCTCCATGGCAATACCGGTTGCCAGGATGTCGACGATTGCCAACTGGCAAATACGGGAAACCATCGGTGCGAAAAGTTTCGTATCCTCAATATACGGATGATTTATTACCGGGTCACAGAACGTGGCCAGTGGAGAATCATTGAGAGTCACACCAATGACAGTGGCACCCTGCTTGCTTGCCATTTTTGCCGCTTCAATAATATTCAGAGACTGTCCAGTGTAAGAAAAGGCAAGGGCAACACATTCTTCATCCAGACTTGATGCAGACATCATCTGCAAGTGACTGTCGCGATAAGCAACCGTTGGAACCTTGGTTCGAAAGAGCTTATGCTGCGCATCGAGAGCAACGAGCCCCGAAGCCCCGGAACCATAAATCTCTATCCGTCTGGCATTATTGAGGATTTGAATGCTCCTCTTCAATGCCTCGATGTCGAGAGATTCATAAAGTACGCGTAGGGAGTTGGAAGAGTATTGACAGATTTTTTCCGCCATCTGCGCGGTGCTATCATCCTGCTTTATGGAAGTGTGTACATAGGGGGTATCGCCAGCCAATGATACAGCGAGGTCCAGCTTGAAATCCTGATACCCTTTACAGCCAATAGATCGGCAAAAGCGCATAACCGTTGGTTCGCTCACCTGTGAGCCTTGGGCCACGGAAGCAATGCTCTGGTGAACAACATCGTCCGGAGCCTGGAGGACATAACGTCCAACTTTGGCTTCAGAAGGATTGAGATCACTCAGTAATTCAGTAATTGTCCGCAGCAGATCGTCTTTCATGATAGTTCCTGATTATTTTTTGTAGTAATACTACTAATAACCACCTTTCGTCAACACATATATTGCTTTTGCTACCTGCCCCTACCGTTTTCTGGTGGTATTCCAGTTGTTTTTACAAAAAAGAAGGGTGTTATCCAGTATCTTTCATAAAAACACATAATCCCCCCCCCAAACATGATCTTTTGGGGGGGGCCAAAAAACAGTATATAGCCACTGCGCGTAGCATAACTACATACAGCGATCAGCAGCGTTCACCAGAAAACTGTCAATAAACGTATAATCACCTAGCGATCTCTAGACAAACCTCAACCTTCGTGACGACATGGGCTGTGTTTTATGCACAGAATATGTAAGCTTATTTGACAGAACGATTTTTGATGGCAGGGTAGCCAGAGATTAAGGCTGCCAGACGTTTAACTCCAGCAGTCCGAGCAGCCTCTTTTGATGTTGGATGATCTGATTGCTTTCTTTCAGCTAGCGGCTGGTGAAGCTGAACTTTTGTCCACCGATACTGGCCTCGTACATTAAACCACCCTTGGTGATGGTAAATGTCGCCATTCCCCTGTTGTACCCGCTGCTGCCAATAGCAGCATTATTCTTGCCACCACTCGCCGTTGCTGAACTACCTCCGGTATTGGCTGTTGCACCGGCGGCAACTGTCAGTACAGTAGCCTGGGCCTCTGCACCGAACTCGAAATTACCACCAATAAATTCACTCAAGGCACGCTTGTCCTGGAAAAAAACCACCTGACTAAAGCCGGTTCCACCGAGTTGAAAGCCAATGGTGGCCTGAACCATCGATGCATTACCTATATGATCTCCCTGTTCAAAAACACGTCCCTTGCCATATGCCCCGCCAACAACAAACCCGCCTTTACCGATGGTAGGAAACAGCGCGTAACCATGGGCAGTTTTGAACATCTCGCCGATACCCGCATCTTCAAACATCTTTCTTGTTTCGCTATATTCGTCAGACCATGCCGAAACGGCAAAGAGAGACACTAACAAAACAGCTAACATCAAGCGTAGAATAAATTTCAAGGGTAACCTCCTTAATAGTCTTTTGTCATTGAACAAAATCAGCGCCCGGGTCGATGCCGAATTTAATCAGTATTTTCTGTTTCACAAGCAATTACTACCATCAGGGAGTTTCCCCGGAATTATTAGACAAACAGGAAAAATTTACGACCTTTTTGCAGACTACTGGGCTGAGTAGAGAGTATTGCCGGATGGTTTTGACGTTCCACTTTCCGTTGAATCTCCACTTATGAGCCGGCGTGTGGCCTCCAGGCTTGATTTGGAGGCGGAGCTGAACAGGCCTAGATCGGTGGACAGTGCTACCAGGTCAAATCCTAAATCCGCCATACGTGCCGCGTATTCCGGCGTGCCGCAATGTATTCCAGCCTTCTTGCCCGCCGAGTGCGCACTATCGAGAATCCTTTTGATTGCTTCGATCATTTCAGGCTCTTCACGGTCGATGCCGATCGGGAGATCATTGCCGTAAAGACCAAGGGTGAGATCGATAGGACCGATATAGACGCCGTCTATTCCCTTGACCTGCACGATTTCCTCCACATTCTGATAGCCTTCCGCCGTTTCTATCATCGCCAGGCACTGAATCATATCGTTTGCCTTGTCCCCATAAGCGGGATCGATAATAAAGCCGGCACGCGCAGGACCGAAGCTTCTCTCCCCGACCGGTGGGTAACGAACATAGGAGGCGAGTTTGCGGGCCTCCTCGGCGGTGTTGATCATCGGGCAGATGATGCCGAGTATGCCGGCGTCGAGCAGTTTCATAATGATTGCCGGGTCAAGCCATGGAACCCTGGCAAAGGGGACCGTCGAGCTGCCGTTCATGGCCTGGAGCATCGAGAGTGCCGTCTGGTAGCCGATCAGGCCGTGCTGAAGATCAATAGTCACGGCATCATATCCCTGGTTGGCCATAACTTCGGCTGTTAATGCGTCAGGAAGCAGCAGCCAGCCGCAAACAACGGTCTGTCCCGAGTTCCAAAGCCGTTGAATTCTCATATCCATTTTAATCCCAAGGTTATTTGTTATAAATCAAACCGTTGATCCACCTTAATTAAAAATACCAAAGACGCTTTTTAAAACAAGGTCTTAATTCTCAACTCCTGTTGGAGCGAGAGCACAACATAAAAGCTGGCATCTTCTCGGTATAAATGCTCAAGTCAGGGAAACATTATCGACCTCCCGGAGATAAATACTGCACATGGAAACCGAAAAGTGTTCCGTTGATAATTTTATTGTTGCCCATATGATCTTTTACTGCTCTATTTTAGGAGCGAACGACGACGGATTCCTTGTCGCGATGGACGGGGCAATTTCTCCGCATTCCTGAGCAGTATCAGACTGACAACGCAGCCCCAATTGCCATTCAACGCGGATTACCCCAATATTGGTGCCTGCGTCAGCATTCACGACTTAACCGGAAAACGACTGGCCCGTCCTGGGTGACTATCGTTTGGGCGAAGCACCCGGTCAATTTATTGCACCACATGGGCTGGCGGTAGACTCACATGGTAAAATTTAAGTCGGCGAGGTTTCGTGGACAGCGTATGGATGCTTACTTGACCCGCCACGAAAGGTGAAGTCATTTCGGAAGTTAGTCAAGATTTAAAGACGTCTGCAGATTGCATTTTTATATATTCGCCCATCCAAACCCGAAGACGAAGAGTCCTTTCATGTTTGATCAGAGATCTAATTTAAAAAACTGATCCTGCCTCACAAACCGATATGTCTTTAGACGAATATTATTGACTATGAAATCTCTTATTCATATTACATCTGGCAAGATGAAGTAAGTGAGATATTAAAACGTTTTCTCACACAGCATTTTCAACGCCCATCATTAAGCTTACAATTTGATTGTGATTTGCTTCAGCCATATCCACCTTGCCAACAACCCGACCACTACAAAGGACAACAGCCCGTTGAGCAACTTCAAATGCGTACTCCAAATTGTGTGTAATAAAGATAACCGCGAACTTTTGCCCCAATTCTTTTAGAAGGCGAAGCACTTCCCGGCTTTGTTTGACACCAAGGCCGGCAGTCGGCTCATCCATTATAATTAACTTAGGTTCATTCCCGATATAAACACCTCTTCCTATGGCAACGGAATGCTGTTGGCCACCGGAAAGCGAACGGACTTCCTGGTTCAATGATTTTATAGTGGTTTTCAAATGTGACAGCACTGTTTGCGCCTCTTTATTCATCTTTTTCTTTTGAAGAAAACCCCATCGTGTATACTCGGAGCCGGCAAAAAGGTTGGCGGTAACGTCGAGAATCCCGAATAAAGCCAGATCTTGGTAGACCGTCTTAATACCAAGGTGATGCGCATCCTCCGGTTTCATGATATTAACCTGCTTGCCCTCAAAGCGCATTTCACCTTCATCAAGGGTGTGAGCGCCTGATAATGCTTTAATTAAGGTGGACTTTCCTGCACCATTGTCGCCCAGAAGGGCTAAAATTTCATTACCGTAAATATCAAGATTTATATTTTCCAGGGCCTGGATACCACCAAACCGCTTCGAGCCACCTTTGATTGACAATATCGGTTTCCGTTTTTCCTCCGAATTTTCTGATGAATTCATAGTACTGAGTCCTTTTTTATGTTTATATCTCTCTTGGAAAATCTAATAATCAGTGGCTAGATGACACCTCTGTTACCTTTCTCTAATCGTTTAGCATCTCTTCCGACTTTATCATACAGCCCAAAACTTCATGAACCTGTAGTATTTCAGATTACCTCTTATCAATTCTCTGTTATTTACGACTTGAATGACGAAAAGCCGTCGCAATTGCAATAATCAAGATTGTGCCATTCACTACTTTTTGCCAGTAGATCGATGCATCCATCAATACGAATCCGTTATTAATAAGCGCTAAAAGAAGAACACCAAGGAATGTTCCCCAAATGCTACCGCGACCACCGGAAAAAGTCGCACCCCCAATGACGGCAGCACCAAGAGCTTTGAGCTCAATCTCCAACCCGAACTGAGCGTATCCCATAGCCAATCTGGAGCACATGAACATCGCTGTTATGCCGGCAAAAAGACCACACAAGGCAAATCCGAGGATTACCGTTCGCTTGACATTGATTCCCAGCAACTCAGCATTGTCGGGATTCGCTCCCACATGAAAAGCCCGGTTCAGATGAACCCAGTTCTTTAAAAGGAAATTAAAAATGATGACAATTAATATTGAAGCGATGACTGGAAACGGTATCCCCATTATTTCGCCCCGTCCGATGATTAAAAAGCTTTCCGGAAGGCCAGTGACAAAATAGCCGGATGTCAGTACCATTGCTGCTCCTCTGGCCAGGGACATCATACCCAGAGTAACGATAAAGGGGTTTATTCGGAATCGTGCAATCACGGCACCGTTAATGGCACCGATAAAAAAACTTACGCTCAAACCGATACCTATAGCAACAGGTACATTAACGATTCCTTTTTGCAACAACAGCGTGGTGATGATTCCTGAAAGTGCGATATTGGAGCCGACGGATAGGTCGAGACCTCCGAGTATCAAAACATATGTCATGCCCAGAGCTACAATCAAGTCGTAGGTCATGCCCATGGCAACCGACTTTAAATTGCTGTCTGTCAAAAAGTTCGGCGTTAAAATAGAGATGATCAGGCTGACAATCAATGTCAACAACAATAGTTGAAATTCCCGAGTACGCAGTGCTGTGGAGATGAGTTGAAATGATCTATAATTATCGGTCATCCTTAAAATTCGCTCCTGATTTGATGACTTATTTCATCACCAATTTTCGTTAACAAAGCATACATTTGGGAGAGATTTGCTGGTTATCATCTGCCTCCGAGCATGAAATCTCTCCAGTCTTCCTCGACACCCGTTCGTCTGTATCGAAAGTACTGCTCCAGTACTACAGAAAACACCAGCATCGCACCATATGCCACTTTCTCCCAATAGGTTGGCACGCCTGCTTGAACCATCGCGTTCGAGACAATGGCAAGAAAAATAACCCCCAAAACCGTGCGACCGATCGTACCGACACCTCCACTTAGGCTTGCACCACCTATTATCACTGCGGTTATCACACGTAGCTCGGAATCAATTCCGAAGCTCGCGTTAGCGCTTATATACTGTGAGGCGGTAATGATACCTGCAGTTCCCGCAAGGGTTGCACTGATAACATAGGTAACCCACCTGAAGCGCTCTACGTTTATTCCACACAAACGAGCGGCATCCGGACTGCTACCGATAAAATATACCTGAGAGAAATATTTAGTATGACGAAGCAGAATGTGAAAACCGATAGCCAGAAAAATAAACAAAACAACTGGGAAAGGAATATTGAAAATGTAACCTTGACCAAAATAAGAGAAACTTTTTGGAAACCCGGTGACAGGATGACCCTCAGTGATAACTAACGCAAGCCCTCTCACCACCGTCATTGTTCCCAAGGTGACGATGAACGGATGTGCACGCAGCCTGTTTATCATTACTGCGTTGGTAAATCCAATCAAACCTGAAATACACAAAGTCAAAATTATCGAAACGGCAATCCCCAATTTAGCTTTTAGAAACAGCCCTACAAGAATTGAAGAAAACACTAAAACGGAACCGATAGAAAGATCAATACCGCCAGAAATGATAACAATTGTCATCCCCAAAGCCATTAAGGCTTCCTGGACGAAACCCATGGCTATCACTTCCTGGTTGTAGAGTGTAAAAAAGTGTGAGTAGGAGATACTCATCGCGATGAACAAAACTACTGTCACTGTGAGCAGTCCTAAATTGGTACGTTCAGACAATTTGCGAATCATAACGATTAATCCGTTTGCGGCTTTTTAAATTAGAGAAAAATCAGCCAGGCCGAGAGGACCTGGCTGATTTACCCGCTTATGATAAATTTGGGACTACTACTATTTGCCAGACACAAACGCAGGGGGGGTCTTATAAACCCCAATGTCATCTTTGGTAAGGATCCGAACTCCCGTATTGACACTCGGCGGAACATGCGGCCCATCAACCCTCGTCTTCTGATTTGCACTCCATGCCATCATCATACTCATATAACCCATTAAGTATGGATTCTGACCAACTGTTCCCCGAATCTGCCCTTTATCGATACCCTCGACAACTGGCCCACCGAAGTCAAACCCCATGATCTGAATTTTACCTTCTTTTCCTACATTCTTGACTGCAGCCACGGCGCCAGGCCCGGGATTTCCGTGTGCGGCAAAAACAGCGTCGATATCCGGATGTGCTTGAAGCATAGCGGTAATGGCTGTTTCAGCGGCTGCTACTTTACCTTCGTCATTACACTCCGCCACTACTTTTACCTTGGAGCCTTCCAGACCATCTTTAAAGCCCCTGATTCTCTCCACAAGGTGATTCGGGCCAGGAAAGGTAGAAATACCGACTTCACCCTCTCCATTCAGCCATTCTACCATAGCTTTGCCTGCCACTTTACCTGCTTCATAGTTATTTGTACCGGCAAAAGAGAGTCGATTGCTACCGGGAGCATCAGAATCAAAAGTGATAACCGGTATGCCCTTCGCCACTGCCTTATCTATGGCTGGATTCAATGTGGTAGCGTCTCCGGCGGTTACGATGATGCCATCGACTCCTTTAGCAATAAGCTGTTCGATAGCACGAGCCTCTTGTGAGGCATCCCAGGTGGCGGGGCCACGAAGTTCAGTCTCAATGTCAGCACCCAGCAGTTTAGCTGCATCCTGCATGCCACCATAAGCCCAGTTAAAAAACTCTGACCCTTTAAGGAAAACGACCATGCCATAGGTTTTTTGCTCAGCAAATGCGCTGCCAGCAGAAAACAAGACCATAAAAGTTAAAACCAAAGATACAACAAACGAAACTGATTTTGCTCTTCCTCTCATAATGCGACCTCCTCATGCAATGATGTTGTAGATTTGAGAGGCTCTTCAAAAAGCTCGGTCCTGTTTTTAGATATAAATGATGCGTTGGACAAAACGGACAAGCCCTTAACCTCTCTCCGATTGCAACGAACTTATTTCTTAGTAATTTCGACTGTTTTTTGACTTATTCACCTCCTTTCCAAAGGCTGACGAGAACAGGGCATTTCAGTGATTACGTGTCAAGAAGCATTGGCCAATAGGTGCGATGTAGAAGCACATAATTTGCCTTGATTAACTATTGTTCTTTGCCCATTTCGGCTTTGTATAGAAATTTGTTCAAAGCCAAAGCAATGGCACCATAGGCACCAGCATCCATGCCTAAAGGGGATACCTCAATCACCGTGCTGGATTTAATGACATTCATAGCGTATTTCTCATATTCACTGTGCAATGCGTCCTGCATAAGATCGATGGCCAAAGTAACACCACCACCTAATATTATTTTGTCCGGGTTGAAAATGTTCGAAGCAATTGCGATAGCTCTGCCAAGATACTGACCTGCTTCTATGAAAATTTCTTTAGCTTGAGAATCTCCATGTTTTGCCTTTTTCGCCAGAGCTTTAACCGTAACCCAACCTTCGTTTTTTTCTTTTTGGTGAATGGTATTGTTCGCTGCGAGTTCTATAGCATTACCGGATGCAACAGCTTCAAGGCACCCAAATTTTCCGCAATTGCAGCGTACCTGTTCATCAGAAACATGGATGTGCCCAAACTCGCTGTGATTAGAATAGATTTGGTTATTTACCATTAGGGCGGAGCCGAGGCCGTATCCGATATTCACATAAAACACGTTCCTTGCATCCTTGGCTTTACCATGCCATTTGGCTCCCAGAAGCATTGCTCTGGTGCAATTATCTGAAACCACAGGAAGCCCGATCAACTCACTGAGGATCTGGTTGATATCCACGTTTTCCCAGTTCAAATCCGGTGAAACACAAATCACACCTTCTTGAGCCTTTACCAATCCAGGCACTGATATACCGACGCCGAGAATACTATCTCTATCGATATTAGCCGATTGAATGATTTCCGTTGTTAATTGGAAAACTTGTTTGAATACGCTCTTGGACGATCGGTTTTTTCGTGTTGGCTGTTGGATTTTTGCTACGACTTCGCCCCTCAAGTTACCAATAGCAGCAACTGTATTTGTTGTACCAATATCCACTCCAACTGCGTATTTAGAAGAGGCGTTGAGTGCTAACAGGATTGGTTTACGTCCACCTTTTTCACCACCGACCCCTTCACCGATTTCTATGATTAAGCCCACAGATATTAGTTCGTTGATAATTGCCGATACGGTCACTTTGCTCAGGCCAAATTCTTTAGCTAATTGAACTCGGCTGATCGGGCTTTTTTTCCTGACCATATCAAGTATTAAAGAATAATTGCTATCTTTTGCAAACTCCATTGGACTCTAAGCCATGTTATATTTTCAATTGATTGAGTGATTAGAGAAAAGAGGAATACCGGATCTGCCATGTTGGTTAATTAGTTATACTAACCAACCAACCATGTCAAGCATTTTCTTAAAAGGTTATAAGTCATCGCTTTTGAAGCCGTCCCTGACATTTCCCCAAATTCCCACATCTTTCATGGATAACATTCTATCTATTTTTTTATGTCGTTATTCCCAGAATGTTTTCTTCAACAATGTGCAATCCAATTGATCCAGGGCAATAATATACCTTTTCAAAGTAATTCCACCTCAATTTGAACTGCCGTATCCCTTCATTCGTTGTCCAGCTCAATAACGACCTTCAGTGTTGTCTCACCCTGCTCTTCAATGTAGTGATAGGCCTCTTCATACTTCTCAAACGGGAAGTGCCCGGTCACCAACGGCTCAGTGATCATCGAGCCGTCCGCGATCCATTTCACCGCCTGCTCATAATCGTTCTGCTGATACATCAGTGTGCCGATCAGCCTCAGCTCGCGGTCTCCTACTACGGATATGTCGACGCGCGGCCGATCACCGAAAACACCGAGCACTACAATGTCGCCGCCTTTTTGAATGTGCTGCACAGCATCGTCGAGCGAGGCTTCAACCCCAGCGGCCTCAAAAGCCACATCAAACCCTTCATCACCGAAGGTCTCCTTGACCTTTTCTACAAATTTTTCTTTCCCGACATTACAGGCAACATCTATCCCAACTTCAAGCGCCTTTCCGAGACGGAAATCACTCAGGTCAGTAATCATCACCTTTTTGGCACCGCGACAGCGGGCCGCCTGCGCTACAAGATTCCCTATAGTCCCGGCACCGAACACTGCGACGTTCTTATCTTCCAGCGATTTCACTCGATTCGTCGAATGCGCAGCCACAGCAGCGGGCTCGATCAACGCACCCTGCTCGAACGTTAAGGTGTCGGGAAACACGACGATGCGCTCTTCGGGAACAACAAACAGATCCTGCGCGCAGCCGGGCGCCTGGAATCCGCGTACCTTCAGCTTATCGCAGATGTTGTAATCGCCTCGCTTGCACGGATTACACACCCCGCACACTTTCTGCGGCGCGGCGGTGGCTTTCATGCCGGGCGTAACTTTTGTAACTCCCTCACCCACCGCTTCGACTACTGCAGAAAATTCATGCCCCTGCACCACCGGATACCGTGTAAAGGGATGCAATCCATGCCATACGTGGATATCTGATCCGCACACGCCGATTTTTTTAACTCGCAACAAAATTTCGCCCGAACCGGCAACTGGCTCTTCCACTTCATTCAATTCAATCTTCCCTGGCTCGGTCATAATGGCCTGTCTCACACTGCATCCTCCATTTTCTTTTCAGTCTGCCAGCGACCGCCTGCACCGGAAACCAGCATCACATTGCCCCACGCAGTAAAGTCGCCGGTGCGAATAATTGTTTTCACCTGATGACTGCACTCTTTTAGCTTGCTGTGCGGGATCGAGACCACTGCCACTCCGTCTCCGAATGTTTTGGAAACTTTTCCGTAATAGGTTGGATTGTGATCGAGCGTCTCCTGTGCGACGACGATTTTTTCGACCGAATGCACCTTCCGCAGCTCGGTTAGCACATCGAGAATCAACGGCACGCCTTCAGCAAGCGCGATGTCGATCAGTTCGACGTGGTCCGGGCAGGGAAAGCCCGCGTCGACTACCATCATTAAATCCATGTGTCCCTGGCGGTTCAGAGCAGAGTCGATCTTCCCGTTGATCATTCCAACTTCTTTCATCGCATTATCCCCTGAAGGTGGTTTCGAGCTGCACTTTGTTGTGAGCGTACCAGGAAGCTTTAAATTTTTGATATCCCACGAGGGTATTAAACACCTGAGAGTCGTCCCAAAGAATCCGCCAATCGCTATCGGCTTCCGGCCAGAGGAAAACCTGACCCCAGATTAGACGGTTGTTCGCATCGATGCCCGGATGAGCCTCTGTGCCATCGCCTGATATTGCCAGCAGATGGTTCTCTGTCAGAATGTCGTCTGCGGCCGCCTTGAGATTGTCTGCCATTCGGGCTGACTTCGTCGTCATAGCCACAAAACCACCCCTCTTATTTTCACGCTGCACGGCCCAATTCAAACACACTCGTCCTGCAGATACACCCAGCTCCTCTGCTATCGCTTGAATAACAGAATCCGCCATATCAGCACGATGCTCCTTGAACATGTCACGGGCGGGTCGGTGCGGTGAGCCGACTGCCATATAGCCGGTACAGAGAATCTGTTCCGATTCAAAATAACGGCACAACTCCGTCTGTTGGAAGAGTGGATGCATCTCTATCTGGTTAGTTACGGGGCGCTCATCTTCAGCGACATCACGGAGCAGCACTTTCATGGTTGCTTCCGTGTGGTTCGACGTACCGATATCGATAACCTTGCCCGCCTTTTTTAGTTTGCAGATTTCCGCCCAGGTTTCCATGAAGGCGTCATGGATGTATGGAACGGCATCGGGATTTCGGTGCTCGCCAGCGCAGCCCGGCGTATGCACATTTGGCCACGGCCAGTGATTCAAATACATATCAAGCTGATCAACCCCAAGAGCTTTGATCGTTGTATCAAACGCGGGAGCCACATCTTTCGGATTCATATGCCCGTTCCACAGTTTGCCGGTAATAAACAGATCATCGGCGGAGGAAATATACCCCTCACGAATAGAGCGGCGAATCGCTTCACCGACCACTTCTTCGTTCTCGTAGGCGCGTGCTGTGTCAATGTGACGCCAGCCCAGACGAATCGCTTCTGCGGTAGCGTCTTCCATATAATCCTGCGCCCAATCTGAATGGAACGTCCCGAACGCAGCCGCCGGCATCATCCGCCCGGTCGCCAGTTTCACCTGATGCACCTTCGCCGGATCCAGTGGCTCAATGCGTTGATCAAAACATATCGGTTCTATTTTATGCGTCATATTAACCCCCTTCATTGGACTCCAAACCATGATACATTTTGGATTGAATAAGTGATTATGGAAGAGAAGAATAGCGAATTCTTACCGTTGGTTAATTAGCTACACTAACCAACCTTGAGTGTCAAACATTTTCTGGAAAAATGCCATTTATTTGGGATGATGCGAGATAATCGATCATAAATCCTACTCTGAACACCTTTTTTCTTCGTTCGGCTGTCCGGGTGTAATTTGAAATGTTAATGCTGGGATACTCAATATGCATATGAAGAAGGACAAGACATGTCACTTCAGGTGATAATTGATCGAGTTTCAACTTTTAATTATGGTTTTATTGAGATAACAGGTGGTGAGCCACTTCTACAGGTCGAAACGCCAATACTTATTCATGATTTGTTGGATAAAAAATACCCTTTAACTTCCCACACACATGATGCAGGCGATGACTCTACTTACACTCCTTTTATGCATCAGCACTCATACTAAAAAATCAGAGATGACACGGAGCATATTTCATCTGCAATCGAGCCCCAATATTTCTGCTGCAAGACTCATATGATGCTCCTTCACTTCTCATAGTAAGAAGACTGCTTATTGTAACTGGCCTGGAAAATAAAACATGCTGTTATTTGATAACAGCGCAAAAATTCATTTCTGCACCTATGATTATCATGTCTCGTTTAGCCAAACTACTTCTTTTCAGCATTCTGATTACGGCACTTGCAGGGTGTTCGCCGCTTACCCTGGTAAATAGTATGTCACCTGACCATGGATTTGAGGTCGAACAAGGAATATATTACGGGCAGCAAGAACGTCAAAAACTCGATGTATATTATCCGGAATTCACCCGGCCCAATGCACCCGTAATCGTCTTTTTTTATGGCGGTAGCTGGAGGCGCGGGGATCGAGAGCGCTATCGTTTTGTCGGCCAGGCATTGAGCTCACAGGGATACCTCACCGTCATTCCCGATTATCGACTTTACCCTGAGGTGCAGTTTCCAGCATTCGTTGAGGATGGAGCAGCCTCTGTAGCCTGGATTAAGCAAAACATTCCTCAGTCAGAAAACGGTATCGTTCTGATCGGCCATTCTGCAGGTGCTCATCTGGCAGCCTTGTTAGCACTCGATGGTCGCTACCTGCGTGACAAAGGTGTCACCCAGAACAGCATCATCGGAATGATAGGTATGGCTGGGCCATACGCATTTGAGCCGGAACAATATCGTCGATTCAGACCCATCTTCGCAACCGCAGAACCTGCTGAACTATCCCAGCCGGTAAGCCATGCCCGCGGTGATGCACCACCCCTTCTGCTGCTGCATGGAACCGATGATCGTGTTGTTCTTCCTCTTCATTCGCAGTTACTGCAAGAACGGATAAATTCAGAAGATGGCCGTGTGGAGAGATTTGAGCTGGAGGGTGTGAATCACTTCGAAATTGTGCTGGCTCTCTCTGAACCATTCGCCCACCTCGCACCGAACCTTCTGCCAAGCATCGAAAACTTCATTCAAGAACAAATTTAGGGTATTGGTTGCTTATCTTTTCTTCGCCTGGCAGAACCGGTAGGGACGAGCTGCTAACTGGTGACCTGAACTAAAATAGTAGTGTTTACTATCAATAGTCTACTATTTGTTAACCATTGTAATGGCCATAGAAAGGTTTACAATTTAAAAAACCCAGGAAGACATAAGCGTTTTGTAATACAGAAGATTTCTCCTGGTCTCTAAAACAAGGTGGAATGACAATCCATCCATTAAACATAGATAACTTTGAGGTAATTAAAATGGCTGAAAGAGTAAAAGACACCAACAACTGGCCCGAAATGTTTGTAGGTCTGTATGACCGTTTAACCGGAAACAACGCAGAAATCGTTTATGCTTTTGACGACTTCGAAATTGACGTACCAAGTAGCACCGCTGAAGAAGCCCCACAAGCTCATTGGAAATTCAACGGTGCAATGAGAATTTCAACCCGTAACAAATCGAAATAATCCTTATTTCACCACCGATTATGCGTCATCGCCTTTGGACTTCAACTCAACCTGAAATGGATGGTACAATGAGCATAACACCAGAACAAACACGTACCGCATCTTCATTTTTGGACGAAATGATACACCGCCTTGGATCACATACGTCGTATTATGCTAATCTGGATGTAGAGATGAACGAGGTGCCTTTTCATGTATCTGCTAAAGGCGATGCTGCTATAATTTCTTTTGACCGATTATCCGATGCATTGAAAATCCTTTCGAATTTCTCACCTGTTTCGAAACATCGAGGAAATTCCGTTGAAATGTTCAATAACGTGATGAAAAAAATCGGTTTAACCATTTACATTCATAATCACCATTTCGGCGTTCTGGGTCTAAAAGCCAACCCTGTTTACCGCAAGCTGTTTACTTTATTGGCCCGCTAAGGAGACCGGTGCCCATGTCCCCTAACAAAAGTAAGGTTTATATTGCTCGCCGGGAACTCCCGTCTCTGATCGATCAAAAATTAATTTAAGACACCTTTCCCCTTCGCTCAACCTCGATTGTAGAGGCTTCATCACTGCGACGAGATAATCCTCACCCCATACGTGGATTCGTTGCAAACCATTACCTGAACCTCTTCTAAAAATTACCCCACGCTTTGCTCTGCACTGAACAGAAAATTAAACATAAAAGGCACATCCGAAAATATAATGCTGAAAAGACTGACATCTGTTTTGACGGTCATCCGTGTTCAGGTAGAATATGGTGCTGAAGAATTCAGCCAATATGTGGTATCTTTGCCAGAAGCGATGCCAGGGTGATCACCAACAAATTTCTATCAGCGTTAAAGGGCTGTTATGAGTTACCTGTTTGAAGCGATACCGGAAGATTGCCTGGAATGTCCGACAGAGATGGAATTGATCATTGTTCCACGGACCGTTGATATTGGTGGGTTTAAGGTCCACCGAGCCTTGCCGTTTCATGAAAAACGCATGGTCGGTCCCTTTATTTTCTGGGATCAAATGGGACCTGGTGAATTCATTGCCGGACGCGGCGTCGATGTAAGACCGCATCCTCATATTGGCTTATCAACGGTTACCTATCTCTTTGATGGGACTATGGATCACAAGGATTCTCTTGGCAATGACTTGCGAATCAAGCCGGGTGATGTAAATCTCATGAGTGCAGGAAGTGGCATTGTTCATTCTGAGCGCACCGGACAGGACCTTCGTCAGAATCCATCCAGGCTGTTTGGCATTCAGAGCTGGTTGGCTCAACCAAAACCATTGGAAAATAGCGATCCCGAGTTCACCCATGTTGGGGCGGAAAAAATTCCCACAATAGAAACTAAAGAACTATCTGGACGACTTATTCTAGGTGATTTTCAGGGCCTTCAATCACCAATTCAGACACAATGGGAAACGCTCTACCTTGAATTGAAGATGATAAAGGGAGCCAGCATTGTTATTCCAGCAACGACAGAAGAGCGTGCACTCTTTCTGGTGACCGGAGAGTTTGAGATTGGCGGAATAAAATATAATAGCCGGCAAATGATGGTGCTGCGCCCCGGGGCTGAAATTCTTGTCAAAGGGTGTGATGATGTGCACCTGATCTTGCTCGGCGGCACCGTAATGGATGGGCCCCGTTATATCTGGTGGAATTTCGTTTCATCTTCTGTAGATCGAATAAAAAGTGCCGCAGAGGATTGGAGAAACAAGAAATTTGCGATTGTTCCCGGCGATGAAAAAGAATGTATACCAGTGCCGGATTTACCATTTCCAAAGGATGAATAATCAACCCTGTTTTCCGCACTTCCCTATCATGGTGGTGTGCGGCAAACCATGACATACCAGCAAAATGTCGAAAAGCTTTAAAGGAAAAACAGTTGCGCAGTATATGAGCGAACCTATAACATTCTTTTCTGAATCCTTCCTGAATCGTACGACTTATTATGATGTTCACGAAAATGGAATGGTTTACCGACCGGATCGTGACGAAAAAGTTAGCTTGAGTTGGTGTGATATTCAATATATAGATGATCGTGCAGGTGATCGGGTCGATATAATTTTATATAATCTAAAAGAAGTACCCGTCAAATATACCACCAACGAATTCCCCGTTTTTTTGAAAACTATCTGTTTAAGACTTTCCGATATTCGTAAAGAGAATTTCCGTTTTCAGAAATTCCCACTCACTTCAAAATATCTGTTCCATTTGAGCATTGCGGTCTCTGTGCTCGCACTGTCTCTCATTATCAGTTTTCCCGTGAGTAAAGCATTGTTTTTTCTCTTATTAACTTTATCTATTCCATTAGGAATATTTTTCCAGCGCCAGGCTATATCACTGACACTGGACAACCATCGCTTGACTTTTCATCATTTGCATAAAAAAACAGCTATCAATTATGATGAAATACAAAACATTGATTTTACGATATTGAATAATGACTATGGTAGCACACTCGGCATATTGATAACTCTGAAGGATAGAAAGGATATAACAATAAGAAAACTTGAAGACATTATTATTTTTTTCATCATGTTGCAGATAAAGTTAAATGAAAACATCAATATTTCAATAAATTAGATGTCCGTTTCATATAATCCACTTCCAGGTGAAATATAAATCTTACCTGAAGTTGATTTTTTTATGCCTGCTGTACCGCCCTACTTGTTATTACGTAGTGGACTCTGATATTTTGATTTTCTAATCCCAAGTTTAATCAAAAATTGTGTTTAGTTTTAATAGCATATTGATGCTATACTACATTTTCTAAATCGGTATGTTTACTTTTGGATACACAAGGCAGGTTTTTAGATATCAAAAGGCATGTACGAGGTGATATGGGGAATGACGAGCATAGACTTGCCACGGTAGAAGTGAGTTTGTTAAAATCAAGGTGGAATGAAAAGATGCCTGAGGAAGAGGGTAGTGCTTTAACCAACATGATTCGACGGTTGAAGACCGAATGCAGAAAAGATACTTCAAACCGGCCTTTAAAGCTGGACTTAAGGGGAATTTCCCTGCCCCATGAAGATTTATCTGATCTCGATCTGTCTGGATATGATCTTTCTTACGCCAATCTTAACTCATCTAAATTGACGAGGACAGTTTTCAGCTATGCAACATTTCACAGGACAAGCCTTGACCAGAGTATTCTGGATGAGTGTGAATTTATCGGCTCGGATCTGACCTATGCAAGTTTGAATGAATGCAGTGCAAAAAGGTGCGGGTTCGGTGGAGCAGACCTTAGCTATACGAGTATTATCAGCGCCAATCTGAGTGGTGCAACCTTAAGCCGTTCAAAATTGGTCAGTGCAGATTTGAGGGCATCTAATTTTGAAAAAGCCCGACTTTCAGAAGCGGATCTGTCAGGAGCGATCTTTACTCGTGCAAAAATGATGAAAAGTGACCTAAAACAGAGCAATGTGGATGGTACCGATTTTGAGATGGCAGATATGCGAAGCTGCCGCTTGACGGGAATCAAAAACTTTAAACGGGCTAATTGGATTGGTGCAGATATCAGGGGGCTGGATTTAAGGGGAGCGTATCTTGTCAGGCGCTATATTGCAGATGAGAATTATCTGTTTGAATTTCGATCCCTTTCTCATTTCCACAGGGCTATTTATCTGGTCTGGCTGGTAACCTCTGATTGTGGAAGAAGCCTTCTTAGATGGTTTGTGTTTCTGCTCGGTGCCACGCTAACCTTCGCGGCCATTTATGCTTTAGTGGATATAGATTATGGTGATTATGTGACTCCCTTTTCACCCATATATTTCAGTTTCGTTACATTGACGACCCTGGGGTACGGAGATGCTCTTCCAGCATCTCTGACGGCACAGATATTTGTGACACTCCAGGCTATTACCGGTTATATGGGCTTGGGGGGACTATTGAGTATTTTGGGTAACAAAATGGCCAGGCGGGCAGAATAAATTAAGCGAAGGTGGTGTATGTTCTCATTTTTTAAAAACAAGGTTGATCCAAAAGTTAAACTCAAGAAAATATTGCAAGGGTATGAGCTGCCGTCATTTCCAACTGTAATAATGGAAATTTTGCAGAAGATCCGAAGTCCGGACTCATCTGCTTCGGATATCGCCCGATCGCTTTCCCTCGATCCAGCTCTTTCAGTGCGTCTCTTGAGTATTGCCAACTCAGCTGCATTTTCGCCCATCAAAAAAATTGAAAACTTGACCCAGGCAATTGCTCTCGTTGGGTTCTCTCAACTGGAATCTCTGGTTCTGGGTGCCGGAGTTGCCAAGGGCGTTCCAAAACAGGTATGCCAGTGGTATGATCCGGCAGAATTCTGGCTGGCTTCAGCGAAACGGGCGATGCTGGCTCATGAACTTGCTAGAGTCATTTGCCCGGCAAAGGAGTCTGAATGTTTTACTGCAGCGTTCCTTCAAG
>CAZOWJ010000029.1:0-39359 GCA_964583415.1 uncultured Desulfocapsaceae bacterium
AATACTTGCAGATAACGGTCTGTACTTGGATATGGTGTACGACCAGCGACCATACATCAACACCTCCATTAACCTGGTAAAGCAAAATGTACTGGTCGGGGGACTGCTGGCAGTCACCGTTCTGCTAATTTTTCTACGCAGTGTACGTTCAACGCTGGTAACAGCGCTGGCAATTCCGATCTCAGTAATCGGCACCTTTATATTTCTGTGGCTGAGCAACAGAAGTCTCAATGTGGTCAGCCTGGCCGGAATCTCATTTGCTGTAGGAATGCTTGTCGATAACTCGATTGTAGTGCTGGAGAACATCGACCGGCACAGAAAGATGGGTAAGAGAGCCTACCAAGCCGCCAGGGAAGGCACCAAAGAAGTGTGGGGTGCCGTCTTTGCTTCGACGGCAACCACTGTCGCTGTATTTCTACCGGTCATATTCATGCAGGAAGAGGCGGGACAGCTTTTTCGAGATATTGCCATTGCCATCACTTTTTCTATCATGATCAGCTTTATGGTTTCAATCACCGTAATACCGACCCTGGTAAATATCTTTTATCGTAGAGATGAAGGGAAAATCAAGCAGCCGAATCGGCTGCAGCGTTCAATCATCGGGCCCTTCATTGCTCGCGGCCTGATGGGGTTTTCCAATTTTTGTCTGAAAAATGTCTTCACCAGAATCGTGACGGTTACCTTGTTTACCTCCCTTTCAATTGCGATCATTTTCTGGCTGCGCCCAAGCGCCGAATATCTGCCGCAGGGAAACCAGAATCTTATTCTCAATATCCTGCTTCCACCGCCCGGCTATTCTGTTGATAAATTAAAGGAGATAGGACACCATATCTACCGCCAGACAGAACCCTATTTCAAGGAAGACAACCTGGACGGATTCCCCCAGGTCAAGCAGATGTTCTATGTCGGAGCAGATCGAATCACACTTTTTGGCGGCATGTCAGTTAGCGAAACACGGGCAAAAGAACTGATACCGCTTTTCACCCGTATCATAAATTCAATTCCCGGCATATTCGGTGTTTCGCTTCAGACGAGTATCTTTGAAAGAGGTCTTGGACAGGGACGAACAGTTGAGGTAAACGTCTCAGGTGATGACATAAACGAGATCGTCGGCGCTGCCAGAATGTTGTTCGGGGCCATCAGTCAGAACATCCAGGGAGCCCAGGTCAGGCCGGTACCGTCCCTTGAAACAAGTTACCCGGAAATCAGGGTTAATCCCAATAAAGAGCGGCTCGCCGCAAACGGATTGACAGAAAGAGATCTGGGCGTCTATGTTGATATCCTTATGGATGGGCGAAAAATTGATGAATACAGGCCGGAGGGTACGAAGCAGATAAATCTTGTTCTAAAAGGAAATGAGACTCAGTTTGACAATCCTGAGAACATCCTCAACGCCTCCATCGTCAATCGCTTTGGAGATCTGATAAAAATTGGTGATATCAGTGACCTTGGATACAGTGAAGGTATGCCTCAAGTCAACCACCTGGAGCGTAAACGAAATATTACGCTGCAGGTCACGCCTCCTGCCTCAATCGCCCTGCAGGATGCGATGGAAATGATAGAAAACAATATTATCGGACCAATGAAACAGGATGGAAAACTCGATAATGTTGAGATAACTATAGGCGGTAACGCGGACAAGCTGGCCGAAACAGGAGAAGCGCTGCAATGGAATCTGCTGCTGGCCCTGCTGATCACTTACCTGCTGATGGCGGCATTATTTGAAAATTTTCTCTACCCGTTCATTATTCTGTTCAGCGTTCCTCTTGCTGCTGCCGGTGGTTTTATCGGCCTTTTAACCGTTAATACATTTGTTGCCCCGCAGGGATTTGATATCCTGGCCATGCTGGGATTTATCATATTGATTGGCACTGTGGTTAATAACGCCATCCTCATCGTTCATCAGTCACTCAACAATGTACGCTACAACGGACTCGAAGGTGTAACAGCAGTATCTGAAGCAGTGAAAACCAGAATCAGGCCTATTTTCATGAGCGCCACCACCTCTATTCTGGCAATGACGCCGCTGGTTCTATCCACCGGAGCCGGCTCTGAATTATATCGCGGGCTCGGGAGTATTCTGCTTGGTGGTCTTGCCCTGTCGACACTGTTTACCCTGTTTGTTATTCCAGCGATGCTGGCCTTCGTAATCGGATTTGAGAGGAGTAGAAACAATGAAGCTCAGTAGCCTTCTGATACCATTTCTCCTGCTGCCCCAGGTGGTGTTTGCCCTGACCCTCGAGCAGATGCAGAAAACAGCGCTTGACAACCGTGCACTTGTTAAACGGTTCGAAACAGAAATAGAGAAATCCATAGAAAGCACCCGTATCGCCAAGAGCGGTTATTATCCGTCGTTTGATATTGCTTACAATACCTATGCGATCGATGAGGCAACACCAACAGAGCGAAAGGAAAATTCTGCTTTCAGCTCGGCATTGAGATGGAACATTTTTTCCGGTTTTAAAGATAAATACAGTATCAGTTCTGCAGAAAGCATTGAAAAAGTTGAGTCTTTCAGGCTTCTGGCAATAGAGCAGGATATTCAACTTGCTGTAGCATTGAGATACCTGGCTGTCTACAATCAAAAAGCCCGGCTCAAAGTGGCGAACGATTCCTATAAAACACTTGAAGGTCTCTTTATAGACAGTAAAAACCGGTATGAAGTCGGTCTTATCGACAAAAATGCTGTCCTCAAGTTCAAGGTAGATTATGATAATGCAAATCTCGGTGTACAGAGGGAAGAGGCTGAGCTGGCAAAGGCTCTGAACCAGCTGAGTCGAACCGTTAACCAGGAGATAAGCGATGATGAACTGAACTTTATGGAATTCCAGGCCACGCCAGCGCTTGAGAAACAAAATGGACTGGAGCAGCAGATGCTCACCCAGCGGAGTGAGCTGAAGGTACTTGAATCTCTTGCACGTTCAACTGAGTACACGGTACGCGCTCAGTACGGAGACTACTACCCTCAATTTGATCTTGTCGGCAGATATCGTAACTACGATGACAACTTCCTCAATGGGCAGGGTGATTTTAGCGACGACGAACTCCGTGCTGAACTGATCATGTCATTCAATCTGTTTAACGGATTTCAGGACGAGGCAGACATTGCCAGGGCCAAGGCAGAAGTCCGTTCAGTAAACTATGATTTGGCTGAACTCCAGAGTGAGTTAAAAACAACATTAAAAGATATACTCGTCGATTATGAGATCAGTCTGGCCAATATCGAAGTGGCTCGGGAAGATATTAGCTATGCCGAAGAGAACCTGCGTATCACAGATCTTAAGTATAAAGAGGGGGTGCAGCGCCAGCTTGACCTGCTTGATGCAGTCTCAAACCTCACAAGAGCGCAGTCAAACTATGTGGCCGTGGTAAAAACGGTGTTTGAAAATTATTATCGAGTAATTAGAATGATAGAAGATTTTCCTGGCAGAAAATAGACGGGAAACCTCAATTTTACGAATTCACAAGGAGGATAGTATATGTCCGGTAAAAAAGTAAAAGTAAGACACTACCAATATCTGTTATCCCATTTTCCGGAGACAATGGCGGCGGTTGAAAGCCTCGGCGCAACAGTTCGTGAGGCGGGACCGCTCGATAACAAAACCACGGAATTGATCCAGCTGGCAGTTGCGGCCTCAGCCCAGTCGGTCGGTTCTGTTCACTCTCATACCAGAAGAGCCCTCTCGGCGGGCGCCAGTAAAAAAGAAATCGAACATGCGCTTCTGGTTCTTATCTCTACGATTGGCTTTCCAAAAGTGGCCGCAGCACTTTCCTGGATCCAGGAAATTACTGATGAGGCCTCTGCCTGATACAATGGCATGGTAACACGAAACATTGGCCACCGGGGAGCGAGAAGTCTTGCTCCTGAAAATACCCTGGCGGCCTTCAGGAAAGCGTGGGACATCGGTGCTGACGGCATTGAGGTCGATGTGCAGGTCTCGGCTGACGGTCAGCTTGTTATTCACCATGATAAAACACCTGCAAGAACGACAAATGTCTTGGAATGTTTTCCGGATCGCGCCAACCAGCCGATAACGACATTTCTGCTCGATGAGCTCAGAGAGCTTGATGCGGGTTCCTGGTTTATCGATTCTGATCCCTTCTCCCAAATCACCAATGGCACGGTCTCTTTTGCAGAAATGGAGCAGATGTATGACCTTCAGATTCCGGCACTTGAGGAAACGCTGCTCTTTATAAAGGATAAGCGCTGGCAGATAAATCTTGAGTTGAAAAAGGTGAGCGCACCGCTCAACACCTTCCCCCTTGTTGAAGAGGTTATCAAATGTATCGATTACACCAACATTGGTACTGAACAGGTGTCCATTTCATCATTTTATCACCCCTACCTCGACACGGCCCAGCTTCTTCGTCCTGAAATTGAAGTTAATGCGCTGATTGGCGGTGCACTGTCAGGGAGAAACAACTGGGGAAAGTTCGTTTATCAGACCTATAATGCAAATCAGAAATATATTGATCATGGTCAGTTTTTAAGGGCACTGGAACATGGCTGTACAGTCAATATTTATACCGTTAACGATGCAAATATGATGCAGACCTATATTGACTGGGGAGTTTCATCCCTGATAACTGACTATCCCCAGACATTAAAAGAAATCCTTAAAAAATAAGCAGGTCAGCAGGGAGCCAGGTTTTAATTTTTGGGAGATTGCGGTGAGAAGAAAGGATAAGGCCCTCAAAGAAGCGGAAATTTCAGGAATCATTAAAAAGTGCCAGGTATGTCGACTGGCATTGTCTTTAGATGATAAGCCCTATATTGTTCCGGTTTCTTTTGGCTATGATGGAACCTTTATTTACTTTCACTCGGCCAGAGCCGGAAAAAAAATTGATATACTCTCTGTAAATAATAACGTGTGTTTTGAATTCGAATCAGATGTAACACTATTGTCTGACGAAACGTCCCCATGCAACTGGTCATTCTCATTTAAGAGTGTGATTGGCTTTGGAAAAGTGGAGGAATTGTCAACCATTGAAGATAAGATTCTGGGGCTTACTCATATCATGCGCCAATACTCCAACAAGACATGGGATTTCAAAAATATTCCGTTAAGCGGACTTAGCGTCTGGAAGATCTCAATTGATTCAATGGCAGGAAAGCAATCACCACCACTCCTTGAAGACAAAACAAAGACATTTGATTAGACAGCAATTTTTTAGATTCTCTCTTTTGAGTTGAAAGTGGACCTGGTAATTTATGGTGAAGAATAGCGTGACAAAAAGCAAAAACCCGTTGTTTGTAGCTGTTGTCCAGGCTTCCTCCTGTATCAGATAGAATGCAATATGTATTTCTGATACAGGAGGTAGCTGTGTGAATTTTTAGATAGTTTCTTTGCTATTTTAAGGCTTCATGTATTTAAACTTCTGGCCACCAACACTAACATTAATCATTGCGCCACCTTTGACTATGGTGAAAGTGAGCATGCCCTTCGTGTAGCCGGCACTTGTTGTTGCTGCGTTATTTTTGCCGCCACTCGCAGTAGCAGAGCTACCAGCGGTACTTGTTGAAGCTCCAGCTGCAGCCGTAATCGCAACTGCTTTAGCTCCTGCATCAAATTCAAAATTTCCACTGGTAAAGGTGTCGAGAGCACGCTTGTCCTCAAAGAATATAACCTGGCTATAGGCTGAGCCACCAAACTGAAAACCGACGGATGCCTGGGTCATAGATGTGTCGCCGATATATTTACCTTGCGCATAGACCTTCCCTTTACCATAAGCTCCACCAACGATAAACCCGGCTTCACCAATGGTTGGGAAGAGCGCATAACCATATGCACTGTCAAACATGTTTGACTGGCCAGCATCAGCAAACATCTTTTTGGTTTCTGAGTATTCATCTGCCCAGGCAGAAGAGCACACAAGGGAGAACAACATGGTGAAAATTATAGTACGTATCGTTAATTGCATCGGAAAACCCTCCGTTATTGATTTGTATGAGCTGAAATTGCTCCATTCTGTTGATAACTAGAGCAGAAGATAATTACAGACTGGAACAGTGCAAGTGGACCATCGATTATTTAGCGAGTAATACCTGCCGCACCAAAACACCATCATAGTTATGGAGGATTACACGAGCGACAGAGTACAAAAACTGGTAACCAGGGCACACTCACAGGCTATAACGATGACAGACCAGGTCTCGGTTTCTGCTCCATCTTTCCAGCCACTATTTTGAAGACCAGACAGCAAGTTCATTTCCGCTGGGGTCTGTGAAATGAAATCGTCTACCACCGGGAAAATCGAAGATGTTCTTAACAATTTTTCCACCCGACGCTTCAATTTTTCTTTGCGTTGCTTCAAGGTCATCACTGAAAAGTACGACCAAAACGCTGCCGGATTCAGTGGTACTTTGTAAATCAGACTTATAGAAACCTCCATCCAGTCCTCCATCTTCAATTGCGCAGTAGTCAGGACCGTAGTCAAGAAATGACCAGCTCAAGGCGGAAGCATAAAACCTCTTTGTTTCTTCCAGATTTTTGGATGGAAATTCCACATAGTTTATTTTTTCATGCTGGTTCATCTTGTTTCTCCTGATGACGAGTGGCCAGGCCCTTTACAGATGAGGCCTTGTTCCGGTAAATACCTTTAAGGGATCACATTCCCTTCAGAACGATCCCAAGAAGCTTTGACAGCGTCTCCAGTCAGCACAATCAACCATGAACGCCGATCCTTTTCGTGTGGTTTTCGCTCGACAAGGCCCATTTTTTCAAGCTTATCAACACCAACGGTCAGCGTTCCCGTTGTAACCCCGAGCCGCTCTGCCAGTTCCTTCATTCTCATATTCTGGTGGTGGCCAATTACCTCGACGGTGTGCATCTGTGCTGGTGAAAGGCCGCTACCCTTAACAATAGAGTATTCCCAGGAAGAAATTTTATCGTAGTCATCAGATATCAGGATGCTTAATTACTGACAGGGGTTGAAGCTGTATTACACTATGATCGTTGAACGGATGGGTATGAATGATTTCGGGCCCGGACCGTTGTCCCTGTTCAAAACATACTATCCGGGCCCGAATTGCTACTTTACAGGCTTATGTGCCAAGGATGGGGAGGCCGGCGCTTTTCCAGGCACTGACACCATCTTCAATCGCTTTGGTATTGGTGAATCCTTCACCGTTGTAGTGAGCTGCTTGACCAGCAGCTGAACCACCGCCCGGTCAGGCGCAGTAGAAGATAATTTCCTTACCCCGGTCAACCGTATTGAGTTTTGATTTAAATTCACCAAGGGATATCGCTCCTTCAAGATGTACATTGCGAAATTTTTCATCACTATCATAGGCACAGACAAGCAGAGCAGAACCGCTTTTGGCACGTGTATGTGCCTCGGTAGCAGCAACGAGATTTACTTCAGACATGGGATATCTCCACTTTTGATAACACCGTTTCTGTTTGGCTATTAAACACTCCGGTTCATCCGGAGTGTGGCCAAACTATAACCACAATGTGGGATGCTGCAAAAAAGGAGAGACAGGAGCGGTCTGATTGATCCACCTCTCAACTATTGGAACCCAGTATAGTCTGCCAGGTTCCTTCTGCCTCCCAGCGCTTGAGGATGTTCGCGCCCCTGTTGTTCAACAGCCCGGAGAGCACGAATAATTTTTGCCTGAGAAAGCCTTCAGAATCAACGATGGACTTCATAACATCGTAATGAATATTTGCAACCATCAGGTCAGTTGGCCTGCCGGTAAAATCTTGCGCTCTGCCATTTACAACAACGATTGTGCCCGTCAAGTTGTTCAGCTGGACGTTGCGCCGAGCTGTTCGTGCGGCAAGCAGATTATAGTCTACAGCAGCAATCTTTCTCACCCCCAGTCGAGCTGCACCCAGCGCCAGAACTCCGGTTCCTGTTCCCAGATCAAGCATTGTCTCTATGTTCTCGACGCCACAGGCCATTTCAAGTACCAGTAAACAGTCCCTGGTTGTTGGGTGTGTACCGTTACCAAAAACGACACCGGCATCAAGGGTAAATGATAACTGAGCAGACTCTGGCGGGCATTGGGTCCCGGGCGGGTTAACCATGAAACAGCCAATTTGAAACGATTCTTTAGAACCGCCCTGCCATTGCTCATAGGTAATGGTATATTGGTCAATCAACTGCAGATCTTTACCGTTTGAGACAAGCGCATGAATGAAATTGTCCACCGGTTTTTGAAAAAACAGAAAAGAATAGTCATCCTCCTGCCAATTCCCGAGAAAGCAGTCCACCGACTGACATGTTTGTTCAGGAACAACACCCTGAAGGCAATAGATGGACAATACCGTATCGGGAAGCAACGGGCTGTATCGCATGTGGTTTGTTTCTTACGCTTGTTAATTTTCATTGATAATCGATTTTCCACTTTTCAGCTGATGCTGATAAGCAATCTGCCTTAAAAGGATTATTATAGTTCAGCCTGTCGTTTGTTTAAACAGACAGGTATTTATTTTTCTGATTACCATTAATCTTCAGCTTCTCGATTTTGCAACGGGAGACAGATTAAATTTTTCTATATGGTATCGAGGGGACTGGCTTTTTTTCACGTTTTTTGTGATAAATCAATCTGTCCCTGATTTTGGAGGAAGAAAAATAAAATCAGCCCCCTCACTTTATTGATGAAATTAAGTTACTTGCGCTAAGCTCAGTTTTGAGGGTAATCAGGTTTATTTTTAAGAATCGTTTTGCTGGTCGATTGAAAGGGGTAAATAAATGTGGGATCAACGTTATGCTGAAGAAGGCTTCGCTTACGGTACCAAACCGAATGATTTTCTGAGAGAGTCAATGGGTAAAATCCGTCCCGGCGGGAAAATACTCTGCCTGGCGGAAGGAGAAGGCCGGAATGCCGTCTATCTGGCTGAAAATGGATATAACGTGAGCTGCGTTGATCTATCACCTGTCGGCCTGGACAAGTCAAAAGCACTCGCACAAAGTCGATCGGTATCCATAGAAACCTGTGTTGCTGATCTTAAGGATTACCAGATTTCAGCGGATTCCTACGATGGCATCATTTCAATTTTTTGTCACCTGCCGCCCGCTATCCAGGAACATATACATGGACAGATTCATAAGGGGCTGCGACCAGGGGGAGTTTATATCCTTGAGGGGTTCAGTAAAGGTCAGATTAAATACAATACCGGCGGACCCCGTAAACCTGAAATGCTGATGGATCTGGACAGTATCAAACGCGAGCTGGAAGCACTCTATTTGCAGCATGCAATTGAGACAGAACGGCTCATTGATGAAGGAACACACCATAAAGGTAAAGTTGCTGTTATCCAGATTATCGGTATAAAGAACTGAGGCTCCTCATGTTTTCATAATATATTTATGATAAACCCTCTATCTCTTTACAAATATTTAATAAAGCTTAGAATATTACAGTAATTGTTATTCCAGTTTATTCCATGTTCAAAAGGAGGGACTATGGCGTTTACGGCACTCTGGTGGTATTGGCTGATTTTGGGAATGATCCTTATCGTCGGGGAAATGCTGGTCCCAAGCTTCACCCTCTTCTGGTTTGGTCTTGCAGCTTTCCTTGTTGCCTTAATGCTTTTCATCGCGCCTGAGAGTCCTCTGAGCCTGCAAATCATTTGCTGGGCATTGGGCAGCATCGGGTTTACGTTTCTCTGGTTTAAATTTTTCAAACCAACCATGACGGATCGTACCAAAGCTGGAATTTCCCGGGAAGCTGTAACTGGAGAGACAGGTATCGTCACCAAGGCCCCGCAGGATGATATCCGAGGGGTTGTAAGGTTTTCAATGCCGCTTCTCGGTGCTGATGAATGGGAATTTATCTGTCATGACGGCTGTTCAGTCGGAGACCGGGTTGAAGTAACCGATGTCTCAGGCAATACACTTATCGTACGACCGAAAGGAAACTGAAACCTTCAAATACTTGTAGAGGTGTTGTTATGGAATATGGTCTAATTGTTACATTGGTATTTGCGCTGCTGGTAATTATGACGATAGCCAAAGGTGTCCGATTGGTGCCTCAAGGCTCAAAATGGGTTGTGCAGCGCCTCGGTAAATACCACTTAACGCTCTCGCCTGGCCTCAACATCATTATTCCCTACTTTGACGCCGTTGCCTACAAGGTTACCACCAAAGATATTGTTTTGGATATTCCAAGCCAGGAAGTCATCACAAAAGACAACGTTGTTATTATTGCCAACGCGGTGGCCTTCATCAATATCATCCACCCTGAGAAAGCTGTGTATGGTGTGGAAAATTATATTATTGCCATCCAGAACCTGGTCCAGACCGCACTCCGATCCATTGTCGGCGAAATGCAGCTTGACGACGCCTTATCCAGCCGTGATATGATTAAAGCCAAATTGAAGACCTCCATCTCTGACGACATCGCCGATTGGGGAATAACCCTGAAGACTGTTGAAATACAAGACATCAATCCCAGCTCAACCATGCAGACGGCGATGGAAGAGCAGGCCGCAGCTGAGCGTCAGCGCCGGGCCACTGTCACCCGGGCCGACGGTGACAAGAATGCAGCAATTCTCGAGGCCGAAGGCCGTTTTGAGGCCTCAAAACGAGACGCCCAGGCAAAAATTGTTCTCGCTGAAGCAAGCCAGCAGGCCATTGAAAAAGTCACCCAGGCGATCAAAGATCATGAATTACCGGTCATGTATATACTGGGTGAAAAATACATAGACAGTATCAAGGCCATGGCCACAAGTGAAAATGGCAAAACGATTGTCCTTCCTGCTGATATTCCGGCGGCGGTTCGCGGCATCATGGGGGGACTGGGCAAATAAAGCAGATTTAATGTGATAGAAAAACCTGGATATCGTTATGGATAAACATTTTTTGGTAACAATTAGTAATGAAATTGAAAATCTTTCCGGCGTGGATTTTCTCTGCTCATTTTTTAAAAAGGAATCCGAGCATAAGCTTACCCTTCTGCATATTTGCCGCCTTGACGCCAAGGATATGAATGCCAGCCTTATGGAAATGTGGGAAAAACCTGATGATAAAATAAAGGGGCGCCTCACCCTTGGAGCCCGCAAGGCTATTGACAAATCGATACGACAGATCAGTACAAGCAGAATGACCATAGATAAGATGGAAGCCAAGACCGTAGGAGAGCGTTTTGGGAAAGTAAGAGACATTCTGAGTGAAGGAGCAGAAGGGTTGTATGATGCGATCATTCTTGGTAAGCGTGCGTCTTACACCCTGCAATGGCTATTTGAACGTCCGGCAGATGAAATTGCCCAGTCAATATTGAAGGACAGCAATTTTACCACTCCTGTCTGGGTCTGCCCCAAAATTGAAGTTAACAGGAAAAACGTGCTGCTCTGCGTTGATGGATCTGATAACTCATTCCGTGCTGTAGATCATGTTGGCTTTATTCTATCTCGGCAGGATCAGCATTCGATTACTTTGGTGCATGTGAAGAACGGAACAGGACCTGAGAGTCATCAAATTTTTTCACGTGCAGAAAAGCTGCTCCATGACCATAAAATCTCCGATGAGCGGATTGAGACGGTCTCTACCTGGGGTTTTAGTGTGACTGGAACGATACTTGGAATACTCGATCGGCACCACCATGCTGCTGTGGCGCTCGGCCTGCATGGAAATGAGAGCGGAGTCCTCAGGGACTTCAACCTTGCAGGAGACACGACTTCCAAGTTGATCAGTAAAATTGAGGATGCTTCGATCTGGTGCTGCCCGTGATAACCCTCACCTTGGAGTACCAGAACATTCATCATTGAAGACTATAACACTTCATTTCCCTACGTTTCAATTCCCATTCTCCGAAGATCTCTGCGCCAGAGGCGTTTCAGGCAATTTGTGCACTAAATAATAGGTAATACCTGTGGCCACAAGAACAACTCCGGTGGCAAAGATGTACATTGGCTCCAGTTCATCATAATCCAGGATAATGACTTTTCGGGCAATTGCCATTAAAGCCGTCGCCAGTACGATCCTGACATGAATAACGTCATCGCGAAGATAAAGTATGATATTCTGAAAAATTTCTATAGCGATCAGAACAACCATAAAGGCCCCGAAAGTGGTCAGAATATCTCCAATGGTGAGTATGAAAGTCGGTTTGTCAATGAGATGCTGATAGAGTGTCCAGCCAACATCTATAACTCCAAAGATAATGACAACAATCATCAACAGCCCGAGTGCTTTCAGGGACAAGTGAATTATTTTTTTTAAAAACCATAGATAATGGTCATCCGTTCTTTTAATTGTTTTCATATTGATATTATAAGGTTACAGGTGAAACAAAGTCATCTGGCTTGACGGTCAGGACCGTACAGTTAATTTTACTGAGAATCTTTTCAGCCATATTACCAATGAGCAGCCCTGGAATACCGGAGCGGCCGATTGTTCCCATCACCAGGACATCTATCTGCAGCTGCTCAAGCAAGTCCTGGATAACCATTCTGGTGTCACCTTCGACTAAATGTACACTGTCGGCTAATGGCTGAATATTGCTTTGTTCCAGAAGGCGCTGAAGGCCTGCTTCCCGCTGGACTCTTAGTGTTTTCTTAAACTCAAACAGTTCTTCAGGTTTTACATTCATGCGCGGACCATGCATCATCATTTCAAATTCAAGCCGCCATGAATGCATATAGTGAGCCTCCCCTTTTTCACGCTGAGCCAGCGAACTTGCCAGCTGTACAATCTTTTTGTTCAACGCATCAGTTTCTGCATTTCCGGTTCCAATGTCAACTGCCGCCAATATACGCCGAAAATCACCGCTGTGGGTCTTTCGAATTACCCAAACCGGACAGGGACATTTCCTGATCAGTCTCATTGCTAACTGTTCAACACCCTCATCAAGCTTCCCTCCCTTGATAACCAGATCATGCTTTGCCCTCAAGACCTGTTGAACAACAGAAATAAAGCCATGTCCCGGAATAAGAGCGCCTCTAACCTCAATATCACCCCAGCGGGCATCATTAACAATTTTGTCTATTTCCGCTTGATACTGTTCACTTAAAATGGAATCCAGTTCCCTCATGCGCTCGGGAAACATGTTTGAGAAAACGTTAAAATGAGATTCCTCCGGAATCCTGCTTACCAGAACCCCTGCTTCATTGAGGCGTGCCAGATTAATGACTTTCTCCATTACCGCATCTTCATCGTCACCGTCTTCGATGATGTAAAGAATATTTTTAAAGCGTTTCATACCGTCCTCTCTAACCTTTATGTTCCTCGCACTGGTTTGCTAAAAATCATAAGTTTATTCGATAAAATTTACTGTTAAGAACCCTTTCATTTATGAACCTGTGTATAAAATAGTTATGAATTGACCCATTTCAATGGTAATGAAACGGGGGTTTAATGATAGTATTTACTACTATTTATTTACCTGCAAACAATTAATCCTGCTCTGATTACTAAGCGCATGAAGCATGTTTGATCAGTTGGCTGACAGCCTTGTTGCCACGTTCCTGCGTTCTTTTCAAGGGCACCCCCGTTACCTCATTTCAATAAGATTACTCGCCTTCTTCTGCCATTTTCTCAAGCTCCCTGACAGCTGTCTGCACTTTCACCCGTGCTTTGGCAGCTTTTCTGTATCCGGTTTCATATGCTTTGATGGCATTATCACTCTGAACAATTAATTCAGCTCGGTTTTCATCGTCTGAATCCAGCTCACTCAGCTTCAAGGTTAAACGGTCCGCCTCTGACTTTAATTGTTGTGCTTTTTTATATTCCTGTCGATATGCTTTCTGTGCACTCTCCAGAGCGTCTGATGCGGCGGCAAGATCTCCAAGAAGGCCCTCATCCGGTTCTGCCTCCAGGTCGATATCCTGTGCTGCCTTCGCCAACACCGTTAACGGCAGCTGAGGAAGTAATCTATACAGGGAACCGCCGGATGAATCGATAAAACGAAAATCTTTCACTCTGAAAGGCATAAGAATCATGGAAGAATCAGATGAGATTTCCACAATTGTTTCCTGATCGATATCCTGAACGATCAGTGGTTCTGCATCGATACGAATATCTTCCAGCTGTTTTTTCAACTGCTCTGTGAGCTGTGTGGCATCTTTCTTCTCACCCTGGGCAATCATACGAATCAGCGAGTTTTTAAAGATTTCATTGCGGGTGATCAGATACGCCACCAGAAGCATGAAATTACCTGTTGAATCATCTCTCCACCAGACATCTATCACATACTGATGCTCGCTGTCGCTCTTTGACAAGAGCCTGTCCCATTTGTTTAAGTCGGTATCAAGGATGATAACGTTCAATCCCTGCTGGAAAGCAGACTTCAGGTTTCGGGCGTACTCAAGTGCTCCGAGTCCGGATAACCCCTTGCCAAGATCATCTATCCAGTTAACCAGCAGGGTATTTGCCTTGAAAGGACCAATTCCATACGCCTGGACAAGAGTCGGCAGGACCTCTGAAATATCCTCTGCAGTCAACACTAATGGAAACGCTGTTGATTTTATCTGCACAAGATCAGAACTGAGTTCTTTAGCCACCTCCTTTCTCAGGCGAGTTGTTTTTACCCCCTGCCCTTTAATAATTCGGACGGCAGTGGTAATGCCCGACGTTCCTTCTACCCAGGCAGCAAACCCCATGATTTGATGGAGTCTTTTAGATTCCCTGGTCATGGCTAATATGACAGGACGCCAGTCCCGGTCATGTTCTTTCTCAAAGGCAGCGGCACGAATATTCTCCTGTGCCTTCTGGAGAAAATAAGAACGCCTGCTGTCAGCCCACCTGGCTGGTCCGGAATAATGTTTTAAATATTGATAAATCGCTAAGATAATAGAAAATGCGACGATACCTGCTGAAACGTCTATGGCGATCATGGCCCCTGCACAGGCCAGGAATCCAACAAGGCTCATCCATGGTCTGAAAATTTTTAAGCGCGGCCTGAAAAACGGGCTTTTCGTTCTGGACTCATAAAATGTGGCATAGTTGAGAAGACCATAGGAAATAAGAAAGAACATCGAAACGATCTGAGCAACAAGGTTCAGGTGCCCAAATGATATAATAACCAGTGCTATGGCACCCGATACCAGCACTCCCCGCCGAGGATTATTGGTATCACCGTGGCCCAGTGAAAATAGATTTAAAAAGGTGAAGATTTTATCTGCCGCCAGCGACTGCAGAATACGCGGGGCACCAAGAAATGAGGCCATCGCCGAGGAAAGGGTCGCCGCGAGGACACCCGCCGTCACAAGCCCGGGGAAAAAAGAAACCCGCTTCATGGAGTCATAGTCCGCAATCATATCGGCATTGGTCAAGGACCCTGCAAACAGCACCGCTGCTGCAAAATATACCACAGCCGAAAGTCCGACAGCCCAGAATGTCCCCAAGGGGATGCTTCTTCCCGGATTTTCAAGGTCGCCAGACATGTTCACTCCCTGGGTAAATCCAGTCACTGCAGGGAAAAACAGAGCAAACAGCACCCAGAAAGGAAGACCGTTTTCGGAAGGGGTCCAATTTTGAACCACCATCCCGGTCTCAAACTTCAATAAGGCCCCAACAAAAAAGGAGATCAGGGCCATTATAAGCAGCCCCATAACAATATACTGGAACTTTGTCGCCCAGTCTGCGCCCATCCATGCCATAAAGAAGAGAAAGATCACTGCACAAACAGAAATTAATTTCACCGATACCAATGGAAGAGGCGGAAGAATCATCATGAGTGCCTCCCCAAAGCCAATGCAGTAAAAGGCTATTGACACCGACTGTGCCAGAAACAGGATGATGCCGATGGATCCGCCAAAGCGCACTCCCAGGGCTCGGGAGATCAGGTAGTAAGCCCCTCCTCCTTTTACATGAATATTGGTTGCCGCAGCTGACATGGAAACACTGGTCAGGATCGAAACGATATTGGCAATGGAGATGATCAGCAGGGCTCTGAATAAGCCGCCGCTGCCAACCATAAATCCCATGCGGAGAAATAGGATGATGCCCAGGATCGTCAGGATACTGGGTGTAAAAACACCACCGAAGGTTCCCAGCTTCCCGGGGACCGCAGAATTATTGTGATTTACCGAATGATTCATGGGGAACGCTCAATTGGTCCAGTTTTTTGCACAGCAAAGATGGAGGTGATGCAAAACTATTTGCATATCAGCTGGTATCCGGAAAACCTATCGTATCAGGTGCCTGAAAGCAATTACATAATACCTGCCCAACAAATCTTTCAGCCAGCAGCGCCGGTGGTACATACCATTTTTTAGAGTGTTTTGATGAGCGTGCCCTCCTGGATATGGAGTATTTTGCCAGCCTGGCTTCAAGAGAAAGATTATCGTCTGGCCCTGAGCCTCCCTGTCTTTTTTCGGAAAAAATGGTATGTTTGTCCGCCATAGAAAAAGACCACATTCTGAGCTGCTGAAAAAGTGATAAAACGGCCGTATATCTTCGGAGACCCACACATGACGCAACGCTATCACCATAGATTATGGTTCATCCTGTTCCAGGTCCTGCTGGCATTCCCATTGATTGGACATTCCGCCACAAACATGCCCCCCATTATTCTGGGGCAGTCCTGCGCCCTGTCGGGCCCGGCGAAGAATCTCGGCATCGAAATGCGGGCCGGACTGCTCGCCTCTTTCGGCCTGATAAATGACAACGGTGGTGTCAAGGGAAGAGAGATTCACCTGATAAGTCTTGATGATGGATATGAACCCGATAAAGCGGTAAGAAATACTTTACAACTGATAACAGAAGACGATATATTTCTGCTGATAGGAGAGGTTGGCACCCCCACCTCAAAGGCAGTCGTTCCAATTATTGAACAATACAGGATTCCCTTTTTTGCTCCTTTTACCGGTGCTGAATTGCTCAGGAACCCCTTTAGAAAATATGTTATCAACGTTCGGGCCAGCTACTACCAGGAGATGGAAGAGCTCGTTGACTACCTGATCAATCAACGTCACTTCAGCCGAATTTCCTGTTTCTATCAAAATGACAGCTATGGCTATGCAGGATTGACGGGAATTGAACGTGCCCTGGCAAAACGCGGAATGCAGCTGGTTTCAAAAGGAACCTATGAGCGCAACACCCTTGCCGTTATGGGTGGCATGAAAGATATTTACCGTGCAAACCCGGAAGCGGTAGTGCTTGTTGGAGCATACCCCGCCTGCGCTGAGTTTATTAAACTCAGTAAAACAAAAATCAACGAGAAGCTGACATTTTGTAACATTTCATTTGTGGGATCAGAAAGCCTCAAAGATGCATTGGGCGCCTACGGTGCAGATGTAATCATCTCCCAGGTGGTTCCGGACCCAAAAGATCCGTCCATACCACTCATCAGAGAATATATGCAATCCATGAGACAATATCAGCATGGTATGCCTATCAGTTTTATCAGCCTTGAAGGTTACATTGCAGGTAAACTGTTCGCTAAAATCGCTGAATCGGTTGTGGGAGAGCTGACCCGAGAGTCCTTTATTTCGACAATGCAAACGGTTGGCTCATTTGATCTTGGCGGCATCATGCTGAACTTCGGCCCACAGGATCATCAGGGACTGGACACTATTTACCTGACAACCATTTATCCGACAATTCTTAAACTTGATCAAAACAGTGACAAGTAAATATCATGGAACAATAGTAAGTATCTGTTTTTAAAATTTTTCAACTACTCGGCAACCAGATGTTTAAATCACAGAGAATATCACTGTCTGCAGCTCCTTTCTACGCCTCCCTCCTGGTTATTCTGGCCCTGGCAATTTTCATCGGAATTTTCTGGGCAATCAATGAATATCAGGCACACCAGGAGAGTATCGAAAATATTCGCAAAAATTTTGAAGATCAATACAAAGTTCGAGTTCGGGAAGAACTCGATAATGTAACTGATTTCATTGATTTTACCCGTAACCAGACAAGGATAAACACAGATGAGGAAATTCGTAACAGAGTCCAGTCGGCCTACTCCATCGCCTCTCATATCTACAGCATGTACCATGATGAAATGAGTGTCGAACAATTACGTTCAATGATCGCTGAAGTACTCCGGCCTGTTCGCTGGTATGAAGGTCGTGGTTACTACTTTGCAGGACAGACCCTGACAGGCACCATTGATCTTTTTGCCGATGAACCATTCTTTGAAGGACAAAACAAACTGCAGGCAGCACACCCCTCCGGCGATGTGGTCAATGATATTATTGACATAGTCCATGAAAAAGGCGCAGGCATGTATCACTACAACCTGATCAAACCGGCATTTGAAAATCGTGAATACTCTATAACATCATTTGTTAAGTACTTCCAACCTCTTGATTGGTTTATTGGGGCCGGTATCTATAATGACGGTTTGGAAAGTCTTAACAAGGCAACCAGTCTGGCCAGAATTAGCCAGATGAAATTCGGCCAGGGTGGCGAAGTGTTTGTATTCCGATCTGACGGCACCATAATATCACACAAAAACGAACAGTTGATTGGCCGGTCTATCCGCAGTCTCAAAGGCGACTATGGCTCGTACGGTGAAGAAATTTGGCGTGCCGGCAAAGTGCCTGACGGGGAAGGTTATGTCAATTATCTTGAAAAAGACAGAGAAAACCAGGTAACTCAAAATAAGCTCTGTTTTGTCAAATCATATGAGGATTGGGGCTGGATTATCGCTGCATCCATCCATATGAACGAAATGGAAAAGCTGATTGGCGAGGCAACAAACACCTATCAAAGAATAGCATTTAAAAATGTCTCCATCTTTATTTTTCTGTTCATAATAGCCGTTTCGCTGCTGCTGCTGATCGCCTATTATTACACCACAAAAATCAAACAGGGATTCAATCTTTTCACCGATTTTTTTAGACGAGCTGCCGACTCAAAAATTAAAATTCAGAAAGAGGACCTTGTCTTTAGGGAATTCGAGCACCTTGCTCATCTTGCCAATGACATGGTTGACGACCGTATTCAGAAGGAACAGCTGATTCATCGCGATGAGTTAAGACTGGACACATTACTTCGACTCGGAATGATGGAGGATTTCACCCTGAAGGACAAGTATAATTTTACCCTGCAGCGAATAGTACAGATCACACGCTCCGAAGAAGGGTACCTGGCACTCGTCAATAAAAAGCAGCAGCATATAACGATTATCTCGCACTGCCAGTCAGACGGAACCAGGGTTCCCTATCCCAACAAGCGTAACCTCTCCCGTAATATCAAACGCGGCGGCTCAGCCGGGCAAACGATTATACGCCAGAATGCTGTTATCTGCAATACCTTCACCAAGGAAGGCGAGACCATTTATCCATACCGGAAAGAGATTACACGACATCTGGACGTACCCATTTTCAATAGTGGTCTCATCGTCCTTGTAGCCGGTGTCTGCAACAATAAAGTTAACTATGATGAGGCTGACATCCGCCAGATGACCATGGTTCTGGAAGGAATGTGGCTGCACATATTAAAAACCAGGTCAGAGAAAAAGATGCTCCGGCTGGAGAGACAGATTATCGCCGTCAGGGAGGCTGAGCGTAGCAATATAGGTAGAATCCTGCACGATGACCTGGGATCGCATCTCAGCGGTGTAGAACTGTTGAGCAAAGCATTGAAAATGAACCTGGAGAAAGAGCTTCCCGAGAGAGCTGAGCAGCTTGAATCGATCAGAGGGTTAATTGTTGACGCAACTGAAAAAACCAGGCGTCTTGCCCGCGGACTTTATCCTGTTCATATTATCGAAAATGGCCTCGAGGCAGCAGTAGAAGAACTGGCGGTTGAGGTTGAGAAACTTTTTGGTGTAGCTTGTGAGCTTTCTTTTGACGGTCAGGTTGATTATATAGATAATAGTGTTGCCTCACATATATACTATATTATTAGAGAAGCAGCATTTAACGCGGCACGACACGGAGAACCTGACAAGATTGGTATTACAATGGATACCAAAAATCATACCTTACTTGTGCAGATCATAGACGACGGTACAGGCTTTGACCCGCTGTCTGTTCGCAAGGGCATGGGATTACACACAATTGACTACCGTGCAAAAGCTATTGGGGCAACATTTTCACTTGAGTCGAATTGGCAGCGGGGTACAATCGTAACAGTCACCGGAGACATTGAGAATCAATGACAACTATTTTAATTGTTGATGACCATCCAATCTTTCGTATGGGAATGAGGGAGTTATTGAACCAGGAAGAAGACTTCTCAGTCTGCGCGGTAGCCGAAAATATTGGCCAGGCGCGAAAGGCGCTCAGAGAACATCAGCCTGACCTGGCGATTGTCGATATTTCGCTATCAGAAGAAAATGGTCTGGATCTGGTCAAAGAAATCGCTGCCGGCCCCTGCCGTCTGCCGGTGCTCGTTCTGTCGCTGCATGATGAATCGGTCTGGGCCGAACGCGCCATCAGGGCCGGCGCACGCGGATATGTTATGAAAAAAGAAGCATCAGAGTCAGTAATTTCTGCCATCAGAAATATTCTGAACGGTAAAATACATGTAAGTTCTGATATGATGGCTCACCTGCTTGACAAGTTCCAGGTTAATCCTGAAGGGAGTGGTGCCCCAACTGTAGATGTTTTAACAGACCGTGAACTTGAAGTTTTCAGGCTTATCGGTTCAGGACTGGCAACCAGGGAGATTGCCTCCCGTATGAACCTGGGCATCAAGACAATTGGCACCTACCGGGATCGTATCAAACAGAAACTCTGCATCAAAAATGCTGCAGAATTAACCAGACGAGCTGTCCTCTGGATCGAAAAAGAACATTTCGGTAATTGAGACACTTAGCTTGTCATACTAAATGGTTATATGTTCAGTTAAACCAAACTAGCTCTCACGCTGTGGGTAAGTAAATTTCCTACAACACAAAAGGCAATAGACCGCTTTTATTCTCGACCCACATCATCTATTTTATAATGTGTTAAATTTTTTTAACAGTACGGGAACTGTCTTTCCTTACTGTCAGGCTATTGTCGCATAATAGTTTTGCTATTATGCACTACCAGAACTTTTTAATGATTATCAGGAGGGCTGATGATGGAGAACGAGAAGATAGAAAGACGTTCGTTTCTGAAGCACATCCTTGCTGGATCGGCAGTATTGGCTGGAGCAGCCACTGCCGTAAAACCGGCAAGAGCAGGAACTCAAAAAGAGATTAAAGGCTCCGATGAGATCCTCTACCATGAAAGTGAAGCGTTTAAGAAATATTACAAATCACTTCGCTCGTAACAGGATGTTCTTTGAATAGAATTACCAAACAAGCTTCAGAAAAGGAGGCATAGTAACATGGCCATAAGCAAAATCAGGAAGTCCTCATCGGGCGGTTCTGTTTCCGGCGGCCGCAGGGTTACTCATAACCCGAAAGTTGCCAGGCGATCGTTCCTCAAACTATCCGCTGCCACCGCCGCACTAACCGGGGCAGCAATGACTACAAAACTTACCAGTAAAGCTGTTGCGGCCGAGAAAAAAGAAGCCTATATCGGTTCCGAAACGGTTCGAACAATCTGCACCTATTGTGCCGTTGGCTGCGGGATCGAAGCCGAAGTTCAGAATGGTGTCTGGGTTCGCCAGGAAGTAGCCCAGGATCATCCGGTCTCACGTGGTGCCCATTGCTGTAAAGGTGCCGGCGCCATCGATATGGTCATCAGTGAAAAACGACTGAAGAACCCGATGAAACGAGTCAATGGAAAATGGACAAACATCTCCTGGGATCAGGCAATGGACGAGATCGGCAACAAGCTGACCGAACTCAGAGAAACAGATGGTCCTGATGCCCTGCACTTCAACGGCAGCGCCAAAGTCTCTACCGAGATGGCATTCCTGCAAAGAAAGTTTGCTGCTTTCTGGGGGTCGAACAATATTGACCACCAGGCCCGTATCTGACACTCCACAACGGTGGCAGGTGTCGCCAATACTTGGGGTTACGGAGCAATGACAAACAGCCTGAATGACATCAGGCATGCTAAAAGCATGATTTTCATCGGATCAAATGCAACAGAGGCCCATCCGGTTTCCATGCAGCATATCCTGCATGCAAAAGAGGTGAATAATGCCCCGATCATTGTAGTGGATCCGCGTTTTACCAAACTTGCGGCAAAAGCAACTGAATTTGTTCGAATCCGACCGGGTTCTGATGCCGCCTTTATTATGGGGCTTATAAACGAGATAATCACTAAGGGATGGCAGGATAAAGAGTTTATTCGTACCCGTGTTGCCGGCTATGAGGAAATGGTTGAGGTTGCCAAGCATTACACCCCTGAAGTCGTCGAAGATATTACTGGAATTCCGGCGGAACAGACACAGCGAGTCGCCAATATCCTTGCTAAGAACAGACCGACGAGTCTCACCTGGTGCATGGGTGGAACTCAGCACCATATCGGCTCATCGATTACCCGTGCTTTCTGTATCCTTCAGCTGGTTCTCGGTAACATGGGTAAGTCAGGCGGCGGAACCAACATCTTTCGTGGTCATGACAATGTTCAGGGCGCTACCGACATGTGTGTCCTTGCAGATAACCTGCCTGGCTATTACGGACTTTCTGATGGCGCCTGGAAACACTGGTGTCGTGTATGGGATGTTGATTACGACTTTATAGTCGGCCGTTTCCCTGCAAAAGAATGGATGAATAAAAAAGGTTTCAGCCTTGCCCGCTGGTATGAAGGTGTTTTAAACGAAGAGAAGCTTGAAACCCCGACACCGGTGAAGGCAATGATCCAGTGGGGTTGTGGGTCAAACTCCAACTCTCAATACAATAGAGTCGTAAAGGCTCTGAACAAGCTGGAACTTCTGGTTATTGTCGATCCATTTCCGACAATTGCCGCTGCTGTCACCAAGACCGATAATGTCTACCTGCTGCCAGGCTCAAGTCAGTATGAAACATCAGGTTCAGTAACGTCAACCTCCCGTCAGATTCAATGGCGCTATAAGGTTGTAGATCCTGTCTATGATTCAAAAGATGACTACCAGATCATGGAACTGCTGGTAAACAAACTTGGTTTTGCTGATCAGTTCTATAAAAATCTCAAAGAAATTCCAGAGGACATCACCCGTGAGATCAACAAAGGAATGTTGACCATTGGTTATAACGGCCAGACTCCAGAAAGAATCAAAAAGCACATGGAGAACTGGCATACCTTTGATATTGATGACCTGCAGGCAAAAGGCGGTCCATGTGATGGTGATTATTACGGTATGCCATGGCCATGCTGGACCGAAGAGCATCCAGGCACCCCGATCCTCTATGACATCTCCAAACCTGTGGCAGAGGGCGGGCTTCCGTTCCGTAACCGTTTCGGTCTTGAGAAAAAGTACGACGCGAGCGGCAGAACTGAGAATCAACTCGCCGCAGAGGGTATTTACAACCCGGGCAGTGAAGTGAAGGGCGGCTATCCTGAGTTCAAGGATGTTGTTCCCGGTACTAACTGGAAAACTGATCTGACCCAGGAAACCATCAAGACTGCAATAAAGCGGGGTATGGCGCCATTTGGGAACGCCAGGGCGCGTTGTGTCGTCTGGAATTTCCCCGATCAGGTCCCCATTCATCGCGAACCACTGCATTCTCCCCGGCCTGATCTTGTAGCCAAATACCCGACTTATGAAGATAAACCAAATCATTTCAGGGTCAACACGCGGTACAAGAGTGAACAGAATACGGATCTTGTTAAGGATTATCCCTATGTTATTACAACTGGTCGTATGGTTGAACATATGGGTGGCGGTGCTGAGACAAGAAGCAACAAGTACTTATCTGAACTTCAGCCTGAAATGTACGCTGAAATTAACCCGCGCCTCGCCAACAATCTTGGTATTCGTAAAGGTGATATGATGATAATCGAATCGCCGGAGGGATCTAAGATCAAGGTTAAGGCATTTATTACGCCCCGTGTTGATGATAAAACAATCTTCCTGCCATACCATTTCGCCGGCACACTGATGGGAGAATCCTACCTGAAGGATTATCCGGAAGGACATGCCCCCTATGTTGTTGGTGATCCAGGCAATGTTGTCACCAACTATGGCTATGACATCATCACCCAGATCCAGGCTACCAAGGATGGATTGTGCAAAGTCACCCGCGCATAAGTGCGGTTGAGGAGGATTATATAATGGGAAGAATGAGATTTTTATGTGACACCGAGCGCTGCATTGACTGCAGTGGCTGTGTGGTTGCCTGTAAAGAGGGTAACCAAATTCCGGTTGGCGTAAATCGCCGCCGGGTAATTACAATGAAACAGGGCGAACCGGGTGAAAAATCTATCTCGGTTGCCTGTATGCACTGCTCTGATGCACCGTGTATTGCCGTATGTCCGGTAGATGCGATTTATCAGCGTGAAGACGGTATTGTTCTCGTCAGCAAGAAAACCTGTATTGGTTGCGGCTACTGCTTCATGGCCTGTCCGTTTGGGGCACCACAGTTTCCAAAGGGCAATGTTTTCGGAGCTCGTGGAGCAATGGACAAGTGTACCTTCTGCGCAGGCGGACCTGAAGAAAACTTCAGCAAAGACGAAAAACAGCTCTACGGTCAAAACCGGATTGCTGAAGGCAAACCGCCACTCTGCTCATCAATGTGTGCCACAAAAGCTCTACTTGCAGGTGATGCGGATGTGGTTGCTGATGTTTTCAGAGAGCGGGTATTTAACCGCGGCTCAGGCGCTAATGCCTGGGGCTGGTCCAGAGCATACAAAAAAGAGTAGTTACCATAACAACGGGGCGGGAGTAACTAATGCTCCCGCCCATTTCTAGGAGAAACCTATGCACAGGCTTATTGCGTCCGGGGTTCTGGTTATGGTTGTCTATGCAGTCACCCTGATTGTAGGGACGGCAATTGCTGCACCAAACGCTTTCACCGGCTTAGCCCAGTACTTTTCACCGCAGTATTATAGTGAATTGTATGGTGGCATCACTGGCAACTGGCAAGATCTTGGTCAGCTCTTCACTCAACTTCAATCCACTCTCTTCTGGAAGATATTTCTTGGAATTATCATCATAATTCCAACAATTTACTTGCTTCATTTTATGATTGTTGGAGCTAAAAAATTTTCCCACGATGGACCGGAGATTCTATTTTTCAATAAATTTACCCGTATCGTCCACTGGATTGGAGCGCCCTTTTTCATCCTTTTGGTGGTCACGGGGTTATTGATAATTTTTGGTGCATTCTTTGGTGGTGGTGCGCCAATTCGGCTTGCCCGCGATATCCACATCATATCGGCAATGGTGTTTGCTGTTATTGCTGTATTGATGTTTTTAATCTGGATCAAGGATATGTTTCCCGCACCATATGATATCCTCTGGATCTTCATCCTTGGTGGTTATCTCAGTAAGAAGAAGAAGCCCGTTCCGGCCGGCAAATTCAATGCCGGACAAAAGGCCTGGTTTTGGCTGGCTACTGTAGGCGGCGGCGTTATGGCCTATACCGGCTATACAATCTGGGGAATGGGGTCAGCAGGGGCAGACCTTGATACGGTCCGTCTCTTCACCATTATTCACAACGTCTTGGGAATGGTACTTATTTCTCTGGTCCTGACCCATATTTATATGTCGTTGTTTGCCATTAAGGGCTCACTCCAGAGTATGATCACCGGTTACAAATCAAAAGAGGAAGTGGACATTCTGCATAGCAGATATAAATACGAGTAGATACATATTATTCTGGACAAAGCAGAACCTTAAAAAAGCGAGATCCTCACAATCTGGATCTCGCTTTTTTTTTGCAGCAAGCTGTACCTCCACCAACGCAAAGTTTGCTATTCACTGCAGCGACAATAAACAAAATCAGAATTCTTCATTCTCGACCGAAAAAAACACAGGTTGATAAAAAAAAATGATGCTTAATATCACTTTTTGTTCTAATGTCCGTCGTAACGCTCTACTATGTCATAGTTAATGAGTGTTGGTAAACTGTATTTATCACCGTTTGGACGTGGCGGAAAGCTATACCGCTGAATAATTAAATAGAGTGACGATCTGGTCAATCTTCGCTTAAAAGCAGTAAGGCAACTTACCGGTTGTTCAACTGCATAGGAGGAATAATCAAGGCTGTAACATTTTGACAGTAATGATATATAGCGATGTGGTGCGATATCAGTATGAGGGAAACGGGTTCCTTCTCAGGCCGCCTCTCGATATACATACCCATTCTGTCAGAGAGCGTGCTGTTTTTCAGAGCCCATTGGAGGGCTCAATGGAATAACAGAACACAGTCATTAAAAAGGAGGAGAAAAATGGAAGAAAGTAAAAGTTATGATGTTAACTTTTTCAAGCCATCGACACCATTCTTGAAGGAGAATGTCCGGGTAATTGTCATCGGACTGGTCATCTGGGCGGTTATGACCTATGGATCTCAGATTCTTTTCAAAATCGCGGAAACCCCAACCCCTGAAGCCCCTTATGTGAGCTTCCTACAAATTGCTCCCAAACTTGCCGACGGCAGTGCATCTCCTGAAGAAAAAGTAACTGCTGCCAATGTCTATCTTGCTGCTCTTGGTAAAAGTGCTGCACTGCTGAAAAATGATGCACTTAAAGGTGCGTTCACCTCAACAGTCTACTCTCTTCTTTCCGACGCAGAAAAACAAACCCTGATGTCTGTTGTAGAGACAGCTGCTACGGATAAAACAGTTAATGTGGACTTCATCAACACGGCTCTTGGTATTACCGACAACAAGGCCATGATGGCCGTTGTCCCTTATGCTCTGACCCCTGTCAGCGCTGACAAATTGGCAATGACCGATGATTCTCTCAAACCGATTATGGATAAATTTTTTATTCATAATCAATCCGTTTTCACCGATACTATCGTTTTCGGTTTTCCATTTCATTATCTTTACACTGCACTCATCCTCCTGACGTCGTTTGTACTGATTTGCCTCGTGTACTGTCAGGTTATTGACAAGTTGATGAAAAAATATGGAATGGAATCTTCATACGAATAGGAGGAGTGAGACATGAATAGAATCACATACAAAGTACTATCGTTACTCGTATTACTTTCGGCGGCCCTACTCGTTGCCGTTCCAGCCTTTGCAGCAAGCGGTACAGCGCTCGAAGGCAGTTTCAAGACGATGCCTGCAATCATTCTCGGGTCCTGTATCCTGCTTTTTCTGGTTGTCGGTTTTATGAACAAGGCCGAAGGAACTGCTGATTTCTACGCCGCAGGGCGTTCCATCTCCAGGGTTGGGTCCGGTATGGCTATTGCCTCTAACTGGATGTCGGCTGCCTCCTTCCTGGGCATGGCGGCGATCATGTACGGAAGCGGCTATCACGGCCTCTCATACGTGGTTGGCTGGACCGGCGGCTACGTCCTGCTTTTGCTCCTGATGGCATCTCAGATCAGGAGATTCGGAAAGTATACCGCCACTGACTTTATTGGTGACCGTTACTATTCCAGCGGCTTGCGTCTGTTCACGGCAATCGTTGCAATCTTTATTTCATTTTGTTACATGGTTGGCCAGTTCGGCGGTATCGGCCTGATGTTCAAATGGATTTTTGGAATGAATTACTCCACCTCGGTTATCATTGGTGGTAGTGTTTGCCTTGCCTATACACTTGTTTCAGGTATGCTTGGTGTCACCAAAAACCAGATTGTTCAGTACGTCATCCTGATTACGGCCTTCCTGATCCCGGCCTTTATCCTGACCTTCAAATTTGACTATTTCTGGCTCATTCCGGAACTCGGCTATGGTCGGGTCGTTTCAGATATCGTTGCAGGTACTGCTACGCCATACCTCAACTCACTTGGCCATGCCATGCAGACAGTGCCGCAACCGGAATTTGCAATGCCTTGGGATACCGCCACCGGCAAGGATTTCTTCCAGTGGATGGCCACCTGCTTCGCGCTGATGGTCGGAACCGCAGGACTCCCGCATGTTATCCAGAAATTCTACGTTGTCCCGAAGCCCAGTGATGCACGCTGGTCGGTTACCTGGGGTCTGTTCTTTATCTGTTTACTCTATTGGACCTCTCCGCTGTACGCCGCCTTTGGTAGAATCCTCTCTTCCAGCCCTGAAGTTGGTAACCTTGCCAAAGACGCTATTGTCGTCTATACAGCCCAGCTTGGTTCAGTAAATCCACTGATCGTCGGCTTCCTCGCAGCAGGTGCAGTTTCCGCCGCCTTCTCAACCGTTTCCGGTCTGCTGGTAGCGGGCTCATCTGCATTTTCCAATGATATCTACTTTAGGCTCATTAATCCTGAGGCATCCGGTGACCAGCAGATAAGAATGGCTCGTATCGCAACGGTCGTCCTGTCTGTCGGCGTTATGCTTGTCGCCCTTTTAAAGCTGGCTCTTGTAGCCCAGCTCGTGGCCCTGGCCTTCTCCATTGCCGGCTGTACGATTTTCCCACTGTTCCTCCTTGGAATCTGGTGGAGTCGCTCCAACCGCTCCGGCGGTATTGCCAGCCTGACTGTTGGTGCCGGATTTACCGCGATTGCACTGATTTACTTTATTTGCGCTAAATTCGGAGTTGCCCTTCCCGGTGCCGCGTTCGCCGGCTACTGGTTAAATCCTTGGTACTATGCCTGGATCGCTACTCCGCTAGCCATCCTGGCTAATATCGTTGTCTCACTGAATACGGAAGATACCCCTGAGGAAATCAGGAAGCACTTGGCATCTGAAGTACATGGTGTAAGATAGCCTCAAACCTTTTGGTCTACTGCGTACAACGTGTGCGCAGTAGACCAAAACATCCCTGCTGCGCACACCTCCATAAGGAAAATCTTTCTCAATGCAACCAGGAACGAAAAAAGTACTTTCACTCGTTATCACCATCACTGCAACAATCTTTATCGGCTCTTATTTCTATTACGATTCAATTAACAAATCTGAAGACCCCCGTACCCTTCCTGCTAAGGAACTCTTTCTCAAATATGACAAAGAGCTTGAGAGTGATGAATACGTTCAGGCTCTGAGTATGCTTGACCAGATGCTGGCTATTTACCGTGCAACACCAGGCTATGAAAAGTCTTATGAAATCGGGGTACTGCTGAATAATAAAGCCACGGTATATCTCGTTGAGCTGGAGACAGAAATTCTCACCAAAGAGGACGTTCCCAAAGAAACGCTGGACACGCCTCTGGCTGTTGCCGCAGATTACACCAACGAGGCAATTGCAATCTATGAGAACTGGATGAAGGATATGGGATCCTTGTCTGAAGAACAGATCAAAGAACGGATTTCGCCCTATTTCAAAGCAGATGATCCGGCCTTTGGGGACATGAACGTCAATAAGCTTTTGAAGAAACGGGTAAACCTTATTGTTGATGCTCAGCTTGAGACACCCCGCCGTTTATCTGTATCCCTAACCAACCTCGGTATGATCAACAGGTACCTCGGCAACCTGGAAGAAGCAAAAGCAAACTATGAAAAGGCGATTGAGTTGTGGGACAGAAACTACACAGCCCAGGATAACCTTGCCATCCTTCACAATCAGCCAGTCAAAAAACGATCCATGCTTTCAAGACTTTTTCCCCCGGAAAAAGATGCGGAGAATAAGGATAAACCTAATTAAGCTGTCTGAATTGAGCTTCAAAAGCGCTTTTTGATCATGCTGGTAAGCGGATCAAGAGCTCCAAATATTTTTCTCACCTTTTTAACCGCTTTTTGATCTTCCTGAAAAATTGACTCCAGGGAAATGAGCGGATCATGATCAGGGTTGCATATATAATTTTTTATCGCCTCGATCTTTCTGACGATGTGTTGAGATCGCCTGCACCTAACCATTCAATATTATTATAATCAGGGCGATCATCTCCTGCACTCACCCTGATATTGTTTCTCATCAGCTCTCTTCTGGCAATCTCTTTCATATTGGCCTTTTGCAGCCAATAATCGGAGACATCAATAATCAATCCCTTTTCAACAAAACGACGGATATGGCAGAGTCGAATACCTCTGGCTGGTCAGAGGTGGCGATCAGCAAACAGTCTCTGGTGCCGTTGATGATTTTCATCAATAAGAATATTGGAACTGTCCACCAGCGTACCCTGCTGGCGCTCGACCCCGCCACTGGAACCGCCGCTTTCTTTTCGGGCAAAAGCACTGTGAGCTTCTTCGAGGTGTTGGATACCATAAGCTTGTTGGAAGAGCTTGAAAGATGGTGGTTTAAGAAATGCTGCTTTCAGGAGCGCTATTCAGGAGGTGAATAGCGTAATAATATATCTTTGAGCCTTTCCATGATGTCAGGCGAATTATCAATAAATTCTATTCCTGCGCCATCGCTGTCGACCCGGGCAACCCGACCAGACATCCGAATTTTATCAACATCAAGCCCTTCTCCGATAGTAATTTCCACCTGACAGTTTTCCCCCAGGGGCAAACCATGGTCCGCCGGGAAATAACACCCCCCCAGGCTTAAATTAGCTATTATACCGGAATGATACGCATCAATTTTGACCAACAGCACGGAGGTCGACAGCTTAAGCTGAACACGGGTGCAAGACCTTCTTTCTTTACCAGAACGGCAACGATTATTATTCACTTTGGTATATTATGATTTTGACAATATTTGCTTGATGGCGCTACCCAATTGTGGAAGGGTCACCGGCTTTTCCAGAAAATCGTCTACCCCGAGTTTCTTTATCTTTTCAGTTTCCTCATTTTTCGAATAGCCGCTGATTACGATAGCTTTTTGACCAGGATAGCGCTTCAGGATTTGCTCGTAGGTTTGACGGCCATTAAGTCCGTCACCCATGATCATATCGAGAATTACCAGATCAACTTTTTGGGATTGTAGAAAAATCAACCCGTCTTCACCACTTTTAACGAAGAAGACCTTGTAACCAAGATTGGTTAGAAGTTTGGATATTAATGCATTTTGTTCCTGTTCATCATCAATGAGTAAAATTGATTCACCATTCCCCTGGAGAGACCGTGCTGTTCCTACGTCCTGCTGGCTGTAAACTTCATCTCTTGTTCCCGGCACATAGATTACAAACCTGACTCCTGGTTTATTATCCTTCATTTCCACCCAGCCGTTATGCTCCTGGACAGTATTCCAGACAATTGACAGACCCAGACCTGTGCCGCTTTTCCCCATAGTCTTTGTGGAGTAGAAAGGATCGAAAACATGGTCCTTATCTTTATTATCAACACCAGGACCGTTGTCTGAAACAGTCAATTTGATATATTCGCCTGCAGATAAAACAATCTCTTGTCCTGCTGCAATCGGATTGCGCAAGACACAATTTTTTGTGAATATCTTGATAACCCCATCGTTTTGTAAGGCATCAAGTGCATTACCGATAAGGTTTAACAGAATTTTATGAATATGCTGCGGAGAGCAGTAGCTGTTAAACAGGTCATTTTGAAGCTCTGTCTGGATAACAATCCCCGGATGCCCTGCCTGCCGTTCAGAATGCTCCAGTGAACTGAGATGGCTGAGGATAATATCATTGATGTTTTCCACCGATGTTTTCGGCAAGCGCCCCCGGGCAATTGACACCAGATCAGACACGACTGCCGCTGCCCTTTTACCGGATTCCTGTATTTTCTTAATTGATGGATAGTACCTGTCAGACTCCGTCATCTGTGACAAAAGTAAATCGGGATAGCTGACAACACCGGTGAGAATATTGTTGAGATCATGAGCGACGGAACCGGCCATAAGCCCGAGTGCCCTGAGTTTTTGAGCTTTTGCCAGTTTTAACTGCAACAGTAACTTCTCTTCTTCGGCCCTGACTCGCTCCGAAATGTCTCTCATCGCACAAACACGTACCTGACGCTCCAGATATTGAATAAATTGCGACTTTACCTCTATGGGCTTTTTCAAACCGTTCTTCGTCTGACCCATTATTTCAAAACTGCCGATCTTCCTACTTTTAATACGTTTGAGGACCTGTGGTAATGATTCAGGAGCAACAACTTTATCAAAAAACAGTCCACGGGAGAGCTCTGCTGTGGAATAGCCAAAAAGGTTTAAGAACTGTCTGTTCGCTTCAATAAATCGCCCATCATCATGGATGACAATCCCCTCCCAGGAAGCCTCTGCAAGTGTCTGGAAGCGGTTGTGACTGATTTCCAGTTTCCTGGTCAGTTCGTTGTGTTCTAGCGCTTTATCGATTGTCTTGATGAGCAGTTCATGGTTGATCGGCTTACTCAAAAAGTCGTACGCGCCGTTTTGCATTGCTTTTACGGCTGTCTCCACAGTCCCCAGACCGGTGAGCATAACAGCGGTGGTGTTTTTTACCGATTTTTGAATGAACTCGGCTATCTCACATCCGGAAATGTCAGGAAGCGAAACATCAAGCAGCGCCAGATCAAAATCATTTTCCTGCAGCAGCATTAGCGCTTCAGTTCCGGTCAAGGCCTTTGTACAGGTATAGTTATAGTGCTGGAGAATAGAATCCAGGCTATTGATGAAGCGCTCTTCGTCATCAACCAGCAGAATATTCGGTACGCTATTCATCTTTGCTTGTTTTGACTGAGTGTTCAACCCTGTTCAGACAGGAAAGTAAATGGTAAACTGTGTGCCCTCTTCGAGCCTGCTTTCGCAGGAAATCGATCCACCGAGCTCAGTTACGGTTTTTTCAATAATCGACAGGCCAAGGCCGGAATGACCGTTATTTTTCGTGGTCACAAACGGTTTAAATAAATTCTGTTTTACCACATCCGGTAATCCCGGACCTGTGTCTTCAACCACAATTTCAATGCCATCGGCTGGCGGTTTGCCGCTTTTATACTGGTCTTTTGCAACTCGCGCGGTGATAGCGGTAACATCTCCGCCGTCAGTCATCGCCTCAGCTGCATTTTTAAGCAGATTGATGATCACCTGCTTGAGGGCATCTCGTGAGGCCATAATCTTGGGCAGGTTATTATCAGGCCGGAATGTAAGAGTAATACCAGCAGGCTTAAAGAGCGATGGTCTGATCAAATGAACAAGATCCCCAATAACCGTATTGACATCTGTTTTCTCCAGGTTGGTAAAAGCTGACTGTGAAAACATATCCATCTGGTTAACCATTGAAGATATACGACTTATCTCTTCACCGATAATCCCAAGCTCTCCCTGAATTTCATCATCCTTGGAAAATTTCAAACTCATGGTGGTAAGATAGTTTGTGATTATCCCCAATGGGTTATTAATCTCATGGGCGACTTTTCGGGCTGTCATTGATACAGCAGCCATCCTTTCAGCTTCTATCTCCTCAGCCTTTTTAGCTTTCATTCTCTCAAGAAACAGGCTCATACCGACCTGCTGTGAAACAATTCTCATGAGCTTTAAATCGCTTCTTGATAACACCCGCATTGATTCAGGCAGCCCCATCAAAGCAACACCGATGGCCTTCTTATCGGCCTCCAGCGGCATGAGCAGCAGGGTGGCACAGCCGAATGCTTTCAGGACCTGAGCATCAGCCATATTCTGGGGAAGGCTGGCGTTGGTGAGGTACGCAATAGCTGACTCTTTATACGAATCAACAATTGCACTGGTACTTTTCTGCACAGAAAGCGTCAACCCCTGACTCAAGTGCTGCAGACTGCTTGAAGCGGAGGTCTGTCCCTGCAGGAAGCCTTCACTCTTATCCGGCAAAAAGAGTACGATCTTCTCGATACCAAAGAGAATATTGGTGGCATGCTCAAACGATGTTATGACTTCATCGACATCTTCCGCCTGCACCAGCCCCTCAAGAAATCCGGATAACAGTGAAATACTTCTGACACGATTGCTCAGGGCAGATTCAATCTGGGTGTCATGTTCCTGATCTTCCGGCTCGCTCTCCTCCTGGTCGTCAAACTCATCACTCCCTGGTATGACAATCTTTATCTCCAGGTCCTCGGCAACCTGCAGCACCTCTTCGGTCGCTCCGTCCACAATACTGTCAACATCATTACCATCCAGCCCGAAAAGCTGTTCGCCAGTCTCAGCGACCTGTCCTGCTCCATGATTGTTTTCACTCAAAAGGCTGGCAAGGTGGATAATTTTAACCAGGGGAAATGCTTCGCTCACCTGTTCAAGCGGTTCATGATGATATTTGATCGCATCAGCCATCAGTGAATCGAGGTGCCAGTTACCAACCAGCCATGCCCCCACTTCGCAATGGGTTACACCGATCAATTGCTTTTCCGCCCAGAGTACATTCTGCACATCTTCTGTTTTAAGCAGAATAGACTCATGTTCAGTCGGGTAGGTGGAAACCAGAATCAATCGTCCGATATCATGCATCAGACCGGAAAGATACGCCTCATCACGGCTTTCATAGCCTGTTTTCTGGGCGATCCGCTGTGCGAGCGTTGCCGTTAACAGGGAATGATACCAGAACGCACTGATATTGAATCGTTTTACACCCTTGAATTTTCTCCGATCGAATACCTGGTGGACCGAGGTCGTAATGGCAATATTTTTAATACTGTTGGCACCAAGATAAACAACTGCCTGCTCAACGCCCTTAAACTTCTTTCGCAAACCGTAATATGCTGAATTAACCAGTTGCAGGACTTTCAGGCTGAGGACCGGGTCCTTGCTGATAATAGATGCTATTTCAGATAGCGGGGTATTCTCATTATCGCATGCTTCAAGCAGCTTGAGAAGAATTTCTGGAAGTGTCGGCAGGTTGCCGGATTTCTGGATCTCAGAGTAAACTTTTTCCTTGCTGATCATCGATCTCTTTCTAGTAGGGTTTGAATGGAGTCAATAGTAGCACGTGTGTTGATCAACGCCTGACAGTCCGTCCTGCCAGGGTACCCACAGTCTGGTTACCATTATTGATATTTTTTACAAGCAATATCTTCACTCTACTTACTCTGAGACATGTTTTAGAACAGATATTCAGGATATTTTATTAAATGCCCTGAATTATTTAAAGATATACTATCAATATGAAAAAATCACAACGTGCTGGTTGACAAAGTCATCCCCTGTTAGGCAAAAAACCAAACAGATCGAAGATATTTGCCATACAAACAAATGGTTATGAGCTTTTTTTGTTTGTCTGATCAATTTTCTTGAGAAGAGGCGTCGTTGATAATTGCCTTTTCCACATAAGGTAAAAGATTCTTGGCTACGACAGTATACCCTTCAGCAGTCGGATGAATACCATCTAGTTGGTTAAGCTCCGGTCTGGCAGCCACATCTTTTAGAAAAAAAGGCATGAAGGTGACTGGATAGTCTTCTGCCAGTTTGGGATAAATCTGATTAAATGCGTTCAGGTACTCTGGACCAAGGTTTGTTACCATCTGCATACCTGTCAGTACAACGGTGACATTACGAGCAAGCAGTGTCTCAATTATTGAACTGATATTTTCTGCTATCAGCTTCGGTTCAATTCCACGTAAGCCGTCATTAGCGCCGGTTTCCAGGATGACAATATCGGGCTGCAGCTTCAAGACCCAGCCGACACGTGCTTTTGCACCACTGCTTGTCTCGCCGCTGACCCCACTGTTAATGACGTCAAAAGGCAGCCCTGATGATGCCAGCAACTGCTTGAGCTGTTCCGGATAACTCTCCTGCATACTAACACCCAAGCCGGAAGTCAGGCTGTCTCCCATGGCCACGATAATCCCCTGGTAGGATACCGGTTCCGCTGCTGTCTTCTGTGAATCAGTCTGCTCGCAGCCTGTCAGCAGAAAAAACATAACGATTCCGGTAAACAGTGCCAGCGAGCAGGCTCCGTTAGGGGTGAGTGATCTCATCATTATGCACCATTATATTGTCTCAGGTAAACAGCAGGCTTTTGTCTGATTATTCTAATGGAACTCACCAGGGCAATACCAACGACCACCAGTACGGTGAGCAAAACGGTGATGATGGTCAGGTATAAATGGGACCGATAGGTGATTTCAAAAACATACTTACACAAAAGCCAGGAACTGATATTTGCCAGGACCAGGGCCATACATGAACTGATTATTCCAACGATCATATTCTCAAATGTCACCACGAGAAAAACAAAGAACGATTTACCACCAAGTACTTTATAAAAAACAACCTCTTTCAAGCGCTCCATGTGGGTTGCGAAAATGGCACTGATAAGAATTAAACATCCGGCTGCAATGGAAAATGAAGCAAAAAATGTAATTACTCCCGATAATCGATTGACCACAGCTCCGAATTGCAGCGCCATTTCCGAAACATTTATGGTACTGACATGGGGCATCTTTGTGACAATTCTCGTTATCAGCTCCGGTATCAACTCTTTTTGCACATGCAGAGCTGCAAACAGGGTTTGCGGCGCCGATTCAAGGACCTGCGGTTCAAAGACAAAATAAAAAAACGGTGACACTTTCGATTGATTGCGCGATCTGATACTTACAATCTGAGCATCGATCTGAACGCCCTGAATGTTGAAGAGAAGACGGTCATCAATTGAGAACCTACCAATGTCACCAATCGTGTCGAGTATTGATACCGCCACAACACCCGGCGGCATATCCTTGTTGCTGAACAGGGAATCGCCTTTGACGATCAATTCATCTTTTAACAGATGATCACGATAGGTCAGATTAAATTCCCGACCAAGATTATCACTCTTTCTATTCCTTTCCTGCTCCCGGTCGATTGGAGTACCGTTAATGGAAAGGAGCCGAGCCCTTATTACAGGAAAAAGCGGTGCTGAAGAATCGACCAAGGAGTAAAAGAGCTCTTTCTGGTCTTTCTGAATATCCAGGCAAAAGAGGTTTGGAGCATCTTCAGGGTAAGAATCCACAAAGGTGGCAAAGAGGTTAAGCTTAAGAAGGAAAATGGTCAGCAGGACAGAAAGCGCCGAGGTCAGTGTTACTATAATCGAGCGGGTTGCATTGCCTGTCCGGAACAGGCTTCTTATCGCCTGGCGCAAGGCAAGATGCGATACGGATACACTCCGAATGAGTTTCAATACCAGCATTGTCACAAAGGTGATAACGACAATAACAGAGAGCAGCCCTGCTGAGAAAATGATTCCCGTTTTCACATCTTCGAGCTGCCGGACCACCAGGAGTAGAAGAAACAGTCCGCCCAGGCTCATGATGATATAGCGTGTTTTATTCGAACTACGAAGTGGCTTTTCACTGCGAAAAATCTCGACTGGCTTCACTCCGCTCAACTGATAGAGCGGTAGAAAGGTGAACAGCGTCACGACAATCAGACCAAGAATCAAACTTTCCGCAACATCAAAAAGAGACAAAGATAAACTAATGTTGTCTGGAAGCAGTTCATGGAAGAGAACTGGAAAAAACTGTTTGATACCTGTACCCAGGATAAGGCCACAGACGCTGCCTGAGAAACCAAGAATCAAGACGATGACTAGATAGTGACCGAGCAGGAAACGATAGGTTGAGCCAAGGGCCTTGGCAACCGCGATGGTTTTCTGCTTTTGACGGAACATGGCCGATAGGGCGCCCTGCATGCCAATACCACTGAGCAGCAATGTAAAAATAGAAATGAAGGACAAGAAAAACAGCAGATTATCAAAAAATCGCTTTATACCTGAACGGGCGTTCTCGGCAGTCTCAACCCGCTCCTGACCCTGACTCGCGCGCTGCTCTAACTGCTGGTGAATAAAAGTTAGATCTTCCAGATTGTTTATTTTAAGCAGAATTTCATACTCTGCCCGGCTCCCTTTTCCCATGAGTCCCAGTCTGTCTATATCACCGGACGATACAAAAACACGTGGGCCAAACGAAAAAAAGGCGACTGGGCGAGCCGATTCAGACAGAACCACGTCTGAAATCTGCAGTACTGTGCTGCCTATATGCAGATTTGTACCAAGTGCCACACCAAGCCGGTCCAGCAATTCCTGGGCAACAACAATTTTCCCTGGCTGCAGTGCCTGCTGAAGATCCCTGCCGGATAACAGCTTCACTGAACCGTAATGAGGATAGCCGGAGTCAACAACCTTAATACTGGAGAAGAGTGATGTCTCTTTATCAACAGGTCTCACAACAGAATAGAATTCATAGGTCCTCAAACTAGAGAGCCTGTTATCCTGTTCATACTGTTCGACTGCCTGGGTTAGTGGTTCTGAAATCGGCTGATGCGAGTGTATGAGGATATCCGCACCATGGAGTGTTCGTGCTTCACCCACCAGGGACTGATAAACATTTCTTTTAAAACTGTTCAGCGCTGTCAGGGTCGCCAGGGACAGCGCCACACATAAAACAAATGTCACCGCCTGTTTCCCACTATGACGTATCTCTTGGAAAATGAATCGAACGTGTACGTTCATGGCTGGTTGACACCTTGAACCAGGCGACCGTCCCGGAGAAAAAGTGTTCGATCCGCCCGTTTGGCAATTTCAACACTGTGTGTCGCCATAACCAATGTTGCCTTGTGCTCTTCCCGCAGTTCCAGAATCAGGCTGATTATTCCACGACTGTTCTCTGAATCAAGATTTCCCGTCGGTTCGTCTGCGAACAGCAGCTTCGGCTCATTAATAAGCGCTCTGCAAATTGCCACCCGCTGTTTTTCTCCACCCGACAACTGCTCTGGACTGTTATTTCTTCGCTCCCATAAGCCCACACGATTAAGGAGTGATTCAGCCTTCTTCCTTGCATCCCCATCCTTTCTTAATTCAGCGGGAAACATGACATTTTCAAGGGCATTGAGAGAGGGTATCAAATGAAAGGCCTGAAAAACAAAGCCGATTAATTCATTACGCAGCGGCGCCAGATCATCTTCCCCCAACGTGGTGATTTCCTGCCCAGAAATTCTGATGCTGCCTCGGCTGGGGTTATCCAGTCCTGAGAGGAGACTCAGCAGCGTTGTTTTGCCGCTGCCACTGCTCCCGGCTACAACAACAAATTCAGCGGTATCTATCTGGAGATCAATATCATCTAAAACCGTTATGGTCCGCTCATCTATTTCATAGGTTTTGGTTACATTCTTTGCTTCAATCATTTTTTGTGTCTTAATACGTTTTTCAGGGTTTGTTTCGAGTCATACGCCACCGGCTGGCATTAGACCATAATCACGAAATTCTGAAAAACTGCCATCACCATAAGCTATCTCTGAAACAAAAAAAGAAAAATGAGCCGGCAGTCACGTCTAACGAGACCGGCCCGCCTTAAGAGAAGAAGCCAGGAAGCGGGCAGCGTTTTCAGCCCCGGAGAGATTAACCCCATGGTTGTCAGACCTGCCGCCAGCTGCAGCAAAAAGAGCAGACAATTTTTCGTCGAGAAGTGAGGGGGAGCTGATACACTCATGCTCCTCAACTGGTATCAGGCTATCTGGCAGTTTAACAACAAGAGCCGAGAGGTGCTGCTGCTGCTCCTGATCCTGCATGTTTCTCAGAACAACGAGTGCAGGTATGCCCGCAGCCATAACATCTACTAAGGAATTATAACCGCCAAAGATGATGGCTGTCTGTGAACGTTGCAATGTCTCCAGGTAGTTACTGCCAAAATGATCTACCCTGCAGCAATTGAGAGATTCAAAGCGCTCTCTCACGCTCAAAGAAATATCACCGCCGAGAAAAATTCTGTATTCCCGGCCCCCATCATCAGCTGTTTTCAGAAGAGAGGCCAGCAATTCCAGAAACCTGTTGGTCTGTTCCCCAGCCCATGGTACAGATATGGTGC
>CAZOWJ010000030.1:0-37852 GCA_964583415.1 uncultured Desulfocapsaceae bacterium
TGGTCTGGAGCAGGCAGTCCGAGAGATGGATAGAATCATCCAGAATGGTTCCTCTCTTTTATGATAATTCCTTTGGTGCCGAAACAAACAATAACAACCTTTGCCAATTGACAACTGCAGGGTTGCTATGTTAAAAACATCCATCCTGCCTTGGTGGTGGAATTGGTAGACACCAGGGACTTAAAATCCCTTGGGCCTTGCGCCCGTGCGAGTTCGAGTCTCGCCCGAGGCACCAGATGTAACAAAGCGTAATCTCCTCTATTTCAGGAGATTACGTTTTGTTATTTACAAAGGCGGTTAAAAGCCATTCCATATAGCTGCAGGACCTCTATGGGGCCAGTCATGGCCCATCATGGTATCCTGCCGTACTCCCTGTAGTGAATCACTATTTCTTATTCTCTTGACTGATATCCCACTGTTTATAAAGCTGATCATGGTGAGTTTTAGGGAACCCCTCTGCGGCTGGGGACTATTATAAAAGAGAAACCTTCAGATAGTTAATCTGCGATGAACAAGAAGCCAGCCCTCTTCAGAGGGAAATTTGCAGTAGCCTATCAGGAACATGTTATGAGCAACAGGAACATAGCCCCTCGTGGTTTATTCTTCTTCGAGCCACGCTTTGATCTTTTTGAGTGACTTTACCCTCTTCTTATCAGTATCGCCCTTAAGCTCTGCTTTGATCTCTTTCTTGGTAAGTTTTGCCATCTTATCCTTGAGCTTTTCTGTCTCATCCAAAAGCTTCTGCATCTTTACTGAATATTTACTCATGGGTTCTCCTAAAGTTCTTCAGTCCTTTATTGGACCGATGAAATCTTATAGCACGATGGATTTCGATGTTCAAGATAAGAGAAGATTGTATAGACCATAGTCAATGATATGAATGAATAGCTTCAATAATCTGTATTAGGCGGGAATGGTTTTATGAAAGCACTGATTATTCTGTCAGCGTTATTGCTATTCTCGCTGCTGAAGTATCTGGCTATGACAGGGCCACAAAATGACTATTCTACCGAATGTGCCATTTAATCTATAAAAGGCCTACTTTTCATTACTTTCAGATTGTAACTGTCGTCTCTGTGATACGTTTGTTTTTATCATTGTCACCAAGCATGTTATACTGTTTTTCAACTTTAAAAATTGTTTGTCCACGAACCTCATTGTAGAGAGGTTCCATGGTCCTATTCTACAAATTGCCGCGATTATGCCTTATCAGTACGCATATTTCATTCAGTATCATACGTTTTCCTGCCCTTCCTGTGCACCCTTTCATTCCAAGGTAAAAGGACTTTCAACGGTTATTGTCTTTGCAGATGATAAGGCTCAAGCCCTCGCTCGAGCTGGAAGACTGGTATCAAAAGGTAATCACCAGATCTCACATTTTCAAAGAATGCACATTCTCCAGGAGGAAAATCAGCAGATGTTTGGCAAGGTATTAAAATCACTGTATGGTCGTGCTGAGTTATATGGAGCTGCCCTCCACTTCGACCCATTTCCACAGAAGCCACATTGCTGTAGGTGAACCGTACGATAAGTTTAGTCACGCATCTATTTGTTAGGACTGTCTTTTTTTATTATTTGTGTGTTAAAAAGAGAAAAGAGTTGACCTATATAAATAATGCTTTAAACTATTATAATTAAAGATGATAATAGTCAGGTGGATTATCTTTGTGTTGAAAAACTAGGTATATATACCTATTTACATATTGTTAATCCATTAGTACGTATTAGGAGGAATCATTATTAAAAACATGAGATAGAGCATTGGGGAGAGGGATATGAATGATCGACCACGAAGGAAGAGACATTTTCCGAAAGGTCTCCCAGTTGAGGCAGACCTGGCTGCTATCCAGAAAAACCGGCTAGTACACCCATCAAACTCTTTACCCATTGAATGTCCTTCAGAAGATTGGGCGGCTAAATTTACCAGCCCAGCCTACAAAGGACCCCATATGATCAGGAGGGCCTATACAGAACCACTTGGCTACAATTTGACTGAAAACATTCTATTACAAAGAAATTTTATTATTGATTGAAAACTGAGCTGTCTTCACACGATTGAGCAATCTATCTCATAACAATAAACCGTTTCAGCTGGTCGCCCTGCCAAGCGACTTCATCCAATAAAAACTCAATAGAGTCTTCAATTTACTCGGCAAAGTGCTTAAATAGCTCTTTTTCTATCTGCTTTTTTCTTTAAAAAGATAATCAAATCCAAGAAAAGATATGATCAATCTGATGGTTATTCTTTTGGCGTATCGTTTACTTTAAAATTAAAAAGATTTTGGTCATATTGATTATAATCTTCATAACGTAAAAGATCATATAAGTCTTTTCGGTGTTGCATTCTGCCGAGAATTGCGTTTTGGTCGCCGTCTCTAAGAATGACTTCAAGACCCCTGTCAATTTCACCCATGGCTAAACGTAACGTAGTTACAGGGTAAATAACCAGGTTATATCCCAGGCTCTCAAGTTCTTTTTTATTCAACAATCGACTTTTCCCAAACTCGGTCATATTAGCGAGCAGCGGAACAGATATCGCATCACGTACAGTTTCTAATTCTTTTTCATTTTTTAGAGCTTCTGGAAATATAACATCTGCCCCAGCATCCACATATGCTTTCATACGGTCAATGGCCACTTCAATCCCTTCTACTGCTCGAGCATCAGATCTTGCAATAAGGCAAAAATTACTATCAAGCTTGGCATCGACAGCTGCACGTATTCGCTGAATCATCGTTTTGGTTTCGACTATTTCTTTACCATCAAGATGCCCGCAACGCTTGGGCATTACCTGATCTTCGATATGGCAGCCGCAAATGCCCGCCTCTTCGATGAGCCTCACCGTTCGAGCAGCACTCATTGGTTCACCAAATCCCGTATCAATATCTATGATAGCAGGAAGGTCTGTAACTCTGGCGATTTGTCTGCCCCTATCTGCAAATTCGCTCAATGTAGCAATACCGATATCCGGCAAGCAGAGATCCGCAGCGATAACAGCTCCGGAAATGTAAACCCCTGGAAACCCCTTTTGTTCAATCAACCTGGCACAAAGAGGATTAAGGGCCCCCGGGAATTGATGAAGTTTTCCATCGGCCAATAACGCTTTTAAATCCTGACGTTTTTTGAAGCCCGTTTTACTGGTAAATAGCATTAGAAAATACCCTTCAATTTATTCTCAACTAAATAATCATCACTCACAACCGGGTTTAACAGTCGGATTTCTTCAACAGTCAAATCAGGTAATCTTTGCACCAGTTGGAGAAAACGGGAACTTTCAGCAGAATCGAGAATACCATCAGTCAGGACATTAAACTTGCTGATGTACTCACTTCGAGAAAACGGTCTAGATCCCTGGGGATGGGCATTTGCAACACTCATCTCGTCTTCAATTGTACTGCCGTCTTCCATGGTAATAACCACGCGAGCACCAAAAGCCTTTTCTCTGGGATCGTGGCTGTGATAACGTTTGGTCCATTCTTGATCTTCTTCGGTAGAAATTTTATGCCATAAGCGTACAGTATCAGGACGTTTTGCCCGTTCAGGAGTGTAGCTGTCAACATGATGCCACCGTCCATCCTGCAGTGCCACTGCAAATATATACATGATAGAATGATCAAGTGTTTCTCGCGACGCTTCAGGATCCATCTTCTGGGGGTCACCGGAACCCGTTCCAATCACATAATGCGTATGGTGCGAAGTATGAAGAACAATGGTTTTTACCTCGTCAAAATTTTCTATTTTCTTACCTAACCTGAAGGCCAAATCGATTAAGGCCTGAGATTGATATTCTGCAGAGTGCTCTTTGGTATAGGTGTCTAAGATTGCCCGCTTCGATTCACCTTTTGCAGGTAATGGTACAATGTAAAGTGGCTTGTAAGGAGACCCTCCTTGATCGCGGGCGGTTCGACCGTTAAGTATATAAGAAATTATAGAATCCTCTCCTTCGTAGATGGGGCTTGGGGCTCCTTCACCTCGCATGCACCGATCAACTGCTTCTATTGCTGTCTTACCGGCATAGGCCGGGGCAAAGGCCTTCCATGAAGAAATTTCCCCCTTTCGAGATTGACGAGTTGTGAGTGTACAATGAAGTCCCTGCTGAATAGATTGGTAGGTAATTTTTTTATGGAGTCCGAGCAGTGTGCAAACGCCTGCCGCAACAGAAGGCCCGATGTGAGCAATGTGATCTATTTTGTGTTCATGCAGACACATGCCTTTTACTAGATTTACCTGTAATTCATATCCGCTGGCAATCCCACGAATGAGGTCGTTCCCATTTTTCTCACACTGTTGAGCAACCGCTAAAATCGGTGGAATATTATCGGCTGGATGAGAGTAATCTGCGGCAAGAAAAGTATCGTGAAAATCCAGCTCACGTACTGCTGTGCCATTTGCCCATGCAGCCCATTCAGCACAAACGGTATTATATGGAGAAACACCAAAAAGCGATGCTCCATTCTTTCGAGCGTGTGCTTTTGCCATTGCTCGTGCAGACTTAATCGGTCCTCTATTCAGTGAGGCAATTGCCACCGATGCATTGTCGATTATCCGGTTGATGATCATCTCTGCTACATCCTCATCAACTTCCACAGGATCAGCAGCAACCTCCGCCATTTTCCAGGCGAGCTGCTCTGAACGAGGGAGTTCGTCTTTCGATGGTGATGCATGAACTTTGTGCTCTATCATAATTGTATCTCCGACTGTGAAGCTGAAAAACAGGCCCAACACCAGCTGAAATCAACCTGGAAAGGTGTTACCTCAGCAGAGGATACGCTCTAACTCGTGACTCGACCTAAACGAATGAGTATTGAAACAAAGAACTTCGTCAGTCAGTTACCCTTTGCGGTTTCTTCAGGATGTTGCGCAAAAACATCGGGGCAATGAACCCCGATACAGCGGCAACCCAGAGCCCAATAGCGATTGGTGAGGAGAAAAGGTAGGTCCAGTCACCATCCGATAGCACCATGGCACGCCGCAATGCGGTTTCCATATGTCCGCCCAGAAGAATACCCATGATGACCGGAACGGTCGGGATGTCGAGTTTGCGCAAAACATAGCCTAATACACCAAACCCAACCATCAGCAGTAGATCAAAATAGCTGCCTGAAAGTGAATAAATACCCACAAAAGAGATCATCGTCACCCCGGGCATTAAGATCCATGCCGGCACTTGCAAGACGCGTACAAAGATTTTCACCATGGGCACATTCATCACTAAAAGGACGAAGTTGGCAATCAGCAGCGATGCAATCAGCCCCCAGATAACATCGGGGTGATCAATGAATAATGTCGGGCCAGGTGTGATGTTCAGTGTCATCAGTAATGCCAGCAGTACGGCCGTTGTCCCAGATCCGGGTACACCAAGTGTCAGCATGGGCACCAATGCGCCGCCGGCTGCTGCATTATTGCCAGCCTCAGGGGCTGCTATGCCCTTGGCTACGCCGGTGCCGAAACCACCCTTTTCACCTGCGATGGATTTTTCTGACATATAGGCCAGGAAGCTGCCCAGGGACGCACCCGCGCCGGGTAAAACGCCTGCGATAAAGCCAATGACAGATGAGCGCAGCATGACCCAGCGAGTATCAAAGATGTCTTTCCATGGGATCTTTACTTTTTCAATCTTCACGCCAAGGGAAGAGCTCTTGCCGTGACTTTCAATGAAAAAGAATACTTCGGTAATGGCAAATAAACCAACGATTGCAACAAGGAAATCGACCCCGTCATACAGGTGCAGATTGCCGCCAGTCAGACGCGGCAAGCCGCTTGAATCGTCAACGCCTATCATGGCGATAGCCAAACCAATACACGATGCAATTGCGGCCTTTGCCTGATTGTTACTTGACATGCCTCCAAGTGTGCAAAAAGCCAGGAGGTAGAGTGCGAAATATTCGGAAGGACCAAACAGATAAGCGACCCGTGCCAGCAGTGGGGCCAGGAATATCAGGCCAAGGGTAGCCAGAAAAGCGCCAACGAATGACGCTACGCCCGAAAGCACCAGCGCATCTCCTGCTCGGCCTGCTTTGGCCATTGGGTAGCCGTCAAGCGTAGTCATTAAGGCAGGTTCATCGCCAGGGATATTGAGCAGGATCGAACTGATCCGCCCTCCGTACATGGCGCCGTAGTATACTGCCGTCATCAACACCAGCGCTGAAGTGGCATCAAGCCCAAGGGCGAAGGACAACGGAATCAGGATAGCCACGCCATTGGATGGCCCAAGTCCGGGTAGAGCGCCGATGATTGTACCCAAGAAGCAACCAATCACCGCCAACATCAATGTATAAGGGGAAAGTGCTATTGAGAAACCAAGCGCAAGGTTGGCCAGTATATCCATGTCAATACTCTTATCCTAGAAGCCATTTTGGGATGGCAACCAGGCCGAGCCCCAAGGCAAATTTAAAAATTATAAAAAGACCAACAGACAGACCAATACCCGACAACACGGCACGCTTCGGATTAGGCGAAATTTGATAACTTAAGATGCCGGCGGCCACAGCCGTAGGCAGCAGGAAGCCGAGGGGTTTTAGGGCGTAGGCATAGCCAATCAAAACAATCACCGCAAATGCCAAGCTAACAAAAGTGCGCCTGACAGGCCAGTCCGGTTCCTGGTCAGGACGCAGCACCATAATAATACCACTGATCGCCCAGACTATTCCTATCAAAATGGGAAATCCCTTTGGACCGACAGGATCAGTTAAAAAACTAGTCTGTGCCTGGCTGGCACTCGCGATGTACGCGAGTGCCACTACCGTTGCTACCAGGCCAAAAATCCGGTCGCTTGCCATTACTGAATAACCCCAAGCACTTGGCTCAATTCACGAACTTCTAATACGATACCATCAACGTAGCTTTGGAAATCTTTACCAACTTTGGTAAAAGGTGCCAGCCCATTTGCGGCCATAATCTTCTTCCACTCATCTGAGACTGCAACCTCCTGAAGACGATCAGCCCACATATTGAAAGTCTCGTCGGAAACACCCTTGGGGATGTAGAGACCTCTCCAGTTAACGGCGACCACATCAATACCCTGCTCTTTGGCTGTTGGAATGTCTTCAAATCCTGGAACACGCTCATCGGTCAATACGGCGAGCACGCGGATATCTCCAGACTTCAGGAAGCCCACGACCTCGGACATATCGCCAGTCATCGCCTGGGTAAAACCACCAATGGTCTGGGTGAGCGCGTCTGCACCAGCATTGAAACTGATATACTTAACTTTAGTGATGTCAGTAATCCCTGCACGCTGCAAAACCATCAGTGATTTGAGGTGATCAAAACCGCCCACAGCCGAGCCGCCGGCAAAAGCAACAGAATCAGGCTTGGCCTGGATTGCCTCAACCAAATCTGTAAGAGATTTGTACGGACTTTTCGCGCCGACAACGATTACACCCGGATCGGCTCCAATTGCGCCGACAAAGCGCACCTGGTTAGCTGTCATGCCAGCATAAGCATTTTGAGCAAGACGGGTTGTGGTTGCAGATGATGCTGCAACGACCAGTTCGGGGTCATCGTTGCGCTCTGCAACAACATAATTAAAGGCAAGGCCCCCACCAGCGCCAGCCATGTTGGTGACCTGCATCGGCTTATCGATCGCTTTGATGTCATACATTACTTTGCCGATCTGGCGGCAGGTAAAGTCCCAGCCACCGCCTGGATTTGCCGGTGCAATGCATTCGGACGCAATGGCAGCACTCGTTACTCCTAAGAAAAGTAAACTACTCAAGATTAGCATTTTCGAAATTCTGATTTTCATAATAATCTCCATGGTCAGATGTTTAAAACACAGGGACGTTATTGTGGAACACCAATAATCTGTTTTCCCCTCCGCCTGTATTAAAATAACAAACACAGCACAACTATTTAGACAAAATAGGGTCCTGTATTCAGGTAGTAATACGCTACTACTGGTGTGTTGTCAACGATAGTACCCATACCATAGACCGAATAGAGACAAGGGAAGTTCCGGCGGATAAACTTTGTAAGGATAGAGCCTGTGCTGAGCTCCTGTTTGGTGATTCACCAGACAAGGCTGTAAATGTTAATGCCGGAACCTCATTTGCAGCAAAGAACACCACACTTTGCGTTGTTTGTCATAATCAGAATTTGATATTTTATTCTCAGACACTGATGCCCGGGTAAGGAGTGAGTATCTGGCAGGAATGATCAATTTCAAAATTCCACTACACCTTTTGATAAAAGTTAAAATTATACTGTATTTTCTTCTTTATAATATTATATAATATTTTAGTGTTTGTATTTTTATATATAATATAGTAGATATAATTTTATTTTATATATTTCAATCAAATGTCAAAAATAATAGCGATCTCAATACCAGAAGAACTCGCAGTTGAGTTGAAAGAGTTTAAAAAGAAGATCAACGTCTCAAAACTCTGCAGGAGGGCTATCATGGAAAGGCTTGAAACATTAAGGACTGCTCAATCAGGAGACCTGATACAGTTTCTCAAGATCAGCAAAGGAGATTTTACCAAACAATTTTATGATGTCGGTAAGAAATGCGCTCGGGATGCAATAAAAAGTATGAAGGTCGACTATGCAGCTTTTATCAGAATTGAGGAGCTGCGGAGTTTTGCGAAAATCAATGATGATTTCGAATTGAATGCTGAAACTTTCAAGAACTCATTGTCAAGTGATTTTCTGGAACTATGGAATTTCATCTTCAACGTTATATGCCAATGTGATGACAAGTTAAAAGGGTACGATGATGATGCTTTTGCTTTAGGATTCGTAGATGAGATATCAGAAATCTGGTATCAAATCAAATCACATATCTAGAAAGTCGTTTACCGCTATTCTGAGAGATAGAGCAGATCGCTAAACCTGCTCATATCCTATAGATGTAATAGTAATAAAAAAAGAGGTTTAGAGTATGTCTCTAAACCTCTTTTTTATTATTGGAGCCACCGAGCGGACTTGAACCGCTGGCCTGCTGGTTACGAATCAGCTGCTCTACCACCTGAGCTACGGTGGCTCTTGTTTGAGATAAGTACCAAATGGTACCAATATCCTATAATAAATTCTGCTATCCTGCCTGAGAAAATAGAGCACACAGGTTGTGCGATGTTTATATCAGGTACCGTATTAAAGTTCAACTCTAAACACCACTTATATAAAGGGAAATAAGGTCTATTTTTCTCTTTCTATTGTATGTTTGAAATTTGATCTTCCAGTTCATATATGGTAGGTGAAATACCTACATAACAAAAGGCCCACAGCCATTCATAATTCCGTTTCTTTTATCGGTTTTTGACGTTAGATTACGTGCCCTGAATAGGATTTTGAATGAAACATCTCTTCCGCGCCACCGGTTTGATAGCGATTTGAACCTCAAATTTATATACAAATTTTCGGAAACATATACTATGAGTAACGGCCTCACAACATATTGCCTGCTTCATGACGGGAGCGCCGCTCCCGTCCTTGAAAAACGTCAAGATACTAATTTCCAAGATCTGAGCAACAATTCCATAACAGAGGACTCCAGGGTTCTCCTGCAGAGCGGTTTTCCAGGTATCAGTCCGGAAAGTAATACCATTCTTTCTCCAGCCTTGCAGTTAAATGGTGATCTTGCCGGCTTTGAAGAAGAACAGTTATGGCTCTTCGCAGAAGCCGAAAGAATAAGAATAAATCAGGCGTCATTTACCAGCTATACAATTGAACCAGATAACCGGCTCTGTGTCATTTCGAACAATGCTCAATCGCTAAACAACTTCCTCAACACATATGGCGGCGTCCTCGACATTGTACCCTTATTGATTAAAGGCAGTCATCCCGATTTTAACGAAGTAACCGAGTTCACCATTTCTTCTGACAAGAACAGTTACCGGATAGAATATTCCAGCCGATCACCAGTTGATACATATAAATGCAACTATTGCAGTTTATGTGGAAAGGTATGCCCGGAAACGTGTATTTCTGAAACCTTATTCTTTGATTTTGAAAAGTGCTCCTTCTGCAGAGAATGTGAAAAAGTTTGTCCTACCGATGCATTAGATATCTATGCCGTAGAACAAAATGTCCTCGAGATTCCGGCTATCCTGACGCTCGGAGATACCAGAGTCGAGATACCTGAAAATGCTCAAAATTTTTATCATGAATCCACTATTAACGAATATCTTTCCACGCTGTTTCCTTGTCAGGTAGACGAGGTTATTACCTGTAACAAGACAATATGTCAGTTCAGTAGCAGGAGCAAAACAGGTTGTGATGAATGTATTCAGGTCTGTCCTTTTGACGCAATCAGCGGAGAAGAGCACATTGTTATCAACGTTCTGAAATGCCAGGAATGTTGCCGCTGTGCGGGGATATGCCCCACCGGTGCAATACAATACCAGCGTTTTGATGATCAGACGTTTTTCGAGTTTTTCAGGACCTTCCCGCTGAAAAAGAAAACTGTTGTAGTGTTCGGCTCTGCAACCGAACTTCACAGCTTCTGGTGGCATCATCATGGAACCACGTTTGACAACCACCTGTTTCTCGAATCCCCATGTTCAAGTGCGCTCTCTGCCCTTCATCTCATTTCTCTGCTCGCTCATGGTGCATCCCGAGTCATTATTTTAAGAGCTGATGGGGATACCAGTCTCTTTCCTCAGAAAACCATTGACCAGGTAAACAGGCTTGTCGAAACTGTTTTTGAAAAATCCTCAAAAATTTTGGCCTCAACAGTAAAAGAGTATCCATCCTCGGGTTTTGACATTGAAGATACATCTGTATTTCCACGTGACTATTCTGATCTTAATTACAGCAACAGGCGTCAGAAATTATCGTCTATTTTCGAGGATGCTATAACTCACCTGGACAACACAATCACTTTACAAAATGATGAGGACGCACTCTTTCACTCAATTATCTGCGATGAAGAAAAATGCACCCAGTGCCTTGCCTGCCTCAACGAATGTAAGATTGGAGCCCTTTCTGCAGATCCGTCTTCACTGACACTTTCCTGGACGGGATCTCTGTGTACCGGTTGCACTGCCTGTGTTGACGTCTGTCCGGAAAACGCTCTTTCCACAGGCAGGGAGGCTATGATTAACCAACCCTATTTTCAAGCAACCGTTGCGGCTCAGGCTGAACCAATGCGCTGTAAGGAGTGTGGCAAAATATTTGGCACAAAAAAGAGCTTTGATCGGGTGATGGAAATTCTTGCGAAACAGAAAAAAGCCCATGATGGTCATTTCGAATATTGTGAAGACTGTCGGGTAATCAAATTATTGGAATCAGAGTAAGGCGCATGAAAGAACTCAATGACAAGGATTTAATATTAGTACGACTTCGCTTTATTGATCTGATGAAATCATTTTTTATCAGTCAGCCAGATGCAGAACGGTTAAGTCGATGGCGAGGTACATTTGCAGCACTTATTAAAGATCAGGTTAGTCCTGAAATTGACAGTGCTGCACGGGAGTTGAACGAGCAACTCATCTCAAAAAAACTGGAGGATCTCCAGGACGAATATTATGCCTTATTTACTGACCCATTTAGTGAAAACCATCTTAACATGATGGCCTCTCATTATATCGACGGCAGGAATTACGGTAACACCCTGATTGATCTCAGACAGTTTCTGCATGATACCGATATTCAGGTAGATAACGCTCTCAATGACTCGGAAGATTCATTATTAGTAATGCTCGACATACTGGCTACCCTGGTTGAACAGGAAAAAAATGGGGAAGACACTTCGCTTAAACAGGGTGAACTGGTCAATAATTTTCTACTACCCGTTATTGGTCACGTGTCAAAGAGCGCTGCAGAAAACCAGTCAGCACATTTTTTTGACGGTTGTATTCGTTTCTGCAAGGGGTATCTAAACCTCGAAAAAAGTCTTGCCACCTAGCCTAAACCGGCAAATCTATTTTAGCCTTACCTGACAACAGCGGCTGATACCTGAACAAGAATCCGTCGCTGTTCTTTGACTTTTATCCTCAACTATTCTACTAGCAATAGGATTCCCGACACTTATCTAGTATATTGATCAGCAAATAATAAACCCGAGCCTCCTGCAAAGCGTGGCAAACAAATGTCAAACCATTCTGTGTTGCTAAAAAGATCACCGTTTTTTCTTATTCTGCTCCTCAGCTGTATTCTTTTATTTACCAGTGGATGTCGTGAAGAAAAGAGTAAAACTGTTGATAGTGCCGTGCTTACCTCTGGCTGCAGGAGCTGCCACGACGTTAAAATTGACGTGAATCATCAATTCTCCTGTACCGACTGTCATCGTGGCACCGAAGGAGAAAAAAGCCTTGAAGCATCACATCAGGGTTTAGTGTCTCAACCAGCACATCCAGATAATGCCGAATCATTTTGCGGCCCCTGTCATGATCGTGAGCTGACGATGGTGAGCAATAACAGTCACTACACGCTTCGTCAACATATTAACCTTGTCCGAAACGCTTTCAATGTATCTGAAAAAAATGTCTCTATTGATGATATTTCCTCTTCGACCACTCCCAACTCCCAACTGCAACTCGTGGATGATCTGCTAAGACGCCGGTGCCTGCGTTGTCATGTTTACGGTGAAGGTGATGATTTTCCAATGACCAAACGTGCAAGCGGATGTGGTGCCTGTCACCTTGAATATTACGGCGGACAGATGGTTTCCCATCAATTCCTTAAGCAGCCAACTGATTCACGCTGCCTGTCCTGCCATTACGGCAACCATGTCGGATTTGATTATTATGGTCGTTTCGAACATGATTTAAATGAGGAGTACAGAACTCCCTATACAACAAGAGAGGATTTTTTCAGACCATACGGTGTTGAGTTTCATCAGCTTGAACCGGATGTACACCAGAAAAGCGGTATGATCTGTATCGACTGCCATGACCAGAATCAGGTTATGTCAACGGCCACGACAGGGAAAACATGCAAAAGTTGTCATGATTCGGACACATTGCAAAATAATATCAACGAATCTATCACTTTTACAAACAATCACTATCTATTTACTTCCAAGACAACCGGCAAAGCTTCACCGCTGCCAATTATGGTTCACCCGGCTCACCGGAAGTATAACAACAAGATCTCCTGTCAGGGATGTCATGCGCTCTGGTCCTACGATGACGACCAGACACACCTTGTACGAATCGACCACGACGATTTCGATGAATTTGAGAAATTAACCCTGGACGGAAGTTCAGAAGTATTTCAGATAGTGTCCAGCCACATGGAATTTGACGCTGAGTGGCTCGACCCGGTCATGACGGATAAATTTACTGGTGAGCTCTTACCAGGAATATGGCTCAAGGGTTTTAAACAGCGCAGATGGGAAAACATCCGCCTTGTGCCGGATGCAGATGGTACCCTGCAGGTTGCCCGTCCGCTCCTTGACCTGCACCTCTCCTGGATCGATGAAGAAGAAGTCGTACAATTCGATAACATCACTGTACTGCCAGATACATCAAGAAGTATACCCTACGCCCCACATACCATTGGCAAGGCCGGCCCGTTTTATGAAAAGCGTTTCAGCCACCTGCTTAAAAAGTGAATTCACACGGGTTCACCAATTAAAAACGGTTGATTACCTGAGCGTTATGTAATAAAAAGGCGCAATGAAATGTAATGTATCGTACCGGCTGCCAGACAAGTCAGTTCATGAATCGCCCCCTTCTTTATACACATTGGACCATTCTCGTTTGATGAGCAGCAACTTGCTAAACGCTTTAAAACTGGCCTTTGTCATGCTGTTTTTTCTATCCAGTCTGCCAGCATGCTCCTCAGCTTCTTCACGAAAAGAATACTCCCACCCGACTCAGAAGCCATATGTCATTAACAACAGAGTCTATTACCCGATTCCCTCATCATACGGTTTCACTCAAACGGGCATCGCCTCATGGTACGGTGAAGATTTTCATGGCCGCAAGACCTCTAATGCAGAAACCTATAACATGTATGAGTTGACGGCAGCCCACAAGACCTTACCGATGAATACCATTCTTGTTGTCAGGAATCTTGAAAATAACAGGGAAATAGTTATCCGGGTTAATGACCGTGGCCCCTTCGTACGGGGACGTGTTATAGACCTCAGCTACACTGCAGCTAAAAAACTTGATATTATCGGTAAAGGAACTGCTCGTGTCCATATAACTGCTCTGGGAGACGCAAAGAAAGGAAATGCGGATCTAAAACGTATGGCAAAAAACTTCTATATTGGTGAATTTTACATTCAAATAGGGTCATTCGCCAACATGAATAACGCGCTTCGCCTTCAGAAGCGTTTTACCCAGGCAGGCCACACAACACTTATTCAAAAGTACTACGGACCTGACAGGGTTTACCATCGTGTCCATGTTTATGTTGGAAAAACCCTGATGGGAGCTGAACAGGAACGAAAAATCCTTGAGAGTCGCGGCTATAGAGATGCCTTTGTTATAGCACACTGAAAGCTATCAACTGCACTGGATAACCATGGAAAATATGGTACAGATTACTGACGATTCTGGAAATCAAAATCACCGACGAGCGTGACCAGCTCCCTTAATTTCTGATGATTTTTAATCCCGGGTGCATCCTCGACACCGGAATTGATATCAACGGCGAACGGAGTAACCCTCGCAAGAGAATCTCCTATATTGCCAGGTGTCAGACCCCCCGCCAGAATCAGTGGATGATCTATATGCAATGAGTCGATCAGTCCCCAGTCAAAACAATTCCCGGTACCCCCGTCAACTCCCTTGATATAGGTATCAAGCAAAATACTGTCTATTGTGGAAGCATAAGATTCGCTATCAAATGCCGGCCCCCCTTCCCCCAGGCGAAAGGCTTTACATATGGATAAAGATTTATTCCAGCTTTTCATTTGAGCACAAAACGCTGGCGATTCATTTCCATGCAGCTGTAAATGGGTAAGACCACAGCTGTTAACGATCGATTTTATTTCATCTGAATCTTTATCCACAAACACTCCCACCCGGCCGACAAATGATGGTAACCAGCTGATAATTGATGCTGCAGCAGCAGGAGCAATATTTCGCGGACTCTTCTCGACGAAGATAAATCCAAGAGCGTCCACTCCGAGATTGACTGCTGCCCTGGCGTCTTCTATGCGGGTAGTGCCGCACATTTTGATGCGCGTTCTCATCCGTTTCAAAACCTTTTCCTAGTGAGGCCGCAATGACCTGAGTAAACCACTCTTTTCCCCGGCTCGCATTAATGTCTCACCGATCAGAGCCGCTGTGACACCGGCCTTTTCCAGGACCTCTATATCCTGGCTGTTCTTGAGTCCCGACTCGGAGACCACAGGTATATGAGACGGTATTAGTTTCATCAACCGAAATGTGGTATTTATATCAACCGAAAAGTCATTGAGGTTGCGATTATTGATTCCTATAAGCTCTGCTCCAGCAGCCAACGATCTTGACAATTCCACTTCCTGGTGAACCTCTACCAGACTGTCCATTCCCAAAGCTGCCGCATGCTGCTGAAAATCACGTAACTGCTGTTCATCCAGGATGGCAGCTATTAATAGAATTGCGTCAGCACCGTGGGCGTGAGCCTCGTCGATCTGCACCTGGTCGATAATAAAATCCTTTCTTAAAACAGGCAGATCGACGACACTTCTGACCTGCATAAGATAGAGGAGACTTCCTTGAAAAAAATTGACATCAGTTAATACCGAGAGTGCCTGGGCACCCTGGGCCTGATAATTCCTGGCAATCTTCACTGGATCAAAATCAGGGCTGATAATACCTTTTGACGGGGATGCCTTTTTGACTTCGGCAATGATAGAGACACCCTTATATTGGAGAAGTGCCCGTTTAAATCCCCGACTCTTATCTGGGGTTTTACCAATATAAGGTTCCGGGAGACTGATACCATTTCTTTTTAACAGGGAGACTTCTTCTTTTTTTTGCTGAACAATAGTGTCAAGAATCATAAAAGGGTTTGGTTGTAACTATTTAAAATCAGGAATTGACATCGTTAGTAAAGAAAACCAGCTCGTCTAGTTTTTGTAATGCTTTTCCGGAATCAATACACTCTGCGGCGAGAGCAACACCGCCGGCCAAATCGCTCGTCAATCCGGCGGCCATCAGGGCAGCGCCACCGTTAAGAAGAACCATATCTCTTCGGGGACCTGTTTCCCCCGCTAATATCGCCCTCATGATGTAAGCTGATTCTCCGGTATCCTTACCGCCCTGCAGATCGGCAATATCAGCACGATTGAGGCCGATGTCTTCAGGATTTATGGTATAGGTGCTAACGTTGCTGTCCTTTAGTTCTGAGATAGTCGTCTTTCCGGTAATGGTGAGCTCATCCAGGTTGCCCTCACCATGAACGACAAGCGCCCGCATAGAACCGAGTTTGGCCAGGACTGCTGCCAGTGGTTCTGTTAACGCCTTGCTGAATACACCAAGAACCTGCACATTTGCACCGGCCGGATTGGTCAGCGGACCAAGAATGTTAAAAACTGTTCGTATTCCTATTTCACGTCGTGGACCAATTGCATATTTCATGGCGCCATGCAGTGATGGCGCAAAAAGAAAGCCGATTCCGATTTTTTTTATACAATCTCCCACCTGATCAGCGTTCAGGCTCAGATTGACCCCGGCTGCTTCAAGAACATCAGCAGAACCACACGTACTGGAAACAGACCTGTTTCCATGTTTTGCAACGGTAACCCCGCATCCTGCAACAATAAAAGCAGACGTCGTTGAAATATTGAAGGTACCGGAGCCATCGCCTCCAGTCCCGCAGGTATCTAGAAGAATACCACCCTCAGCAAAGTCGACACCACTGTCTATAGGAGTCACCTTGTCCCGCATCACCCGGGCAGCACCGGTAATTTCCTCGACCGTCTCCCCCTTCATTCTCAGTGCGGTGAGGAATGAACCTATCTGAACCGGGGTTGCCTCACCAGACATTATCTGGTTCATCACCGACTGCATTTCACCTTCAGACAGGTCATTACCATTGACCACATGGGTAATTGCTTCTGTAATATTCATTATTATCCCTAGGCGTTAAATGTTAGTGTGACAACAGGTTGTTATGCAATCATGGACTCATAATGATCTGACATAAAATTTTTCAGGAGTAACGCACCTGCAGGAGTCATGATAGATTCAGGATGGAATTGAACGCCTTCAACAGCGATCTCTTTATGGCGAAGTCCCATCAACTCGCCTTGTTCGGTCCGGGCCGTAATCTCGAGGCAGGATGGCAGATTGTCTTCTTCAACCACCAGCGAGTGGTAACGCATGCCGTCAAAGGGGTTCGGTAAGCCAGTGAAAACGCCCCTTCCATCATGGGACATCAGGCTTGTCTTACCATGCATGATCCTTCCAGCTCTGATCACTTCACCGCCATAGGCCTCGCCAATGGACTGATGTCCAAGACACACGCCTAAAATCGGAATTTTACCACCAAAATACCGTATCACATCGACAGAGATACCTGCTTCCTTCGGAGTACATGGCCCGGGAGATACGAGAACTCTTCTTGGCTGTAACAACTCCAATTCATTTATTGAGATCTTATCGTTTCGGAACACTTTGATTTCTTCGTGAAGTTCATCCTGCAACAAATTGTCAGCAATGGTCTGGACAATATTATAGGTAAATGAATCGTAATTATCTATTATAACAATCATGAACTAAACCTCATCTCAGCAAGCTCCAGAGCACGACGCAGTCCCATGGATTTATTAACCGTCTCCTCAAACTCTTTATGGGGATCGGAATCGGCAACGATACCGGCCCCAGCCTGAACCCACAGGTCATCTCCCTGCATAACAAATGTCCTGATGGTTATGCAGAAATCCATATTTCCTGAAAATCCAAAGTATCCAACTGAGCCCGCATACGGACCTCGTCTTTCCGGTTCAAGCTCATCGATAATTTCCATGGCACGAATCTTTGGTGCACCGCTGACGGTACCAGCAGGAAAGCATGCATTGACAACATCGAATTGATCATATCCCTCATCAATAATACCATGAACACCGGAAACAATATGCATCACATGACTATAACGCTCCACAACCAGGAGATCACCAACCTCTACACTCCCACCTTTTGCCACTCGACCGACATCATTTCTTCCAAGGTCGACCAGCATTAAATGTTCTGCTCGTTCCTTTGGGTCGGCGAGCAGATCTTCTTCAAGTGCCCTGTCCTCCTCGACAGTTTTACCACGTGGCCTGGTCCCTGCAATAGGACGCAGCTCTATCGAACTCCCCTCTTTACGAACAAGGATTTCAGGAGATGACCCTATCTGAACCAGGTCCTTGAACTTAAGAAAGAAAAGATACGGGCTCGGATTAATATAGCGCAGGGCTCGATAAATTGAAAAAGGCGAAACCGTTGTTTTGGTATGGAACCGCTGGGAAAGAACAACCTGGAATATATCACCTGCCAGAATGTACTCTTTGGCCTTTTTAACCATCTCATGGAAGTCATCGGGTTCCATGTTGGCGTTGAATTCACTTTTTGCCTGCTTTCCCTTTCCATCCTGTCTGGAATATTCTTCAGGAACTGGACGGACCAGCTGCTCAAAAACGTTGTCAATATGAGATACTGCCTGACCATACATTTCTTCAGAAGTTACCTGGTTGTGGCTGTCCACCCAGTGTACTATCGTGACTGTCTGCTCAAAGCTGTCATGGACTAATACTGTACCGGGAATCATGAATGAGGCGTCAGGTAGATCCAGTCCTTTGTGTGAATCCGGCAGCTCTTCCATAAACCGAACCATTTCGTAGCCGAGAAAACCGACGAGCCCACCGCAAAACCTTGGCAGATCATCGTCTTCATAGGCGTTCATATCATCAACAAGTTTTCTTAGATAGACAATGGGGTTGCCGGTGATGTTCTCGATCTCCTGATGATCATCCTGGGTAGTGGTGATGGTAATAGTATTGTCCGTTGAGACAAAGGTTACCAGCGGGTCAAAACCGATAAAGGAATATCGCCCCCATTTCTCTCCACCCTCCATGCTTTCAAACAAAAAAACATGTTCACGATTCTGGTAAATCTTACTGAAAAGGGTAAGCGGGGTATCAAGATCTGAGATAAAACGACCGGCTATGGGGATCAGGCGAGCCTGCTTTGATCTTTCACAAAACTGTTCATATGTTGCTGATATATATGACTCATTCATGATTTTTCACAAGTAATGATTTAGGGAATTTCGGGAGAACAAATTCTTAACATATAAAGAAAAAAAGCACCAATTCTAAAAAAAGAGCAAAAAAAAACCGCGCTGCCTTAAAAAAGCAGAGCGGTTTGAGATAATACTACCAGTTGGACAAGATCACCAACAGTAGGAAATGAGAACTATGCCTCCAGAGCGTTTACCCGTCTGGTAAGTCTGGAAATTTTACGAGAGGCATTCTTTTTATGAATGGTTCCCTTTGATGCAGTTTTTGCAATAACAGGAACAGCTACCTGAAGTGCTTCTTTTGCCTCTTCAACGGAACCTGAGTCAATCGCCTCATTGAGTGAACGAACGACATTTTTCATCTTTGAACGATTAACGCGATTTCTTAAACGTCGTATCTGTGCCTGACGATTTCTTTTCTCAGCCGATTTATGATTAGCCACGAATTACTTCCTCCTGTTTAAAAATCTCTTCTATTGAAAACCGTAAACGGTCATATCTTACAGTATCTACTGAAGCCATTTTAGGCAAGTGGCTTCTCTGACAAAATTACAAGACTGGTATGTATAATGCAAAGCAAAATTGAAGTCAACAATAATAACCGGATAATCTATTTTTTTAAGTCTGCTTTGACAGGTATCATTCGATTGTTATAGGCTTAATCTACACACAACCATTTTATTGAAGGAAAATTACATAAAAACTGAGACAATCAAATGTCCCGCCTGAAATGTGAGCTATGGGATTTCCCAAGATTTTATTTCGAATTATTGAAAACAAATGCTGCCCGCTCTATGAGTATGGTGATTCTTTCAGTGTTACCGGCGTTGCCATATGCATGAATGGAGAGGGTGAAAATACTTTTATCAATACTGCCGTTGTCGAGTCTCCGCCAGGTAAAAAGAACTGCAAGATCCTTAATGGTGATTTAACCAAAATTATCATCCACTATGAACGTGCTGACAAAATCCCTTTCTGCCTGATCTCCTGCAGTGGCTGTACCGGTGCCATCAAGGTGGAGCACAGCAAGGAACATACCTTGGAAACAACTGAAATCGATCGATATTCCAATGAAATCGGATCGATGATGCATTTGTTCAGTGATTTTGCATTCTTTAAAAACATTGAAAGTCATAACCTTGAGAAAGTCATCAACTTCTTTAAGCTCAATGCCTTCAATAAAGGTGATATCGTTATCCGCAAAGGTGATCCGGGAGGAAATTTCTTCATTATTGTAACAGGAGGCGTAAATGTTATTAACGACGCCGGGATAACCATTTCCACCCTCCAGAAAGGTGATGTGTTTGGTGAAATGAGCCTGATATGTAATGAACGTGTCAGTGCGACAATACAGGTCCGTGAAGACACTTCAATCCTCTATATTGATCACTCGAATTTCAAAAAAATTCTTGAACATTTCCCGACAATTCAACTCTACTTCTCAAGGCTTATCGCCAACCGGCTGACCAAGGCAAACAGGATACGAACCGAAGATCTGACCTCGGGAATGATTGGAAATCTCTCAGAAATCCCCGCAGAGGCACTGTTTCAGACACTAAACATGAACAATAAAACTGGTATTTTGACAATAGATGAGCTCTCCAAAGGTACTGCCAGATTTTCCTTCAGGCAGGGGGCATTGATTAAAGCCAGGTATAAATCTATATCAGGAGAAGCTGCATTTTATGAACTATTAAAAGAACGTAAAGGCAGATTCAGATTCACACCCGGAATTCCACCTGAAGATTTTGAACTGCCTGAGATTGCCTTCTTTATGAAGTTACTTATGGAGGGAATGCGACGACTCGATGAAGACAAAGACAGAAGTAAACATTTTGCCGCCTGATCGTCGCACCGTCAATCTATGAACAAATAATGGCACTTTTGACCTTATTTGTCACTCAAGAGTACCCAGATAGTTAAAGGTGGGTAGTTTCGAAAATTTTCCTTTTCCTTCGATACGTTCTTTTATTTCAGATAATTCCTTCTTCCCGGGATGTGTACCGCTTAAATCAACAACCAGATAATTCAGCCCCATCTGCTGGAGATCTCTTTTGAACGGTAGGAGGGAAAACGGTTTTTTAGGTCTCGTCAGTGAGTGCCCATCTTTCTTCTCCACAAAAAATTGTTCATTTTTGGGGCTGGTGACAGTTTTTCCATAGGGAAGCTCTTTGGATGCGATCCGTGACACAAAAAGTGGAGGCGCACCATAAACGGTTAGGCCCAGTTGAGCTGAATGGCCCTGTTCACCCCCTTTTGGAAATGTACTTTTCTTACTGCGATAACCGTTAATCAACGCTTTAAGAACCTCGTGATTCATCTCGATGGAGAGCTGATAGCCTCGGAAATCCAGTTTTGAGACAAGGCGCAGCGCCTGACTGTTCATCAGGTTCAGCGAATAATCCCCAAAAAGTTGGACACGCTCACCCTCGAACAGCTCAATCTGGCTCAGATGAGCCACCTGGAACGTCTTAAACCCTGACTTGATCAGGATAGAAATGTTCTTTCTGATCTGTTCAAATGACGAGTCATTAAGGACAGCTGGCAATGCCCAAATCGCCGACCTCATGTTACGACCAAGGAATCGTTTAATGTCTCCAACAGACCCCATGATCTTCCGGTCGAGATTGATCACATAACGATCCGGTACAAATAATTGTTTCCCCAGGATGAGCCGTGGTGAGTCTACTCTCAACCAGAGTTCACAACTCGCTGAACCGGGACCTTTTTTTTGCTTTGCGTATCCTGTTTGATGTGTCGTTTTAACGGTATCGCCTGCCAGCACAGAGCGGCTGACGTTACGGACCTTCTGTTCAATACCCTTCTTCTGGTTTCTGGTAAGAGAAACTGACAATTGGCGTTTTGAAATTTCGGTAGCCGTTGACTGAATCTCCTTTTTTACATCCACAAGATAAACGTCAATCTTACCTGCAAGGCCAAATGTTTTAATCGTCTCAGGTACCAAGATACTGATTTTTCTATTTTTCTCAGCCTGCTCTTTGAGCACAGCCTGATCCAGCAATCTGACTACTGAAAACGATTGCCGCTTATCTCCTTTTTCGAAATGAAGACGCAGACGATCGCCAACCTTGAAACTGTTTTTTGGTTTTAAGGAAATAAACGTATCGTTTTCTATTTTTTCAATTGAGGAAACGGATCCGAGATGATTGCCAATATTACCTGAATGAAATTGGACAATTGCATCGTTTGGTTGTGGCGTAAGAAAATACCCGGAAGAAGTTCTTCGTCCCATCGCCTCAGGTACCAGTGAAGAGGCTTCTTCTAAAACGTCAGGTCTTTGATGAGCACCCGCATCGATCATCAGGCGATAGGCGGCAACAATATTTTTCACGTAGGTAGCAGAACGAAGTCTTCCCTCGATCTTAAGCGAGGAGACGCCTATTTTGAGGAGTTCCGGTACCATCTGGAGTCCATTTAAGTCATTCATGGAGAACAGATACCCGGAATTACTTTTTGTTTTACCTCCCCTTTTACCTCCAGTCCCTACCGAGTACTTCCTTCTGCACGGTTGAACACATTTTCCTCTTAAACCGCTTTTACCGCCAAGATAAGATGAAAACATACAAAGACCTGAATAGGAAAAGCACATCGCCCCATGGACGAAAACCTCTATGTCTATAGGTGAGTCCCTTACAAGACGGGCGATCTCTTTCAAGGTGTATTCACGGGCAATTACAACTTTTGAAAATCCGAGGGCAGAAAGCGCCTTCACACCTGCACGGTTGTGAATTGTCATCAGTGTTGAACCATGGAGTTCCAGTGATGGGAAATGGTCCACCACCAGGTTCAATACTCCAAGATCCTGAATAATGAGGGCATCCGGGCGGACGGTCTCTAAATAGGAGAGCGTTCCCAGCAGCTGGGGCAGATCCTTTTCCCGGACGAGACTGTTGAGAGCAACATATATTTTTCTGCCGTTATCGTGGGCAGTGAGGATCATTGAGCCAATCTGGTCCAGGGTTAGATCCCGTGCCAGATTTCGTGCGTTGAGTCCTGGTGCACCGACATAGACCGCATCTGCGCCGGCCTCAAGGGCAGCATGGAAATTTTCAAAATTCCCAGCTGGCGCTAAAAGTTCCATTTAAAATATCATTCCTGTTAATGATCCCTGTCGTTCCCGGTTCATTAATATATGGTTAATCTGTGCGAAAACATCAGCCAAGCCGGTTCCAGAAAAAGTCGATACCTTTTTCATCGACCAGGTTGATTGCCGCAGGAAATGCTTCACATTCGGCCGCAAACACCCTGGAGGCTATATCTTTTATTGAGTCATCATATTCAAGATCGACGCTTTTTTGTAAGACGATTGGCCCTTCATCAAAGCGTTCATTGGCAAAATGGACCGTGCAGCCACTCACCATACAGCCTCTTTCTTTGACAGCACGGTGAACAATATCTCCATAAAATCCTTCACCGCAATACAGTGGTATCAGAGATGGGTGAATATTTAGTACATTTCTCTTCACTGAATCAGGAGGCTGATAAAGCTTCAGATAACCCGCCAAACAGATTAAATCGATTTCGTAGCTGGCCAATATCTCATTGATCCTTCCGTTTTCTTTTGCCCAGAAGCTTGGATAACCATAATTCTTTGCTTTTTCGAGTCCAAGAGCATCCTCAACATTTGAGATAACAACCTGGATCTCACCCTTCAGTGTGCCCGCCTGAATCCGTTCGTGGAAATTGTCAAGTGTACGTCCACTGCCGGACAACAGAACCCCTAATTTCAGCATAATTACTCTCCTGTGAAATAAACGTTTGTCTCAGCATCTACCTTCTGGAGCCAGTTAATAATCGCCGTGTCGTATTGTGAAGTGAGAGCGAATACTTTGGTCGCAAGACGAAATCTGGTTTTTAACGAGGTATTTCCAGATTCACGTATCTCATTTAAAACAGTTACATAGTCATCGGGGTCTACAATTACCGTGACATCCTGAAAATTTTTTGCGGCAGCTCGTAATAAGGTCGGCCCGCCAATATCTATGTTCTCTATGGCATCTTCAAGGCTGCAGCCGGGATCAGCAATGGTTTTTTCAAAGGCGTAGAGGTTAACGGCGACAATGTCAATGGGTTTTAAACCGTATTGAGAACATTGTTCGAGATGCTCACTGTTGGCACGCTGATGTAAAATTCCTCCATGGACTTTTGGGTGCAGTGTTTTTACCCGCCCATCAAGCATTTCAGGAAACCCGGTAAAATCTGAAACATCAACGACCGCTATTCCTGCATCACGTATTTTAGAAGCTGTTCCTCCAGTGGATAAAATCTCGATGCCTTCTGCTGAAAGGGCTCTGGCAAAATCCTCTATACCAGACTTATCTGTCAGACTGATCAAAGCTCGTTCTACTTTTTTCACCTATCTCTCCTTCTAACTTTTCCTGATGAAATCTCTGATTTTTCTCCGTTCCCTCTTGTCTGGTCTCTTTGGCGGCGGGTTATCAGACGCTCGAAGCAGCTTTCTCATTTCTCGCTGTTCATCTCTTTTTGCAACACTTTCTTCTGTTTCCTCATATAAAAGTCTGGCTTCAGGTGCCGGTCGTCGATAGCGTGACAAACCGCAAACATGAATAGTAAAAGATATTTCATTTCTGTTTATAATCAGAATATCTCCTACATTTACGGTACGAGAGGGTTTAACCCGGGCATCATTGAGATGAACCTTTCCCCCCTGAACCGCTTTTGCTGCAGAGGAACGTGTTTTAAAAAAACGGGCGGCCCACAACCACTTATCAATTCGAATCTTCAGTTGATTTTCTGACATAGCTGATAATAATGAAGAGGAGTCAGTTGCATGTAATCGAACTCAAAGTTACACTGAACAGAACCTGAACGCATGTAAAATGATTATTGTGGTATCGTTGACAAAAAAATAGTAATACCTTTTCAACAAAAGTCTCTGACGTGCTTTGCACTATGATCAATTACAATTGTAACGGTTATATGCTAATCTCAACCTAATAGTTATCATGGCAATCCATACGGCTGGTGTAAAAAATATAAATTTGCCAATCCGGGTCATGCAGAAAGACGGCGGTATACAGGATACAGTTGCCTCGGTAAGCCTCCATACGCGCATTGGTGATCCCTTGAAACCTAACTGCATTTCCTCGTTCACTTCCATACTCAATGGCTATATTAATAAAATATCTGTAGCTGAATTCTCTTTACTCCTCAAAGAAGTCAAAGAGTTCTTTAATGCCGAAAGCGCTCGCATTGAAATGGAATTTCCATATTATCTTGAAAAAAAAGCTCCGGTTACCGGTACCAGGAGCCTGATGGAGTATTCCTGTAAATTCAGTGGCGGCATTGGCACGGATGAAGGATTCATTCTTACCGTTCAGGTACCTGTCACAACCCTTTGTCCCTGCTCAAAAGAAATCAGTGAGGCAGGAGCCCACAATCAGAGAGCTGAAGTAACACTGAGTGCCCAGTTTACAAAAATGATATGGGCCGAGGATCTAATTGCACTGATTGAAAAAAGCGCTTCATGCGAACTGTTTGCACTACTTAAACGACCAGACGAAAAGTACGTTACCGAGGTAGCATTTAAAAACCCGATGTTTGTTGAGGATGTGGTCAGAAAAGTTGCCGTTAACGCCTTTGATCACCCGGATATCACATCTTTTTCAGCAAGTGTTGAGAGCTTTGAATCAATTCATAAGCATAGCGCATATGCCTATGTAGACAGCGGAGATATTTTGAGGAGAAACGGAGACGGTATCAATGATCAGTCAGTCACAACCTTATAAGTTGCACAATCTCTTCCCTTCTGCATCATTTCTGATATGGAATATCCTTCGATAATCATTATTGACAGAAAGAGGAACAGGCAGATACAAAAGAAACTGATTAATCCGGGCAAACAGATGCGAACTACTGAGCTACACTTCCGCTTCAAATCCTGACCGTTCAGCAGGGTAGTCTTCGGTACAGCCATTTTTCCTCCTTGAAAGAAAAGTAACATGTACCCTTATTAAGCATTTATAATGCCTGAATTGCATTAATCTTTACTGCCAGGTATTTCTTCCATGTGACTGATACTGCGCTTTTTTATTCAGTATGATCTTTTCCGGACTATCTCCCTTCTGGTCAATGGGTGTTTATGCAGTAACCGTTCTGAGCTATTAGTCTCTTCCGGGAGACGTGCTTATCTAATCGATATTTAATGGTTATACCTGAATAACAGGGACCAGGGGTGTCGCCAATTGTCTCTTAACAAAGACGAATGCCAACAGAACCTATCGAAAAAGGGTGAGAATTGTCAGTCTTTGAAAAGGGCGGGAGCTATGTGGTGACGGTTGAGAATTTTATAAAAATCTGTTCTGTTTCTTCCTGCAATTCTTGCTGCTTGAGCAACATTGCCACTGGTCATCTGCAGAAGTCTGACCAGGTAACGTTGTCCAAACTCAAATCGCGCTTCATCAAAGGTTTGAACCTTTTCATTCTCTTCTTTCAGGGCATTGTGAATCAGGTCAACCGGTATGAGATCAGAGGTGGAAAGAGCTGCGGCCTGCTCTACCACATTCTGCAATTGCCGTATGTTTCCTGGCCAGGGAGCTTCAATAAGCGCAGTCAGCGCGTCTGGAGAAAAACCGACAATTTTACGCTCATTCTGATCGTTGATCAATTTCAGGAAATATTCAACCAGAAGGGGAATATCTTCGCGACGATCCTGGAGAAGAGGAACTTCCAGAGTTACTACATTTAATCGATAGTACAGATCCTCACGAAATGTTTTCTGCTCAACACTTTTCTCAAGATCCTGATGCGTTGCAGATATTATTCTGACATCAATCGGAACTGACACTGAATCGCCAACAGGTCGAACCTTGCGATCCTGGAGAACACGTAATAATTTCACCTGTAACTGGAGCGGCATATCTCCGATTTCATCGAGAAACAAGGTCCCTTTATCAGCAGCCCTGAATAACCCGCCATAGGCTCTGTCTGCACCGGAGAAGGACCCCTTGGCATGTCCAAACAACTCTGATTCCAGCAATGCCTCAGGGATAGCACCGCAGTTGACCGCGATAAATGGTTTATCATTCCGATCACCAGCATTATGCAGCGCCTGGGCAAGCACTTCCTTCCCCGTACCGCTCTGGCCTCTGAGCAGGACGCTTGAATTACTGCGTGATACAAGTCTTATCTTGTCAAGCAGCTGCTCCATGATAGCACTGCGCGAGATTATATTGTTTCGCCAGCCTTCTGTGCTTTCATCTCGCCCGGTAACAGATGCAACCTTTAGTGCCCGCGCGATTTCCTGGAGGAAAATTTTACCATCAATCGGTTTTGTAAGAAAAGAAAATACTCCTTTCTTGGTTGCTTCAACAGCTTCCGGTATTGAGCCATGTGCAGTAATCATCAAAACTGGAATCGAAGTGTTCACCTTACGGATTGCTTCATAGAGGGAAAGACCATCCATTTTGCCCATACGCAGATCAGTAACGACAAGCTGCGGTCCCGAAGCAGCGAAGGCAGCCATTGCCTCTTCTCCGCATTGCGCAGTTATTACGTTATAACCGGCGCTCTCTAACCGCAGGGTCCATAGGCTGAGCAGGTCTTCTTCATCATCTACAAGTAATATGGTTGGTTTGATCATATTGTTAATTTGTTGTTTTATTAGGTTGAAGTAAAAGCTCAACTTCTTTCAATTTTTGTACCTGCTGGTCGAGGGTATAAACTTTTTCTGCCTGCTTGGCTGTTGCCTGTCTCTCAAGAATCAATTTTAATTCATAAATATTCATCTTATCTTCATATGACGAGATAACAGCCTTCTTGTCATTCTTCTCATCTTCGAACATTTGTTGCGATTTTTCCAGCTCTCCAGCCATTCTCACCTTTTGCTCGAGAAGCCGTTTAAAGCCTCTAACAGCACCCCTTAAATCATCTCTCGTAGCAAGGACAAGCATTAAAACGTTAATTGTTTCCTTCATCTGTTTTACCGTAGCATGCTCTGACAATGACAGGCAGACGAGCTCGCCCCAGTCTGCCTTTTCCGGGTTAGTCTCAACTTGATCAAATGATTCTCGATGCATTTGCTCTAGAAGATCACCGGATGGAACGTCTCCTTCTGCAACACAATAGATCGTTGTCTCAAGAGGCTTCATCGCATATACGGTAATCGGGTTTAGATTGAGCTCGTCAAAATGAAGCTTCCCCTGCTCAAGGTGACATCCAGCCAAAAACAATGTCAGTACTGTAAGGCACGTCACTGACGATCTAACAAACACACCCATTTTCATACCTCTTTTTTCTTTGATTCCCTGCGCCTTGGCAGTGTCACACCAAAACGTGCGCCTGGTTTTCCGGGATTTAAAAGACTGAGAGTCCCATGGTGATATTTTACATATTCTTTGACAATAGCCAGTCCAAGCCCACTTCCTTTTACAACCGAATTAGCAGAGCTGTCCACCTGATAAAACGGCTGAAATATTTTATCTTTCTCTTCTATACTTATTCCTGGTCCGGAGTCAAATACAATACAGGCTACGCTCTTCTTGTCACCGCTCAGACGACAGCCTACGGTTCCCGCTTGAGGACTGAATTTGACAGCATTTGAGAACAGGTTTTCAAAGATTGTCTCTAACTGCTTACAATCTCCATAAACGGTTGCTTCCTCGAGTTTTAAGTCAAGGTGTATCTCTCGCCCAATCATCTTTGCCGTTTGTGACTCAGCGACTTTTTCGAGCAGTTCCTTCAGATTGACAGGAGATATATCGAGCAGTTTCTGTCCTGCCTGCGCCATGTTGAAATCAATAATATTCTCGATAAGCCCCTGCAGCAGGATACTGTTATTCACCAGTATTGATGCTACGTCCTGTTGCTTATCATTTAGATCACCGACAAGTTCCTCACTAAGCAGTGACGCCCCTTCTCTTATGGATGCCAGCGGCGTCTTCAACTCGTGGGATATATGAGCGAGAAATTTCGATTTTTCCTGCTCAAGAGCATCAAGTCTTTTTCTCAGCCAGTCGAGCTTTTCACCAACCGCCTCAACATCGAGCGGGCCGGTAACAAGCACGGGAGTTTTAAAATCACCCTTTCCCAGTCTTTCAACACTTTTATTCAACTGCCGGACTGGCCATGACAGCAGGAAGGCCATAATTGCTATCATGAAAATCGTCGCAAGAATAAATGTTATTGTCTGCGAAACAAGGGCATGCTGGGCTTCGGCAGTAGTTGTTTTGAGCCCATCAACCTGTGACTCAACCATTCTCTGGATACCCGTCCGGATCTGCATTGCCCGATCATGCTGATTACTGAATGATTCAATGGCCAACTTGATTTCAGCCAGGGTATCATCACCTGGTTTGCCCAATGCTTCTATTATTACGGTTCGAAGCAAATTCCTGGAACTCCTCGTATCTTCAATATCTTTTCTAACTATGTATTCAAGGGGAAGACTCAGTAATTCGAACAGCAATGAATCAATTTGATTATGATACGTTTGAGCCTGTTTGAGATATTCTACCTCAGAAGTTATTGAATAAAGCCTGAGTGTTCTTTCTTCATTACGGAGAAATTCAGAGAGGATCTCGCTGTCACGTGTGCCGCTTACAGCATGATCTACTACTTCAAGTCCAGTGCCGGTTAGCTCTTCAATATAACTCAGTGTTGTCCAAAGGCCAACCCCGAGAGGTACAGAAACTGCGACAAACCCAAGTAAAACCATATTTAAAAATGTTCGAGGACGAAATATTTTCATAATGCTGCTTAACCGCAACTCAGGATTTAACAGGTATCATTACCCAGAAATCCAATTATAACCGGATATCAAATCGTTTTGTCTGTTTTTCTGCGAATAGGTCTCTTATCTATGACAATTTAATGAATCATCTCTTTAATTGCTTCACCAAGTCGCACAATACCTTCTTGCGCAAGAGTCTCGTCTACACAGGAAAAATTCAGCCGGAATGTAGAAGTTTGCTGGTGTGTCGTATAGAAAGGATCGCCTGGAACAAATACAACCTGTTTCTTGACTGCCCGCTCGAATAGCTCCATCGCGCTCAGTTGGTTAGGCAGTACTCCCCATAAGAACATCCCTCCTTCGGGTCTTGTATACGTTACTTCTTCCGGAAAGTTAGCATCAATTGCATCAAGCATGGCTCGGCACTGCCTTCCATATGCCTTGTTAATGGTCTTCACATGTTCATCCAGGTCATTGTCCTGAAGGAATCGGTAGATGATGGACTGCGTGAAGTTGCAGGTATGCAGATCAGCCGCCTGTTTTGCTATAAGCAATTTATCAAAAACAGCATCCGGAGCGACAACCCAGCCGAGACGGAAGCCAGGCACAATGACCTTGGAAAATGAACCAAGCAGCAGTGTCTGATCAGGGAGAAGGTGGTAAAACGAAGGGACGGATTTACCACTGAAGCGAAGCGCACCATATGGATCATCCTCAACAAGCAGCAAGGGTTTTCCGGTTACAATCTCTGCAATATCCTTCCTGTTCTGCTCAGAATAGGTAATTCCCGAAGGATTTTGAAAGTTGGGCACTGTATACATCAATTTTGGCGATCCGACTTTACAAGAATGGTCAAGCTGCTGGCAGTCCATACCCGTTTCCGAGACTCCGACAGCCATAAATTCAGGTCTATAAAAGTTAAGTGCCTGTATAGCTCCGAGATAACCAGGTTCTTCAATAACAACCTGGTCGCCATCGTTGAGGGTAATCTTGGCTATCAGGTCCAGTGCCTGCTGGCTGCCATTGGTAATAAGAATGTTGTCAGCACTAACCTTGATATTCTGCTCTTGTAAATATCGATCTGCGATACATTGACGCAGCTCGATTAATCCTTCAGAATTACTGTATTGCAGACAACCAGCACCCTGCTCCTCAAAAACTGTGTTCGCAGCAGCCTGAAGACTATCGACAGGAAAGAATTGACGGTTCGGCAGGCCACCGGCAAATGAAATGACATCTGCATCAAGTGAAGCCTCCAGTATTTCGCGAATAAATGAGCGTGGAACATCGTTAATTCGATCTGAAAAGATTGCTTTCATGAAAAATATAACCTGTCTATAATGTGCATTGGCTTTGACCCGGTTTCTTTGTTGGGTCATGAATCTTCAGGATATACTCTGGAGACATAAAACCATCCAGACAAAAGTACCAGATGTATTGCTGTTTATCTTATCTTATCCAGTGACTCTAAAAAGTTTTCCGACGTGTCGGGTTGATTATTAATTAGTTGTCTTTTTATCATTAGAACGTTCCTTTATCTCATTCAAACGGTTTTTCTCGGCAGCCGCCTTTATTATTCTGAACAGTTCCCTGTAATGTGTCTTACTTCTGCTGCGGGCATACTGGTGGGCAGACCGCCGCAGCTCATTTTCGTCTATATCGGGAAAACGGTTTACAACATAGCCAATGGCATCGCTCTGCCAATCGAGTTCCCACTGTTCCTGATGTTTTCGACACTCATCATAAGCGAGTAAAGCATCATCGACAATACTGTCCCGCAACCTTTCAGCTTCATGCTGAAATCGATTTTCCTCCAGCCTGGAGCCTTTTCTCTCCTGGAGGAAGAGAAGGATCTCTCCAAGGTTTTCTTGCTGTAATATTTTGGCTATGTACTTAATCTGTCGTTTTTTTGCACCCGTCTTTGTTTTTCTGCAAAGAACAATCTCAGCCTTCAGGTCATCACTTACCGGCAGACGCTTGAGGTCAAGGTCGCTTAATTCGGATAATTCTTTGGCCGCTGACTCAGTTTGCTTGAACTGTCTTTTCTGCTCTGAACGGCTTATTCTCTCTTCCATGATAGTCCTGCTATCCTTGACTTATTCAGCCTTGCTTTCCAGCCTCACTAGGGAAGGCCTGTATCCTTCGGGAGGTTCATAACCGAGCAGTATACAAATTGTTGCGGCTACATTAGTTAATCCGATATCGGAACGTTCACTGAACTGGAAACTATTATTCTCATGAAATAGTTTGATAATGAATGGAACCGGGTTTCTAGTATGGGCGACCATGGGAAGACGTTGACCATTTTTCTCGATCCACATACAATCCGCATTTCCATGATCGGCAGTTACCATGAGCGTACCGCCATGTTTTTCGAGAACCCGAAGTAATCTGCCGAGACAGAGATCTACCGTCTCAACTGCAATTCTTACTGCCTCGGGATCACCGGTATGACCGACCATGTCGCCATTCGGGTAGTTAAGTCTGATGAAATCATAGCGGTCTGATTTTATAGCGGCAATAACCTCATCGGTAATTTCTGCCGCCTTCATCCAGGGACGCTGGTCAAAGGTTACCCTGTCTGATACTATCTCAACATATTTCTCAAGATTCTCATCTATATAGCCGGATTTGTTTCCGTTCCAGAAATAAGTAACATGTCCGAATTTTTGGGTTTCTGAAACAGTAAAGGAGCGAATTCCAGTCCCACACAAATATTCACTCAGGGTATTGGTAATCTCCGGCGGCTCAACCAGGTAATTCTGAGGGATATGGGCATCTCCGTCATACTGCATCATTCCTGCAAAAAAAACCTCTGGCCAGCGTTGCCGATCAAAAACATCGAAATCTTTTTCATCAAAAGCCCGGGAAAGCTCGATCGCCCGATCTCCGCGAAAATTGAACAATACCACTGCATCTCCATCCACTATTTCTCCGACAGGGCCCGTTTCATCGGCGATAACAAATGAATCCATATACTGGTCTGTCATATAAGGATCCTCATCATAATAGGTAGTTATTGCCTGTACAGCCGATGGAAAAGATCTCCCCAACCCGAGCACATGGGCCATCCAGCCTTTTTGGACAATATTCCAGTCAGCTTCATATCGGTCCATGGTCGTAACCATTCTCCCGCCACCCGAAGCAATTTTAAAATCATGTCCCTGCCGGGAATACTCCACGCACTTTTCTTCAAGTGGCTTGAAATAATCCAGAGCACTGCGAGGACCTACATCACGGCCATCAAGTAAACCATGGATTCGAACCCGGTGAATTTTATTTTCACTGCATGCCTGCAGCAAACTATAGAGGTGATCTATATGTGAATGCACATTACCATCTGACACCAACCCGATGAGATGCAGAGTTCCGCCGTCAGCACAGCGCTCCATTATCTGCTCCCAGCTCTTCCCTTGAAAAATTATTCCGCTTTTAAAGGCCTCATTTACCAATTTTGCACCCTGGGGAAAGATGCGGCCGGCACCAAGCGCATTATGCCCAACCTCTGAGTTTCCCATATCGTCATCGCTGGGCAAGCCAACAGCAGTTCCATGTGCTATAAGCTGTGTGTATAAAGGTTCGCCGAACAATTGATCAAGAACAGGTGTATGAGAGACATAGACACCATCTCTTTCATCCCTGCTGCCGATACCAACGCCATCAAGAATGACGGTTACAACAGGCCCATTACTTGTGTTAAAGCCATTAAGCGGTTTAAGTCCTTTAACTTTCATAATATTTCCTTCAGGGTAATTCCCTGGTCTTTGATCCTTAACAATACCTTTGCCTTTGATTCCAGATTCTTTTAATATGTGCGATCGGGTTTCAAAAGGTAACTGAACTTTATAGCATTACCTGTTTACTCGCAACTAACCTCTATAAACTAAAAGAAATGGCAAATAAAATTCTTAAAGAATCTTACCCTGTCCTGCGCACCTCGATGGAATCGGCTTTTCTCCAGCGACTCGTCACTGTTCTGCAGTCTGGTTTTTTCGACAGCGCTATTCAGGGAGAAACCCTCGTTTCATTTCTCTCTTCATTACCTGGTTTTACCGAAGATTACATTGCAAACAGACTGCAGACAATATTTCTGAACGGTGATTCCGTGGATGACACGAATCTTGCTTTCTCAGAAGAGTCTGCAACGTTAGCCCTGTCAGCAGCAATGCCCGGACTTGCAGGATCGCTTTTTCGAAAATGCAGTCCCCTTACCTCTCTCAGAAAGACTGCTGTTCAAAAGCAACCGAGCCAGTCAAAATCTCCCGTTGTTGTCCAGGTAAAACTTTTTAACGTCATCGCGGTAGAAAAAGGAAGAGAACTTCTCGCTGAAGGAGTAGTTTTAAACAGCCAAGATCTGTTATCTTTTCTCAGGCTTCGTCCAACCCTCGTCAAAGCGATGAATGAGACAACTCTGAACAGCGAACCGATACGACCTCAAGAACTGCTCGAACATCTGCAGCAATATCATAAAATTTTTCTTATCTGTAAATCTGACGATGTCTAAAACAAAAACCACACGTGACATGCTTGGACGTGAGGAACTCACGCCTGTACATGCTGCCCGGACTGTTCTTTTCTCCTATCTTGACGACATTAAACTTGAAACTGAACGGCTATCACTTGCAAAGGCGCTCGGCAGGGTCACCGCAGACGATATCAGGGCGCCAGAAAACCTGCCGCCCTGTGACCGTTCAACAATGGACGGATATGCCGTGATTTCTTCAGATACTTTCGGGGCCAGTCAATCCATGCCGGCATATCTCAATGTAACCGGCGAGATACTGATGGGTGAAGTACCAGATACCACCGTTACCAGGGGTAACTGTATCAAAATACCAACCGGAGGAATTCTTCCGGGGGGAGCCGATGCTGTTATGATGTTTGAGCATACAGTCCCCATCGATGATCAGATGATCGAGATTGTAAAAGATATCGGCAGCGGCAGCAATGTAATCAGAAAAGGTGATGATATCAGCGTCGATGATCTCGCTCTTGCCAAACATAACCGGCTGCGTCCTCAGGATTTAGGCCTTCTTGCCGGACTTGGTATTTCTGAAATTTCTGTTTTTAAAAAAGCCAAAGTGGGAATTATTTCGACCGGAGATGAAATTATTGCGCCCACAGAGCCTCTCTTACCTGGAAAGGTCAGGAATATTAACTCGATTACTATTGGTTCATCGGCTCGGCAACATGGTGCAGAGGTAATCGATTATGGAATTGTTTCAGACAATGAAGAAGCATTTTTCTCCGCCGTTGAAAAAGCGGTGGCTGAAACAAATATCGTCCTTTTTTCCGGTGGCAGTTCCGTGGGCATGCGAGACCTTGGAGAACAGGCTATCGCCAGACTTGGCTCCCCCGGTGTCCTTGTACACGGGGTGGCCTTGAAACCTGGAAAGCCTATCATTATTGGATATGGCCATAACACGCCAATTTTTGGTTTACCCGGACACCCCGTTTCTGCTGCCGTCTGTTTTGATCTCTTCGTTAAACCGGTAATCCATTCTCTTTCCGGCTTAAAAAATTACCATCAACTGCCAGCTGCAACGGTCAAAGCCGTTTTGAAAAGAAACATTAACTCTGCAGCCGGCCGGCTTGATTTAATCCGGGTACAGTTATCATATGATAATGGCGAATACCATGCATTCCCCGTACTTGGCAGATCAGGAGCCATATCATCCCTATCACGTGCTCATGGTTACTTTATGATCGATGAGGACACTCAAGGACTCCAGGAAGGAAACTTAATCGAGGTGTATCTGTACCAATGAAAAAGGAATCCGTTTATATAAAAAACCAGCCACTGTCAGCAGCAAAGAAGATCTGGAAAAAAGCACTTTCCGACTGTGGTTTTTTCTCGAGCTGGCGAACAGAAGTTATTAATGTGGACCAGTCTGCTGGGAAATTGACGGCAAAACCTGTTTTTGCTCACCACTCTTCTCCAACATACAACGCTTCTGCCATGGATGGCATCGCTGTTCACTTCCTTGATCTGACCTCCGCCAGTGAAGCAAATCCAGTAATACTTGCTCCCTTGAAATTCAAGCGGGTAAATACAGGAAACGCTATTCCCCAGATCTATAACGCGGTGGTTATGATTGAGGATGTCCATACCCATAATGATGGGAATGTTGAATTCATAAACCCAGCCACACCCTGGCAGCATATTCGCACTGTCGGTGAAGACATCGTCGCCACAGAACTCATAATACCAGAAGGACATGCGATACGGCCCATAGACCAGGGAGCAATGCTTGCCGCTGGTATTACCGAGGTTGAAGTACTTATTCCGCCACGGGTCACTGTCATCCCAACCGGCTCTGAATTGATTCCCCCCGGGCAACCCGTTAAGCCTGGCCAGATTATTGAATTCAACACAACAATTTTAACCGGATATCTCCGTCAATGGGGGGCAGATGCCCACTCACACGAACCGGTCATGGATGATCCCGAAAAACTGAAGGAGGCAATCGAACAAGCAGCAAAATCCTCAGACATTGTCTTCACCAATGCAGGGGCATCAGCTGGAACCAAGGATTTTTCAGCGAAAATTCTCAGCTCTCTTGGCAAAATAATTGTTCATGGTGTCGCAATCAAACCCGGCAAACCTATCATTCTTGCAGTTGTCAACGACACTCCTATCATTGGTTTGCCCGGCTATCCGATATCGGCCTTGTTGACCATGAAACTTTTTGGCGAAGAACTCATCCATGAATTCCTTGGGCAGAAAACACCGGCCGCAAACATTATTGATGCGATAATGTCACGGCCAATGCCTTCATCCATGGGTGTTGATCAATTTGTCCGTGTTACCCTCGGTCAGGTAGGTGATAAATTAATTGCCACACCATCCGGAAAGGGAGCTGGTGCCGTCATGTCTATGGTACGTGCAGATGGGTTGCTGACCATCCCATCACGAAGTGAGGGCGTTGGCGCTGGGGAGAACGTCTCCATTGAGTTATTACGCCCGAAAACGGAGATCGATGCCACCCTTGTGTCGATCGGCAGCCATGATAACATCCTTGATCTTCTCGCCAATCAGCTTTACAAAAACAGTCCTCGTATCCGGCTATCATCTGCCCATGTTGGATCGATGGGAGGTATTATGGCTATTCGGCGCGGCGAAGCCCATATTGCCGGCAGCCATCTGCTTGATGAAGAAACAGGCGAATATAATATCTCCTTTATTAAACGGTTTTTGCAGGACATCCCGCTTCAACTGGTAAACCTCTGTTACAGGGAACAAGGGCTTATAGTACAAAAAAATAATCCATGTAATATTAAAAGCTTCAAAGATATTGCCGGCAATCATTTATCATTTATCAACAGACAAAAAGGCGCTGGTACACGTTTGTTGACTGATAAAATCCTGGGTGATGCACAGATCAATCCATCCAGGATCAGCGGATACGATCATGAAGAGTACACCCACATGAATGTAGCAGCAGCAGTAGCCAGCGGCTGTGTTGATGCAGGGATGGGAATTCGCGCAGCCGCCGTTGCCCTCGACCTTGAATTTATACCGATCGCAGAAGAGAGATACGACCTGATTGTCCCGGAGCACCTTCTCTCCGATCAACGAGTCGTGACAGCACTGGAAATTATAAGGGAAAATAGAGATTTTTATGCTAAGATAATAGCTCTTGGCGGTTATAATCTCAGAGATTCTGGTTCTGTAGTATATTGTCAATAATCGTTAGAGTCAGTAGACAACAGTATATCATACTCATTTGCAGTGAGTATCAATATCAAAAAGAGGAGACTTCACCATGGCAGACAAAATTTTCAGAGTTAACATGTCTGATCTCACCACCAGCATAGAGGCTGTGCCTGCTGAGTGGGCTGGACATGGAGGGCGCGGACTGACCTCAACCATTGTTGCAGCAGAAGTTGAGCCTACCTGTCATCCGCTTGGACCAAACAACAAACTCATCTTCGCACCCGGACTGCTGTCCGGAACCGTCGCGGCAAATTCGGGCAGACTTTCAGCCGGTGCCAAGAGCCCTCTTACTGGCGGCATAAAGGAATCAAATG